>DASUCN010000017.1:0-8641 GCA_036276015.1 Gaiellaceae bacterium | reverse complement strand
GCGTCAGACCGGCTTCGCGTACCGATGGCACGGGACCGGGATCGGCCCGTGCTCGGAGTCCGCCGAGTACACGAACGGGCCCTCGTCGATCCAGCCGTTTCGCTCGTAGAACGCGCGAGCGCGCGCGTTCCCGGCGACCATCGCGAGCCACGCCCGCGCGTGGCCGTTGGCGCGGACGCGCTGCTCCGCCGCGTGGATGAGCGCGTTCGCAACGCCGCTCCCGCGGTGGGGCGAGGCGACGTAGACCTGCTCGACCTCGTCGTCCACGACCATCACGAAGCCTGCGACCTCACCATCGACGACAGCCACCGTCGTGTCGTCGATCCTCTCTGCGGCGCGCACTTGGAACGACTCGTCCGTCCGCGCGTCGACGAGCTCCTGCGGCACGTGGCCGAGATGCTCACCCTGCCATCCCACGCGCCAGATCTCGGCGACCGAATCTGCGTCGGGCGCGGCGGCGGGTCGGAGTGTCACGCTCGAATCCGGCACCGACGCCGACCGTACCCGGTCCGTCGAACGATCAGGCGAACGAGTAGTGGGCGTGCACGATCGACCACTCGTCGCCTCGCCGCTCGAGCACGAACGTGATGTGCGCCGGCAGGGTCCTCTCCTCGCCGTCTGCGTTCACCGTGAAATCGGCGTCGACCGCCGCCCACGCCACCGCGCCGGCCGCCGACACCGACCTGCGCCGGTACGCCAGGGACGCAGACTCGCTCGTCGACCAGTCGCCTACGGCCTTCGCCTCGATCTCGGAGATCCCGACGAACCGCGCCTTCGCTCCCGGGCTGAACATGACGACGTCCGGATCCGCCGCGAACACTGCGCGCAGGAGTTCCACGTCTCGCTCGACGTAGACACGGGCAAGTCGGTCCAACACCGCCTCGACGGCGGCCTCGGTCGTCGAGTCGGCACGCATGGGCCCCCGGATCCTCGCGGATGTCAGCGGGTCCCGTCCACTGCATCCGCTTCGCGTCGCAGCCGGAGACGGTAAGGATGACGCGATGCATCTCGAGCTTCAGGACGGACTCGTCGCGCTCGTCCTCATCCTCGCTGTCGCCACCCTGCTGGCGGGCGCGCCGGCACTGAGGATCCCGTATCCGATCCTCCTTGTCATCGGTGGGCTCGTGCTCGGCCTCGTGCCCGGGATGCCGGAGTTCGAGCTCGACCCGGAGCTCGTCTTCTACGGCGTCTTGCCGCCGCTCCTGTACAGCGCAGCGTTCTTCACGTCGCTGCGAGATTTGCGCTCGAGCGTCCAGCCGATCGGGCTCCTCGCAGTCGGCCTGGTCGTCGCAACCACGGCAGGCGTCGCCGTCGTCGCGCACGAGCTCGTTCCGGGCCTCTCGTGGCCGAGTGCGTTCGTGCTGGGCGCGATCGTGTCGCCGACCGACCCGATCGCCGCAACTGCGATCGCGCGTCGGTTCGGCGTCCCCCGCAAGCTCGTCATGATCGTCGAGGGCGAGAGCCTCGTGAACGACGGGACGGGTCTCGTCCTCTACCGTGTCGCGGTTGCGGCGGTCGTCGCCGGATCGTTCTCCGCCCTCTACACGGGCGGGCTCTTCCTCGTCAGCGTGGGGGGAGGCATCGCCGTCGGGCTCGTCGTCGGCTGGCTCGTCCGGCAGATCCGGCGCCGGCTCGACAACCCACCGGCCGAGATCACGATCTCGCTCCTCACGGGGTACGTAGCGTTCATCCCCGCCGAGCTGATGGGCGTCTCCGCCGTTCTCGCGACCGTGACCGCCGGTGTCTACCTCGGCTGGTACACGCCGGAGCTGACGAGCCCGCAGGTGCGCCTGCAGGCGCTTGCCGTGTGGGAGATCGTGCAGTACCTGTTGAATGCGCTGCTCTTCGTGCTCATCGGGCTGCAGCTCCCCGTCGTGGTCGACGCCCTAGACGAGTACTCGGTGGCGAGGCTCCTCTGGTATGCGGTCGTCGTGAGCGCGACCGTGATCGCGCTGCGGTTCGCATGGGTCTTCGTGGTTCTTCACGCACCCAAGAAGATCGCAGGGCGGGTGGCCAACTGGCGGGGAGGGGTCTTCGTCTCCTGGGCCGGAATGCGTGGCGGCGTCTCGCTCGCCGCGGCTCTCGCGCTGCCGCTCACGACGGATGTGGGGACGCCGTTTCCCGGCCGCGACCTGATCCTCTTCCTCACCTTCGCGGTCATCGTCGCGACGCTCGTCGGCATGGGCCTGACGATGCCGCTCGTCATTCGAGCTCTGGGCCTGAAGGACGACGAGGTCGAGGCGCGCGAGGACGCCAAGGCCCGCATCCACGCGGCCGAGGCCGCGCTCGCGCGGCTCGAGGAGTTGCTCGAGGAGGACTGGGTCCGCGACGACACGGCGGAGCGACTACGCGGCGCGTACCGTTTCCGCACGAACCGCTTCCGGGCGCGGCTCGACGACGAGGACGACGGCGGCATCGAGACGCGCTCGCAGGACTACCAACGCCTGCGACGTGAGCTCCTGGACGCGGAGCGAAACGCTCTCGTCGAGCTCCGGCGGACCGGCGTGATCTCGAACGAGGTCTGGATGCGCGTCGGCCGCGATCTCGACCTCGAGGATCAGCGGCTCGACATCTGAGGTCTTCAGCGCCGACGAGGCGGCCCGTAATCGCTCCTGACGCCACAGCACAGCTCGCTAGCGTGCTGCCATGCCGGGTGCGTCACCGACGACAGTGGTCTTCGACCTCGGCGGCGTCCTCATCGACTGGGACCCGCGCTACCTCTACGGGAAGCTCTTCGACGACCCGGACGAGATGGAGGCGTTTCTCGCCGAGGTGACCACGATGGAGTGGAACGCGCGCCAGGACGCCGGACGGCCGTGGGGCGAGGCGATCGAGGCTCTGGTCGCAGAGCATCCCGAGCAGCGGGAGCTGATCGAAGCGTTCCACGGGCGCTGGACCGAGATGCTCGCCGGAGAGATCCAGGAGACGGTCGAGGTCCTCGCAGAGCTGCGTGTCGCCGGGGTGAGGCTGCTCGCCCTCAGCAACTGGTCGGCCGAGACGTTCCCGGTCGCACGCGAGCGGTTCGATTTCCTGGGATGGTTCGAGGGGATCGTCGTCTCGGGCGAGGTCGGGTTGGTCAAGCCCGACCGCCGGATCTTCGAACACCTCGTCGAGCGGTTCGCTCTCGAGCCGGAAGAGACGCTCTTCATCGACGACTCGGCGGCGAACGTCGCTGCCGCGCGTTCTCTCGGGTTCCGCACGATCGTGTTTACCGACCCCTTGGCGTTACGGCGCGAATTGGTGGACCGAGGGCTTCTGCCGCCGACTTGATCTGCGGGTCCCGCGGAGACGCGGTTGGTTCCGTAGGGTGGCGCCAACATGCCGAGCCATCTCGGAAGCAGGGAGCCACGATGACGACGTTCGTCCTGGTTCACGGCGGGTTCGGCAGTCCTGCCGAGCTCGCACCGGTCATTCCCGAGCTCGAGGCGCTCGGTCACCGCGTCATCGCCGTCGACCTTCCGTGCACGGATCCCGCGGCCATGCTCGAGGACTACGCCCGCACCGTGGCCGGGGCGATGGCCGGAATCGAGGGGCCGCCGGTCGTGGTCGTCGGCCACTCGGCAGGCGGCGCGACGATCTCGCTCGTGCCCGAGCTCACTCACGTCGACCGCCTGGTCTACGTGACGGCGCTCGTCCCCGAGCCCGGGCGCTCGATCGTGGATCTTGCCGGTGCCGACGTCCGCGAGACGATCATGGCCGTCTCGCGTGACGACGGCAACGGCTGCCGGTCGTTCGACTTGGAGCTGCTCGCATCGATCGTGCCGCCGGAAGAGCGGGAGGCGTATCTCGCCTTCCTCGAGATCACGCAGCGTCCGCAGGGCTGGGCGGCCATGGAACAGCCCTGGCCCGGCCGGTCGCTCCCCGATGTGCCCTGCACCTACGTTCTGTGCACAGAGGACAACATCCTGCCGCCTGCGACACAGCGTGAGATGGCGGCACGCCTGGGCGTCGAGCCCGTCGAGCTCGCCTCCGACCATGCGGTCTTCACGCTCCGGCCGCGCGAGCTCGCGCCGCTGCTGGTGGGGTAGGTGGCGCGACTACCTCCAGCGCTGTCGCCGCCAGGGTCTGATGTGAGAGTGGGTTACCCGAGCATTCCGCTGACCGGCAGTGGAGTCAACCTGGGGGTCGCGAAGCGGGTACCGATCGAGTAGGAGGGTGTGTCGTGAGACCAGTCCGGATGCTGGGAGTGCTGCTGGGCGTCGCGGTGTTGTCGGTCAGCGTGACGGCGTGCGGCGGCGACGATGATTCATCGACGAGCGCCGCTGCCAAGGGCACGATCGTCGACACGAAGCTGGGCGAGTCAGGCTTGACGTACTTCGTCAGGCCCGATCGAGCGACGGTGGAAGCCGGCACCGTGACGTTCGCCGTCACCAACGCGGGTGAGCTCACCCACGAGTTCATCGTCTACTCCAATCTCGACGATGTCCCCCCCGGCGATCTTCCGATCAACGCGGAAGAGGATGTGGCGGACCTGGTCGAGGAGAACATCATCGGCGCGGCCCCCTACGCGACGCCCCCGATCGTGCCCTCGGACAAGAAGCCGGGCGCTGCCGATCCCCGGATCCCGGGCGGAGGCTGGGGCGCCGAGCTCACCGTCGAACTCGCAGCCGGGAAGTACATCCTGCTCTGCAACCTGCCGGGCCATTACACCGGGGGCAAGCAGTACTCCGCATTCACCGTGGAGTAGCGGCCCTGGACATCGATTTCGTCCTGGAGAGTCATCTCTGGCCCAAACGGCTCGCTTCCCGCCACCGAGATGTACGTCAGGGTTCGGGGGCGGAGGACACTGGGCCGACCGGCGCTGTCGCTACCCATGGGCCCTCGATTGGAGTTGCCTCCGCGTCGCCCGGCCAGGGCGGCATCGAGATGCACAGAAACCGCAGCGGTTCGTCGCCGGTGCAGCGGTACTGGAAGGCAGTACCGACCGGGATGTCGATGGAGACACCCGGCAGCATCGGAACGATCACCTCGTCCCCGCTCTCGTCCCGGCGCCAAATCTCCCCCCGGCCGGACAGGACATGCCAGAACTCGCTCACCGTGGCATGTACCGTCGCTCGGTTCACCTGCCCAGGCGGGACCGTGGAGTGGATCATGTTGCCGGTTGCGCCCTCCATCAAGTAGCGGATCTCCGCCCCGGCGGGGGAACGGGCGTCGGGCGTTTCGGGAAGCGGGCGGGTCTGCACAGGTTTCGTTCGCTGGCTCGGCCACAGCCTAAGCGGTCACCGCTGGAAACAACACGGCCCGTTCGGACGTTGCGGCCGAAGAGCGAGCTACCGGGACTTCCGCGCGATCTGCAGCGGCGGCCTTCGGGTGTGGACGGAGAGGTAGCGGACGCCATCCGCTCCAGCACTGATCGCCCGTGTGCTTCCTTTGGGGATGGCGACCACCTTGCCAGCGTCGACGACCAGTGCCTCTCGGTCGACGGTGAGGGTGAGGGAGCCGGCAAGCACGACGAGCAGGACGTCGCGCTCGGCGTTGACGTGCCCGGGAGGCCCGGCGCCGGGCGGCCACGCAAGCAGGGTGGCGTTGAGGTCTTCGGTTTCGGTGCCCCAGAGCGGGCCTGTGCCATCCCGGGCGAGGAGATCGACGCGCGTCACTCCCGCACTCGTAGTGAAGAAGCGGAGGGCGCCCCGGGATGCGATCTCCTCGATGAGCGGAAAGAGCGTCCGCTCCTCGAAGCGGATGTGCTCTTCGAGGACGTTCGCGATCTCCTGCATCTGCTTCGCGGAAGCGTCACCGTCGTCGAGCTCGCTCTCGAGGGCCTCCGCGAGCGCACGGAGGCGTTGATGCTCGAGCAGGCCGCGAGTGAGGAACTCGGTTGCCGGCTCCTTGGCTGCCACGAGAAGGGGGAAGAAGCGCTCTTCTTCCTCGCGGAAGTGTCGGTGCGTCTCGCTCGCAAAGAACCGGAGAAACGTAGCCGCTGCGTCGCGCCGTTCAGCGGCCGGGCGCTCTGCCGCGCGGCGAAGCTGCCTCGCCTGCACCAGACCGTGATGGTGGTCGTGCGAGAGCGGAATCAAGGCCGGATGGCGCTTCACGCGCCGAGCGTAGCCGGAGCCCTTAGCGCTGCCGACGTCAGATGCGCATCAGACCGTGGAGGACGAGTTCTGGGAGTAGCGCGACCGCTGTCCTCGACGGCAGCCGCGGGTAGGCGAATACTTGCTGTAAGCGTGGCTGAAGTGAAAGAGCGCATCGAGCTCGGCGCGGCGGACATCGTCGCTCCCTACAGCTTCGACTTCCATCTGCGGCACTACGTGATTGCGCCGGCGCTGCGCGAGGGCGATTCGCTGGTGCAGATTCTCCGGCTGGTATCGGGCCGGCTGGTCAAGGTCGACGTCCGGTCGCGCGGTTCGGTGGAGGCGCCGCGGCTCGAGCTCGGCGTGGCTTGCCACGAGAGCGTCTCTCGCTCGGATCTCGCGGAGATCCGCGAGCGCATCTCCTGGCATCTGTGCCTGGACGAGGACCTCCGCCCGTTCTACGCGCTTGCCGCCTCCGATCCCGTCCTTTCCGCGAGCATCGCTTTCAACTACGGGGCGAAGGACAAGTCGTCGTATTCGATGTTCGACGCGATCGTCGACTGCATCTGCGCCCAGAACACGTTCTTCCGCCGCCTCTATGCGATGCGCGCGAACCTCGCGGCCGCATTCGGCGACCCGCTCGAGGCGGGCGGACGCGCCTACCACGCCTCGCCCACGCCCGAGCAGCTGGCTGCCGCCCCCCTGAGCGCGATCCGGGCGTGCGGCGTGGGCTACCGCGACCGGTACATCAAGGCGCTCGCCGAAGCTGTCGTGGGCGGGGTCGACCTCGAGGCGATCGGGCGCCTTCCGCGTGAGGAGGCACGGCGGGAGCTCACGGTGCTACCAGGCGTCGGGCCGTACACGGCAGACCTCGGGCTGATACTCGGGGCGCGCCGCCGCGACTGGATCCCGCTCGATCTCTACATTCGGGAAGCCCTCCGCCAGTTCTACTTCGACGGGGAGGCGTTGCCCGACGCGGAACTGCGCGCGTTCGCCGAGCGAAGCTGGGGGCCGTATCAGGGCTGCGCAGGCTTCTACCTGACGACGAACACCGAGCTGTGGGCGGGCGACGCAGGAAAGATCTTCAGGCTCAGGTCCGGCGCGCGGAACGAGAGCGACGATGTCGACGTCCGGCGGTCGCCTTGACGAGGAGCGACCAGCTCACGAACGGGCAGATCAGGACGATGGAGAGCCTGCGCGCCCGAGTCCCCGAACGCGCCTGCGACGAGTCGGGAGCAATACCCTCGTGGGTACGGTCAGTACAACCAGCGGCGCAGCACGCGGGCTGCGACTGGCATTGCGACATAGGTCAGCAGGGTGACCAGCAGCGCGTTGGTGATCACATTGACGAGATAGAAGGACCACGAGCTCGGCAGCCATGCCATCTCGCGCGGGATGATGATCGCCGTCAATGCATAAGCAGCGACGAAGGTCACGATCGCCATCTTCCATTTGGGGGGCGGGGGCAGCGCTGGCGCTTCGGGAACCGAGAACCATGTCTCCAGTCCGGTCGCGACCTGTCGCTGAGACGTGGAGAACCGGTCGGCTTCGGCCGACAGGCGGCGGCGAAGGTCGGAATCCTCCCACGCACGGAGCGATGCCGCATCGGCGAAGCGCTGGATGTACCGGAATGTATGGGACTCCCCGGGTTGGGGGGCGAGCACAACCGTCCCCAGACTATTAGGAGCGTCCTGGGACGCCGCGATCAAGCGAGCCAGCCATCGCTTGTAGTCCTCCTCGCGCCCGGGCTTCACGAACCGGGTGACGACCACCGTCACGGGATCAGGGTCACCGATCGCCGGTCCGGGCGAGAGCGTCGCGTTGCTGGTCATACGCTGCTCCTTTATCGTGCTCGACTCCTTTCGCTGACGCGATGGTCGTCTTGGGCTATGAGCGACGTGCGCCCGTCCGGCGCCGACTTACCGCGGAAGGCGACCGCAGCACCGAGGGTGGCGGCGCGTTCTGGTCCTCGCGGCGCGGTCGCCGGGCGGGCTTGTCTCTCTCGCGCTACTCGCTGAGCCCGATCTGCTTCAGGAAGGTGACGAGGTCGTACATCAGGTTCTCCTCGACGATCTGCCCCTCGTCCCACTTGGCGACCGTGTAGAAGTCGACCTCGAACGACTTTCCTGTAGGCGCGATCTCGGTGCCGTCGGCACCCATCATCGGGCCGGTCATCGTGCCGGTGAAGCGGGCGATCGAGCATGTCCAGTCGCCCGAGGCGAGGAAGACCTTGTACGGCCTGTTGTCGAGGTGCTGGTCGGGGAAGGTCTTCCAGAACGCGATCGATTCGGCGGTGTGGTCGTCGATCCCGACCGTGGGGTCTGGCTGCCCGGGCCAGCGAACGATCACGTCGGGCTTGTGTCGCTGCTGGAAGATCTCGAGGTCTTGGGCGTTCCAGGCGTCGTCGAGCGTTTGCATCAGTTCCATGTTCCGCTCTTCCGTTGTCGTTGCAGTCGCCATCGCTCTCTCCTTGGTTGGCTCGCGCTGACTTAGGTCAGCTGCGAGAATGGTGGTCTCGGACTCTGATCAGGTGACCGTCAGAGTTCCGGTCATCCCGGCGGCCTCGTGTGGTGTGCAGATGAACGTGTGGTCACCTGGCCCGAGCTCGACGGTGATCTCCGCGCTGT
>DASUCN010000016.1:0-16598 GCA_036276015.1 Gaiellaceae bacterium | reverse complement strand
GTCGACCCCGAGCTGTACGCGGCGATCGAGGGCGAGCGCCGGCGCCAGGTCGAGAAGATCGAGCTCATCGCGAGCGAGAACTACACGAGCGCCGCGGTGCTCGAGGCGGTCGGCAGCGTCCTCACGAACAAGTACGCCGAGGGCTCCCCGGGAAAGCGCTACTACGGCGGCTGCGAGTGGGTCGACGTCGCTGAGTCGCTCGCGATCGAGCGCGCGAAGGCCCTCTTCGGCGCGGAGCACGTGAACGTGCAGCCGCACGCGGGCGCGCAGGCGAACATGGCCGCGTACGCCGCGGTGCTCCAGCCGGGCGACACGATCATGGGCCTCGCGCTCGACCAGGGCGGCCATCTCACGCACGGCTCGCCGGTGAACTTCTCGGCGCAGCTCTACAAGGTGATCGCCTACCACGTGCGCCGCGACGACGAGACGCTCGACTACGACGAGATCGAGAGCCTCGCGCGCGAGCACAAGCCGAAGGCGATCGTCGCCGGCGCGACCGCCTACCCGCGCTTCTTCGACTTCGAGCGCCTGCGGGCGATCGCCGACGGGACCGGCGCGCTCCTCATCACCGATATGGCCCACTTCGCCGGCCTCGTCGCGGCTGGGGAGCACCCGAACCCGGTGCCGCACTCGCACATCGTCACGACGACGACGCACAAGACGCTGCGCGGCCCGCGCGGCGGGATGATCCTCTCGAAGGCCGACTACGCGAAGGCGATCGACAAGGCCGTGTTCCCGTATTCCCAAGGTGGCCCGCTCATGCACGTCATCGCCGGCAAGGCCGTCGCCCTGAAGGAGGCCGCGACGCCCGAGTTCAAGACCTACGCGAAGCAGATCCGCGCGAACGCGACGACGCTCGCGTCGTCCCTCACGGCGGAGGGCCTGCGTCTCGTCTCCGGGGGCACGGACAACCACCTCATGCTCGTCGACGTCCGCCCGTTCGAGGTCACCGGCAAGCAGGCGGAGAAGGCGCTCGACGCGGTCGGGATCACCGTGAACAAGAACACGATCCCGTATGACCCCCAGAAGGCGGGCACCGCGTCCGGGATCCGGGTCGGCACCCCGGCGGTCACGACGCGCGGGATGCGGGAGCCGGAGATGCAGCGCATCGGCGCGCTCATCGCGCGGACCCTTCGCGCGAAGGGCGACGAGGCGGCGCTGCGCGACATCGCGGCGGAGGTGTTCGAGCTCACGGCGCGCTTCCCGGTCCCCGGGATCACGCCGGCTGCCGCGCGGCGGTGACCGGCGCGGCCGGGCTCTTCGTCTCGACGCACCCGCTCGTCCACGAGAAGCTCACCCGTCTCCGCGACGAGCGCACGCCGCCGAAGATCTTCCGCGAGCTCATCGCCGAGATCGCGACGCTCGTGCTGTACGAGGCGACCGCCGACCTGCGGCTCGGCGAACACGAGGTGCGCACGCCGCTCGCTCCCTATAAAGGAGCGAGGCTCGCCGAGGCCGTCGGGCTGGTGCCCGTCTTGCGGGCAGGGATCGGGATGGTCGAGGCGGCCCTCGAGCTCATCCCCGAGGCGCCCGTCTGGCACCTCGGCCTCTTCCGCGACGAGCGGACGCTCCGGCCGATCTCCTACTACAACAAGCTCCCCTCGAGCGCGCCGGTGCAGGTCTGCCTCGTCCTCGACCCGATGCTCGCGACGGGCGGGTCCGCCGTCGCGACGGTCGACGTGCTGAAGAAGTGGGGAGCGCCGCGCATCAAGTACGTGGGGATCATCGGCGCGCCCGAGGGCGTGCGCGCCCTCTCGGCCGCGCACCCCGACGTGCCGATCCACCTCGCGGCGCTCGACGACCACCTCAATGAGAAGGGCTACATCGTCCCGGGTCTCGGCGACGCCGGGGATCGGCAGTTCGGCACCGGCTGAGCCCGCGCGTGCGCCGCCCTATCGTGCTCGAGTGACCCCCGCGGCCCTCCTCTTCGTCCTGTCGACGCTGCTCGCGTTCGGGCTCGCGATCGCCGCCTCGCCGCTCGTGGCGTGGCTCGGCACGCGCCTCGGGATGATGGACATGCCCGGCGGGCGGCGAAAGCATCCGCACCCGATCCCGCGCCCGGGCGGCCTCGCCATCGCCTTCGCGTTCGGCACGACGATCTTCGCCTTTTGGCTGGTCGACCGCGTGGCCGGCGGGCCGTTCCTCATCCCGGAGGAGGTGCGCTCGCCGCGCTTCACGCTCACGGCGCTCGCCGCGCTCATCGCGGTCGTGGTCGGCTTCATCGACGACTGGCTCGAGCTGCGCGCGCGGTGGCAGTTCCTCGGGTATCTCGTCATCGCGGCGGTCGTCATCTCGGCGGGCATCACGGTGCAGGCCGTCAACGACCCGTTCGACGGCGAGGGCCTGCTCGAGCTCGCGCCGCCGCTCGCGGTCGGGTTCACGGTGTTCTGGATCGTCGGCATGAACATCGCGCTGAACTTCATCGACGGGCTCGACGGGCTCGCCGCCGGCGTCTGCGCGATCGCGGCGTTCACGCTCGGTGGGATCGCGCTCATGCCGCAGATCGACGAGCCCTTCGTGGCGTGGATGGAGTTCACGCTCGGCGGCGCGCTCCTCGGCTTCCTTCAGTTCAACTTCCACCCGGCGCGGCTCTTCCTCGGCACCACCGGGGTCGCCTTCGTCGGCACGCTGCTCGCCGTGCTCTCGATCTTCGGGACCGCGAAGGTCGCGGCGGTCCTTCTCGTCCTCGGGGTCCCGATCATCGACACCTTCTACGTGCTCGTGCGCCGCGCCCTGCAGGGCAAGCCGCCGTTCGCGCCGGACCGGAGCCACTTCCACCACCAGCTGCTCGACATCGGGCTCTCGCACCGCCGCGCGGTGCTCCTCATCTACGCGCTGACGATGGGGCTCGCGACGATCGCGGCGCTCACGTCCGGCCGCACCCAGCTCGTCACCTTCCTCGGCGTCGCCGTCCTCCTCGGGATCGCGGTCGTCGCGCTCGCGCAGCGCTCGTCGAAGGCGGAGGAGCTCGATCCCGCGCTGTACCGGGACAACGGGGATGGCGCCTGAGCGGAAGGCCCGGCTCCTGACCGGGACGTGCTCGTGGACCGACCCGACGCTCGTCGGGTCTGGCTGGTACCCGGACAAGGTGAAGGACAAGCCGGAGGAGCGGCTGCGCTTCTACGCGGAGCGCTTCCCGCTCGTCGAGAACGACGCCTCGTACTACGCGCTGCCCGCGCCGAAGCAGGCGCAGCTCTGGGCGGAGCGAACGCCCGCCGAGTTCGTCATGAACTTCAAGGCGTTCGGGCCGATGACGACGCACCCGACGGACCCGAAGCGCCTGCCGAAGGACCTGCGGGACGCGCTCCCGAAGGACGCGCAGGCGAAGAAGCGCGTCTACCCGAAGGACCTCCCAAAGGAAGTACAGGACGAGGTCTTCACTCGCTTCTGGGTCGCGCTCGAGCCGCTTCGCAAGGCCGGGAAGCTCGGCGCCATCCTCCTTCAGTACCCGGACTGGTCCGTCATCTCGCGCGCGAACAAAGAGGAGATCCTGCGTGCGCGCGAGCGCCTCCCCGATGACCGCGTCGCGGTCGAGTTCCGGAACGCGACCTGGATGTCGGAGCGGAATCGCGACGAGACGCTCGCGTTCCTCCGCGAGAACGGGCTGACCTACGTCGCGGTCGACGAGCCGCAGGGCTTTCCCTCGAGCATCCCGCCCGTGCACGCCGTCACGAACGAGGACCTCGCGATCGTCCGGTTCCACGGCCGCAACGCGGAGACCTGGAAGAAGCCGGGGCTCACCGCGGCGGAGCGCTTCAACTACCGCTACTCCCTGAACGAGCTGAAGGAGTGGGTGCCGAAGATCGAGGAGCTCGCACAGCAGGCGAAAGAGGTGCACCTCCTCATGAACAACTGCTACGGCGACAAGGCCGTGAAGAACGCCGAGGAGCTCGGCGCGCTCCTCGACGCGCAGCGGGACTAGCATCGCGACGATGCCCCACCGTCCCCTTTCGGACTTCGTGCCGACCGAGCAGATCCGCCAGATGGCGCACACGACCCGCCGGTACTCGGGCCCCTCCGCCCTCGCCTTCTCCCCGGACGGGCGCACGCTCGCGTACGTCTCCGACCGCAGCGGCACGTACTGCGCGTGGACGATCCCGGTCGCGGGCGGGCAGCCCTCGCTCGCGCTCGCGGTCGACGGCGGCGCGGTGCGCAGCCTCTGCTGGTCCGCGTCGGGCGACCTCATCGGCGCGGTCGACCGCGGCGGGACCGAGCGCTGGCAGCTCTACGTGACGCGCTCCGACGAGCGGATCGAGCCGCTCGCCACATCCGACGGCGACGCGGTGCAGCACCTGCTCTCGTGGAACGCGGCGTCGCCCGACGGCCGCTTCCTCGCGATCTCGAGCAACGCCCGCGAGCGCTCGGACGTGGACCTCGTCGTCGTGGACACGAAGACGAAGGAGCAGCGCACGCTCATGATCGGTCCGTACTGGCACGTCGCGGGCGGCTGGTCGCCCGACGGTCGCTCGCTCCTCGTCATGCGCGTGAACGACAACACCGACCAGACGCTCTTCTTCGTCGACGCGGCAAGCGGCGACGCGACCGAGCTCACGCCGCACCCGGCGGACCGCGACGTCCAGAACGTGCCGGCCGGCTGGGACGCGCGGGGACGCGCGCTCGCCATGAGCGACGCGGGCCGCGAGCACCTCGCGCTCGTCGCGCTGGACCGGGACGGGACGCGCACGCCCGTCGACGAGCCGGACTGGGACGTCGAGCTCGCGGTCTCCTCCGTGGACGGGCGCGTGCAGGTGTGGTCGGTGAACGTCGACGGCTACTCGACGCTGCGCTGGCGCCGCGACGGCGGGGACGTGCGGGAGCGGGAGCTCGACGGCGGCGTCTGCGAGGACCTCGTCGTCTCGGCCGACGGCTCGCTCGCCGCCTACCTGCGCCAGTCGCCGGTGGAGCCGTCGCAGGTGTGGGTCCTCGACACGCGCAGCGGCGAGGCCCGGCAGGTCGTCACGACGCGGACCCCGATCGACCCGGCCGAGCTCGTGCGGCCGGAGCTCGTGCGGATCCCGGGCCCCGACGGGCCCATCCCGGCGTTCATCTATCGGCCGAAGAACATGAAGGGCCGCGTGCCCGCGCTGCTCTACCCGCACGGCGGCCCCGAGGGCCAGTCGCGGCCCGCCTACAACCACGTGCTCGGGCCGCTGCAGGCGCTCGTGCAGCGCGGCATCGCGGTCGTCGTGCCGAACATCCACGGCTCGACCGGCTACGGCCGCTCGTGGCAGATCGCGATCCACAAGGACTGGGGCGGCGTCGACCTGCGGGACCTGCGGGCGGTCGCGGATTGGATGGCGAAGGAGCCACGCTTCGACCCGGACCGCCTCGCCGTGTACGGCGGCTCGTACGGTGGGTTCGCGACGCTCCTCTGCGTGACGCAGATCCCGGACCGCTGGCGCTGCGCGGTCGACCTCTTCGGCGTCGCGAACCTCGTCACGATGATCGAGACGAACCAGCCGAACTGGCAGCGCTTCCTGCGGCGCTGGATCGGCGACCTCGAGACCGACCGCGCGAAGCTCGTCGAGCGCTCGCCGATCACCCACATCGACAAGGTGCGCTGCCCGATGCTCGTGCTCCAGGGCGCGAACGACCCGCGCGTGCCGAAGAGCGAGTCGGATCAGGTCGTCGAGCGCCTGCGCGCCCGCGGGCAGCGTGTCGAGTACGTCGTGTTCCCGGACGAGGGCCACGGGTTCACGAAGCGCAAGAACCAGGACGCCGCGTACGAGAAGATCGTCGACTTCCTCACGAAGGAGCTCGTCGGATGACGGACCGCGCGCCGCGCTTCGAGCAGTTCTTCGCGGTCCGGCGGCTGCAGAGCCTCTCGAACCTCGCGTTCTCGCCGGACGGCGCGCAGATCGCCTACTCCACGGACGCGTCGGGCCAGTTCAACCTCTGGACGCAGCCGTCGCAGGGCGGCTGGCCGACGCAGCTCACCACGTTCGAGGACCGGGCCGTCCGCTGGATCCGCTGGCTGCCGGGCGGCGACATCCTCTTCTTCGCCGACACCGGCGGCAACGAGAAGTACCAGCTCTACCGGATCGGCGGGCGCGGCGGTTGGCCGGAGCGCATCACGAAGCACGACGACGTGCAATACACGCCGGGCGAGGTCTCGCCCGACGGCCGGCTGTGCTCGTTCAGCGGCAACGAGCGCTCGCGCACCGACATGGACGTGATGGTCTACGACACGACGACCGGCGAGACGCGCGTCGCGCTCGCGGGCGAGGGCTGGTTCAACGCCGGCCAGTGGTCGCCGGACGGTCGCGCGATGGCGGTGACGCAGCTCGTCTCGAACACGGACCAGCACGTCCACGTGCTCGACGTGAAGAAGGGGACCTACGAGGACCTCACGCCCCACGAGGGCGAGGAGAAGAACTTCGCCGTCGGGTTCCGTCGGGACGGCTCCGGCGTGTACGTCGTGACGGACCGCGGCGGGAGCCACACCTGGCTCGGCCAGGTCCCGCTCGACGCGCGGGAGCCGCAGCCGGTCTGGCGCGGCGACTGGGACGTGGAGGCAGCGGACCTCGCGCAGGCCGGCGGGCGCGTCGCGTGGAGCGTGAACGAGGACGGCTACTCGGTCATCCACGTGCGCGACGAGGCGAGCGGGCGCGAGCTCCCGCTGCCCGCGATCCCGCGCGGCTGGGTGCAGGACCTCGTGCTCTCCCCCGACGGCTCGAAGCTCGCGCTGAAGCTGACGACCGGCGCCCGCACGGCGGACGTCTACGTCGTCGACCTCGCCGCGTCGACGCTCGCGCAGATCACGTTCTCGTTCCTCGGCGGCATCGCCGTCCAGGACCTCGTCGAGCCGGAGCTCGTGCGCATCCCCGGCGAGGGTGGCCCGATCCCGGCGTGGCTGTACCGCCCGAAGCGCGCGAGCGGGCCGACCCCCGCCGTCCTCGCGATCCACGGCGGACCGGAGGCGCAGGAGCGTCCGATGTACCAGGGCTTCTACCAGTACCTGCTCGCGCGCGGCGTCGCGATCCTCGCGCCGAACATCCGCGGCTCGACCGGGTATGGCCGTGACTGGCAGGTCGCGATCCACCGTGACTGGATGGGCGTCGACCTGCGCGACTTCCGCGCGTGCGCCGAGTACCTGCGCTCGCTCCCGGGTATCGATCCGAAGAAGCTCGGCGTGGCCGGAGGCTCGTACGGCGGGTTCGCGACCCTCATGTGCGCGAGCCGCCTCCCGGAGTACTGGGCCGCGGCGGTCGACATCGTCGGCCCGTCGAACCTCGTCACCTTCGCGAAGGCCGTCCCGCCGACGTGGAAGCGGATCATGAAGGCCTGGGTCGGCGACCCCGAGACCGAGTCGGCCATGCTCATGGAGCGCTCGCCGATCACGTACGTCGACCAGATCCGCTGCCCGCTCCTCGTCATCCAGGGCGCGAACGACCCGCGCGTGGTGAAGCCGGAATCCGATCAGATGGTCGAGCGCCTGCGCGCGCGCGGGCATCCCGTCGAATACATCGTCTTCGAGGACGAGGGCCACGGCTTCACGAAACGGGCGAACCAGGTGAGCGCGTGGCGCGCCGCCGCGGACTTCCTGCTGCGGGGCTTCGGCCTGCGCGGGGTCGACCCGGCCTAGGTGAACTCAGCCTAGGTCTGGCTCGCGACGAGCTTGCCGCGCGCTCCTGCTAGCGCGGCGCTGGGCGACGCCGCTGGACGAAGCGCGTCGCGTAGATCTCCTCACCGAGCGACAGCACTTTGTTGTCGACCCAGCCGGTCGCAAGACCGGCTGCCTGCAGCTCCTCCCACGACGGCGCGCCCGCCCGCTCGAAGGCGCGCTTCCAGACGGCGACCCAGATCGCGCCATCCGCGTGGGTCACCCGGACGAGGTCGCGCAGCAGCGCGCCCGCGTCGCAGGGCTCGAGCGCGAAGCAGAGCACGAGGCCGTAGCGGCCCGCGAAGAAGCGCAGCGGCAGCTCGAGGTCGCTGCGGTCGAGGTGCCCGGCGAGGTGCTCGATCGGCCGGTCGTAGAGCGCGACGTCGCCGACGCGGAGCGCCGGCAGGCCCGGCTTGAGGCCGAGCTTCGGGACCACTTCCTCCGGCGAACGCAGGCCTTTCGGTCGCGGCATGGCCCGCGAGCATGACGTATGCATTCACGAGCGGCGTGGCAGCACTCGACTCCGTGCGCAGGCGCAAGCCGCGGCCGATCCTCGTCGTGGACGACGACTCCGCGATCCGCGACGCGGAGCGGCAGGTCCTCGCCGACCAGGGGTTCCGCGTCGTCGAGGCGCGCGACGGCGGCGAGGCGATGCGCGCCATCGACATCGAGCCGCCCGCGCTGATCATCCTCGACGTCCAGATGCCGGGCGTCGACGGGCCGACGTTCGCGCGCGAGCTGCGCACGCGCCTGAAGCGCGTGCCCCTCGTCATCCTGACCGCCGTCGCGGACCCGAAGCGCGAGGCCGACCGCTGCAACGCGGAGGCGTACCTCCGGAAGCCCTTCGACGCCGACGAGCTCGTCCGCGTCGTCCGGAGGTTCGCCTCCTAGTAGGTGGTCAGGCGCGTTGCGCCTGACCGTCCTGCTGCTCCGCTGCTTCGCTGCTCCGCAGTAGTCTCGCCGCGTGCCCGCCACCCTGCTCGTCCGCAACGGGACGACGACCGAGGAGCGCCCGCCCGCCGAGCTCTCGGAGCTGCGTGACCGCCCGTGCTGGCTCGATCTCGTCGCGCCGAGCGAGCAGGACCTCACCCTCCTCGCCGAGGAGCTCGCGCTCCACCCGCTCGCGGTGGAGGACGCGCTCCAGACCCACGAACGCCCGAAGATCGAGTCCTACGAGGGCCACTACTTCATCGTCTTCTACGCCCTCGAGGAGCCCACCCCGGACGTCGTCGAGAAGCACCAGGTCTCGATCTTCGTCCTGCCGAACGCGATCGTCACGGTCCACCAGAAGGACTTCACGGCGAGGCGTGCGGTGGAGAAGCGCTTCAGGGAGGGACGGCTCGGCACGACCGGCCTGCTCCTGCACGCGCTGCTCGACACGATGGTCGACCAGTACTTCCAGATCGTCGACGGGTTCGGCGACCGCGTCGAGCTGCTCGAGTCGTTCATCATCGACGACAGCGCCGGGGCGCATCAGGCCTCGCTGCGCGAGCTCTTCCTCCTGAAGCGCGATCTCGTGCAGATCCGGCGGATCGTCGCCCCGGAGCGCGAGATCCTCTCCACGCTCGTGCGCGGCGACATCGAGTCGCTGCGCGAGGCCGGGCGCCGCGCGTACTACCAGGACGTGTACGACCACATCGTCCGCGTCACGGACGAGATCGACACCTTCCGCGACCTCACCAGCAACGTCATCGACGCGCACCTCGCTGCGGCGTCGAACCGGCTGAACGAGGTCGTGAAGGTGCTCACCTCCGCCGCCACGGTCCTCCTCGTCCTCTCGGTGATCACGAGCTTCTTCGGGATGAACTTCGAGGCCATCCCGTTCGGGTCCGACGCTCTCTTCTGGGCGATGATGGCCGGCATGGTGCTGACGGGCCTTGTCCTGCTCACGTACTTCCGCAGGAAGGGCTACCTGTGACCGGCGGGCGCACTGCGCCGCTCGGCTTCCTGGACCGGGCGGTGGCGGTCCCGAGCCACATCTGCCTCTTCTACTACGACGACACGGAGCTGCGCGAGATGCTCCGCTTCCTCACCGTCGGCCTCGAGGTACCGGAGGAGGCGACGGTCCTGTTCGGCACGCGCAGTCGTCTCGACCAGGTCCTCGCGTATCTCGCGGCCGACCATGCCCGCGACGTCGAGGCGGACCTGCGCGACGGGCGGATCACGCTCGTCGAGGGAGCGCCGACGGGAGAGGACACCCTCGCGAACATCGGGAAGGCGCTCGACGCGGTCACGGCGCGCGGCGCGACGCTCATCCGCTTCCTCGGCTTCATCGGCTGGGGCGAGACGGGATGGCCCGGCCACGACGATCTCCTCCGCTTCGAGGCGACCGTGAACGACGCGCTGGCGAGCTACCCGGCCATCGCTATCTGCACGTACAACGCGAACCGCCTGCCTGGTCCGCTCCTCATCTTCGGCGGCATCGAGACCCACCCGATCACGATCGTCGGCCAGACCGTCGCCGAGAACCCGCACTACGTGCCCCCGAAGGAGTTCCTCGCGCGGCCGGGGGGACCGTGGAATGACGCGCGGCGGGAGTCGCTCTCGAACGTACGCCTCACCAGCCGCAGGGACCCGGACGCGGGCTGAGCGCCGCGTGCGGCGCCGCGGAACGTCGGCTATCCTGACCCTCGCCTTGGCCTCACCCCGCACCCCGGGTGGAGCGCGTTGAACGCGGCGATCCTGGGCCAGGTCGGACTCACTATCGCGATCCCGATCGCTCTTGGCGCCTGGCTCGGCCTCAAGCTCGACGAGGCTGCCGGCACCTCGCCGTGGGGATTGCTCGGTTCGATCTTCGTCGGGATGGTGGTCGCCGGCGGAGGCGTCGCGATGCTCATCAAGCGCTTCTCGGACGACAACCCGATCACCCCGTCGTCCGAGCGGGCGCGCGAGGCAGGGCGGCGCTGGGATGCCGAGATCCGCGAGCGGGAGCGCAAGCGAGAAGTGGGAGAGGACGAAGAGTAGAGGTGGACTTCTTCTTCCCGCATGGCTTCAAGTACCCGCCGGACTTCCACATCCCGCCGCTCACCGGGACGGAGATCCTCCGCCTCGGCCCGGTCTCGTACACGAACTCGCACTTCACGATGCTGCTCGTCGGTGCCGTCATCGTGCTGGTCGCCTGGCTCGGCACCCGGCAGAAGCGCGACGTGCCGGGCGGGATCCAGAACGCGGTCGAGATGCTCGTCCAGGGGCTCGAGGACTTCGTCGTTTCCATCGGCGGCACCGGCGCGAAGAAGTACCTGCCGCTCTTCGGCACGCTCTTCCTCTTCATCGTGCTTTCCAACTGGCTCTCCGTGACGCCGTTCTTCGGGCAGGTCGAGCTGCTGCGGGCGCCGACCAGCGACTACCACGTGAACTTCGCGCTCGCCCTCGTCGCCTTCGTCGCGTACCAGACCGACGGCTTCCGCAAGCACGGCCTCGGCTACGCCTCGCGCTGGTTCAACTTCAGCGGCTTCAAGGAGGGCGTGTTCGTCGGTCTCATCCTCGTCCTCGTCGGCCTCATCGAGCTCTTCAGCGAGCTCTTCCGCATGGCCACGCTCACGCTCCGGCTCTGGGGCAACGTGCTCGGCGGCGAGATCATGCTCGTCGTC
The DNA here is from genome assembly GCA_036276015.1 of Gaiellaceae bacterium. Taxonomy (GTDB): domain Bacteria; phylum Actinomycetota; class Thermoleophilia; order Gaiellales; family Gaiellaceae; genus GMQP-bins7. The sequence goes on along the minus strand of DASUCN010000016.1, from coordinate 5,405 downwards.
ATGAGCGGGCTCCTCTTCCTGCCGGGGCTCGCGATCCCGTTCGCCGGCTTCGAGGTCTTCATCGGCCTCGTGCAGGGCCTCGTGTTCGGGCTCCTCGTCCTCATGTACTTCGTGCTCGCCCTCGAAGGCCACGGGGAGCACGACGAGGAGCACCACACCGAGGCGGACGTAGAGCACATGGCGCACCCTTCGGCCAAGGGATCACACGCCGCGACAGGCGCTGCCTAGCGACACGACCACCGCACACCAACGCGCTTCCCGGCACCACCGCAGAAAAACCAGAAGAAGGCGGATCAATCAGATGGAATTCGCAGGACTCGCCGCCGGCATCGCCGTCGGCTTCGGCGTTCTCGGCCCGGGCATCGGCGTCGGACTCGCGACCGCGAAGGCGAGCGAGGCGATCGGCCGCAACCCGGACGCAGCGGGCGCGATCCGCGCCAACCTCATCCTCGGCGCCGCGCTCGCCGAAGGCCTCGGCATCCTCTCGTTCGTCCTCGGCGTGCTGCTCTGGACCCGGATCGGCTAGGCGATGCTGACCAGGCCATTCCTCGCGGAGGGCGAGACGAGCGCGTTCGCGCTCGTCGTGGACCCGTGGTGGATCCTCGTCTCGATCGTCCAGTTCCTCGTCCTGTTCTTCCTCCTCCGGAAGATCCTCTGGGGACCGGTGACGCGGACGCTGCAGAGCCGCGCCGACCGCATCCGCGAGGGTCTCGAGGCCGCCGAGGCCGCGAAGCGCGAGCGCGAGCAGATGAAGGTGGAGGTCGAGCAGCTGCTCGGCGAGGCCCGCCGCGAGGCGAAGGCGATCGCGGAGCGCACGACGAAGGCCGCCGAGGACGCGGCGGCCGAGATCCGCGCGGCGGCGAAGGCGGAGGCGGACAAGATCCGCGAGCGGGGCCGCGCCGACGCGCAGCACCTGCACGACCAGGCGCTGGCGCAGCTGCGCGGCGAGGTCGCCGGCATGGCCGTCCTTGCGGCGAGCCGGATCCTCGGCAAAGAGGTCGACGCGACCTCGCACAAGGCCCTCATCGAGCGCTCGCTCGACGAGGCCGGTACCGAGCTCGGAAGGCTCTCCTAGTCGTGGCGCTCAGCGGTTCCGCGGCGCGCCGGTACGCCGAGGCGATGTACGACCTCGCGGGCGAGGCCGGAGCGGTCGCGGCCTACCGCTCGTCGCTCGACAACCTCGCCCAGGCGTTCGCCGGCGGGCCGCTGCGGACGCTCCGCGATCCGAGCATCCCGATGCAGAAGCGCGTCGACGCGGCGATGGCCGCCGCGGCCGGCGAGCCGAGGCCGATCGCGGGGCTGCTGCAGCTCCTCGTCCGCAAGGATCGCGTCGGCCTCCTGCCCGCGATCGCGCGCGCGTTCTCGGACCTCGTCGACCGCCGCGCCGGGATCGCGAAGGCCGTGATCACGACCGCCGTGGAGCTCGATGAGGCGCAGCGCCGCGACATGGTGGAGCGGCTCGAGAAGGCCTCCGGTAAGCAGATCAAGGCGACCTTCGGCGTCGACGCCTCGCTCATCGGCGGCGCGCGCGTCCAGGTCGGCGACCACCTCATCGATGGAAGCATCCGCGCGCAGCTGGAGACGCTCAGGACCCAGCTGGCGCAGCGCTAAAGGGAGCAAGAGAGATGGCGACGACGTCTTCCGAGATCACCGACATCATCAAGGCGCAGATCGCGGGGTTCCAGGGCCAGGCCGGCTCTGCGGACGTGGGCACCGTCGTCGAGATCGGTGACGGCATCGCGCGGATCCACGGCCTCGGCGGCTGCATGGCCTCGGAGCTGCTCGACTTCGGTCAGGGCGTCTTCGGCCTCGCCTTCAACCTCGAAGAGGACACCGTGAGCGCGATCGTGCTCGGCGAGTACACGGGCATCCAGGAGGGCATGGAGGTCCGCACGACCGGGCGCATCGTCGAGACGCCGGTCGGCGACGCGCTCGTCGGGCGCGTCGTGGACCCGCTCGGGCGCCCGCTCGACGGCAAGGGCCCCATCGAGACGAAGGACTCGCGCCCGGTGGACGTCGTCGCGCCCGGCGTGATCATGCGCAAGAACGTCGACACGCCCGTGCAGACCGGCGTGAAGGTCATCGACGCGATCACGCCGATCGGGCGCGGCCAGCGCGAGCTGATCATCGGCGACCGCCAGACGGGCAAGAGCGCGGTCGCGATCGACACGATCATCAACCAGAAGGGCAAGGACCTCATCTGCATCTACGTCGCGATCGGGCAGAAGGAGTCCTCGGTCGCGAAGCTCGTCGGCACGCTCGAGGAGCAGGGCGCGATGGAGCACACCATCGTCGTCGTCGCCGGCGCGTCGGACCCTGCCACGCTCCAGTACCTGGCGCCGTTCTCCGGCTGCGCGATGGGCGAGTTCTTCCGCGACAAGGGCCGGGACGCGCTCGTCGTCTACGACGACCTCTCGAAGCACGCCTGGGCCTACCGCCAGGTCTCGCTCCTGACGCGGCGTCCGCCCGGCCGCGAGGCGTACCCGGGTGACGTCTTCTACCTGCACTCGCGCCTCCTCGAGCGCGCGGCCCGCCTGAACGACGAGAACGGCGGCGGCTCGCTGACGGCCCTGCCGATCATCGAGACGCAGGCGAACGACATCTCCGCCTACATCCCGACGAACGTCATCTCCATCACCGACGGCCAGATCTTCCTCGAGACCGACCTCTTCAACCAGGGCATCCGGCCCGCGATGAACACGGGCCTTTCCGTCTCGCGGGTCGGTGGCGACGCCCAGACGAAGGCGATGAAGGCGGTCGTGAAGAGCCTGAAGCTCGAGCTGGCCCAGTACCGCGAGCTCGCCGCGTTCGCGCAGTTCGGCTCCGACCTCGACAAGGCGACGCAGGCGCAGCTGCGCCGGGGCGAGCGCGTGACCGAGATCATGAAGCAGCCGCAGTACCAGCCGCTGCCGCTCGAAAAGCAGGTCACGATCATCTTCGCCGCGACGAACGGATACGTCGACGACATCCCGGTCGCGAAGGTCCGCGAGTTCGAGCGCGACCTCTACCGCTTCATGGACACGCAGTACAAGCCGCTCGCCGATGCGATCGCGAAGGACAAGAAGTTCGACGCGGAGATCGAGAAGCAGGTCCGCGCGATGCTCGACGAGTTCAAGAAGACCGTGTCGTATGACGACGAGAAGGCCGAGAAGCCTGCTGCTCAGCAGAAGACCGACACGAAGCCCGCGTCGAAGACGCCGGCGGCGGCGACCGCCTAGTGCCGTCCGAGAGAGAGCTCCGGAGGCGGGTCCGGAGCGTCAAGAACATCCAGCAGGTGACGAAGGCCATGCAGCTCGTGGCCGCGTCGCGGATGCGCCGCGCGCAGCAGTCCGTGCTCGCGTCGCGGCCGTTCGAGGAGAAGCTGCGGACGGTCCTGAACGACCTCGCGCCCTACGCCGACCCGGAGGTCAGCCCGCTGCTCGCGCGCCGCGAGGTGAAGCGCGTCGCCATCGTGCTCGTCACGACGGACCGCGGCCTCGTCGGATCGCTGAACGTGAACCTCACCCGGGCCGCGCTGCGCTTTGCGCAGGGTCAGCCTGCGGCGTCGTTCATCGGCGTCGGCCGCAAGGGCGTCGCGACGATCCGGCGACTTCGGCTTCCGCTCGTCGCGGAGTTCACGAACCTCGGTGACCGGCCGACGACCGCCGACACGAACGTCATCGCGCGCGTCGCGCAGCAGGAGTTCCTCAACGGGAACGTCGACGAGGTGTACCTCGCGTTCACGAAGTTCGTGAACACGCTGCGGCAGACGCCGGAGATCCGCCGGCTGCTCCCGCTCGTTCCCGAGGAGGAGGACATCGACGAGCTGCCGCCGCTGCAGTACCTGTTCGAGCCGGATGCCGAGTCCGTGCTGAACGTCGTGCTGCCGCGGCTCATCGAGGTGTCCGTGTACCAGTCGGTCCTGGAGTCGCAGGCCTCCGAGCAGTCGGCTCGCATGGTCGCCATGCGCAACGCGACGGACGCCGCGACCGACCTCATCGACGAGATCACGCTCGCCGCGAACAAGGCGCGGCAGGGCCGCATCACGAAGGAAATGCTGGAGATCGCTTCGGGCGCCGAAGCGCTGAAGGGGTAGCGAGATGGCAGTGGAGACGAAGCCGCGCGCGAAGGCGAAGAAGGGCAAGGGGGTCGGCCGGATCGTGCAGATCATCGGCCCGGTCCTGGACGTCCAGTTCGAGGAGGGCGAGCTGCCGGAGATCTACCACGCCCTCTCCGTGAAGCGCGACGACGGGACCCTCGTCATCGCGGAGGTCCAGCAGCACCTCGGCAACTCGTGGGTGCGCGCGGTCGCGATGTCCACGACCGATGGGCTGCGCCGCGGCATGGAGGCGCTCGACACCGGCGAGTCGATCACCGTGCCGGTCGGGCCGGCCACGCTCGGCCGCCTCTTCAACGTGGTCGGGGAGCCCATCGACGAGCAGGGCCCGGTGAAGGGCGTCCGCCGCGACCCGATCCACCGCCAGCCGCCGGCCTTCACTGACCAATCGACCCAGGCCGAGATCTTCGAGACGGGCATGAAGGTCATCGACCTCATCTGCCCCTTCCTGAAGGGCGGCAAGGCCGCGGTGTTCGGCGGCGCGGGCGTCGGCAAGACGATCGTCATCCAGGAGCTCATCCGGAACATCGCCGCCGAGCACGGCGGCTACTCGGTGTTCTGCGGCGTCGGCGAGCGCTCGCGCGAGGGCACGCAGCTGCTCGGCGAGATGAAGGAGTCCGGCGTCATCGACAAGATGGCGATGGTCTTCGGGCAGATGAACGAGCCGCCCGGGGCGCGCCTGCGCGTGGCGCTCACCGGTCTCACCATCGCCGAGTACTTCCGCGACGAGGAGGGCCGCGACCTCCTCATCTTCATCGACAACATCTTCCGGTTCACGCAGGCCGGCTCCGAGGTGTCGGCGCTCCTCGGCCGGATGCCGAGCGCGGTCGGCTACCAGCCGACGCTCGCCACCGAGATGGGCGAGCTGCAGGAGCGGATCACGTCCACGAAGAAGGGCTCGATCACCTCGCTCCAGGCCGTGTACGTGCCGGCCGACGACTACACCGACCCCGCACCCGCCACCACGTTCGCCCACCTCGACTCGTCCATCCGTCTCGAGCGCTATCTCACGGAGCTGGGCATCTACCCGGCCGTGGACCCGCTCACCTCGACCTCGCGCGCCCTCGATCCCCAGATCGTCGGCCAGGAGCACTACGACACCGCCCGCGAGGTGCAGCGCGTCCTCCAGCGCTACAAGGACCTCCAGGACATCATCGCCATCCTCGGCGTCGACGAGCTCTCCGACGACGACAAGCTGCTCGTCGCGCGCGCACGGAAGATCCAGCGCTTCCTGGCGCAGCCGATGTTCGTGGCCGAGCAGTTCACCGGCCTGCCCGGCGCGTACGTGAAGGTGGCCGACACCGTGCGC
>DASUCN010000015.1:0-9159 GCA_036276015.1 Gaiellaceae bacterium | reverse complement strand
GAGCGTGCGGGACGTCTCGTCCCACACCGCCCGCTCCCAGATCCCCGGCTCGCGCTCGAGCCAGCGGTCGTGCGTCTGCTCGATGTCCTCCCGGCTCGGCGCGAACACGTCGAAGACGAACCGGCCGTCGGGCTCGAGCAGCGCATGCGCGGCGCGGAGCGCGCGCAGCTTCTCGGCCTCCGTCTCCATGTGCAAGAGCGAGCGGAAGGGGCACAGGACGAGTGGGACGCGCTCGGCGACCGGAGGAGTGCGGAGGTCGCCGAGGCGGAGGTCGACGCGATCCGCGACGCCCGCGGCCTCGGCTGCCTCGCGCGCGACCGAGAGCATCCCCGGCGAGGTGTCGACGCCGATGACGTCGATGCCCGCCCGCGCGACGGGTATGGCGATGCGCCCGGTGCCGACGGCGAGCTCGACGACGGGCCCTCCCGAGGCGAGCGCCTCGTCGACGTAGAAGCCGACGTCCTCGGTGACCGAGCGGCTCCATGGGTCGTAGAAGAGCGCGATCTCGTCGTAGAGACCGTCCATCACGCGGGCTTGCACGCGATCCAGACGAACTCGCGGCTCGTGTCGTCGAACGGACGGCGATCGAACCATCCGTAGAGCGCCTCGATCTCGAACCCCGCGACGTCGAGGAGCCCCTCCCATTCGGAACGGGTGACCCACCACAGGGAGAGCACCGGGACGTCCTCGATCGTGATGTCCACGCGGTTGTCTCCGGGCGCGTACTCCGTGAGGTGTCGGCGCGGCTCGTCCTGCCACCGTCCGTCGACCTCCGCTGCGTAGCGGTGGTCGAAGACGAACGCGTTCCAGGCGAAACGCCCCCCCGGCTTCAGCGCACGGAAGACGCGCTCGAACACGCGCCGGCGATCGCCCCAGGTCGAGAGGTGGAGAAGCGCGCGATACGGGCAGATGACGAGGTCGGTGGCGTCCACGAGGTCGACGTCGCGCATGTCTCCCTCGTGCAGCTCGAGCTCGACACCTGCCTCCAGGGCACGCTCGCGGGCGAGCGCGAGCATCGAGGGCGAGAGGTCGATTCCGACCACTCGCTTGCCCGTGCGCTGCACGATGGGGATCGCGATGCGCCCGGTTCCGACCGCGAGCTCGAACACCGGCCCTTCGGCCCCCCGGGCGAGCTCGACGTAGAAGTCGACGTCCTCCGTCATGTCGGCAGCCCAGGCGTCGTACACGGGGGCGAACCACTCGTAGCCGCTCATGAGCCGATTCAAGCAGGCGCCGCACAGGCCGCACGGGCCGGGCAGGACCGGCCCCGGCAGGGCGGTATGGGCTCTTCGGTAACCTCGCCCGACCCGTGGACGCCCAGGCCCTCGAGAACGCCGCGCTCGCGGCCGTCGACGCGGCGTCGACGGCCGACGAGATCGAGCGCGTGCGGGTCGAGTATCTCGGGCGCAAGAGCGAGCTGAAGCTCGCGCTGCGCGAGGTGCGCGACCGCGAGACGGGCATGACGCTGAATGCGCTCCGGGAGCGGCTCGAGGCCGCGATCGACGCGCGCGAGGCGGAGCTCGCACGGGCGGAGCTCGACCGCCGCCTCACCGAGGAGCGCATCGACGTGACGAGCCCCGGTGTGCGGGTGCGGCGCGGTCACCTCCACCTGATCACGCAGATCCGTCGCGAGTTCGAGGACATCTTCCTCGGGCTCGGATACTCGATCGTGGACGGCCGCGAGGTCGAGACGACGCACTACAACTTCGACGCGCTCAACTTTCCGCCGGGCCACCCGACGCGCTCTCCCCTGCAGACCCTGTTCCTGGAGGACGGCGTCGTCCTGCGGACGGAGACGTCTCCGGCGCAGATCCGGACGATGGAGTCGCAGGAGCCGCCCGTGTACGTCGTCTGCCCCGGACGCGTCTACCGTCGGGACACGCCCGATGCGACGCACACGCCGACGTTCCACCAGGTCGAGGGGCTCGCAGTCGACGAGGGCATCACGCTCGGTGACCTCCTGGGCACGCTCGACTACCTGATCAAGGCGCTCTTCGGCGAGAACCGCGCCAGCCGCTTCGTGACCCATCACTTCCCGTTCACCGAGCCGTCGGTGGAGGCACTCGTGTCGTGCCACATCTGCGACGGCTCGGGATGTCCCGTCTGTCGGCATTCGGGCTGGATCGAGGTCGGCGGGTCGGGCATGGTCGATCCGAACCTCTTCGAGTTCGTCGGCTACGACCCCGAGCGGTACACGGGCTTCGCCTTCGGGTGGGGGCTCGAGCGGATCGCTGTGCTACGGCACGGCATCCCCGACCTTCGCGAGTTGTGGCGCAACGACCCGCGCCTCCTGGGGCAGTTCTGATGAGAGCGCCCCTGTCGTGGCTGCGCGAGTACGTCACCGTCGACGCATCCGCGCACGAGATCGCGGAGCGGCTCGCCATCTCTGCCCTCGAGGTGGAGCGGGTCGTCGACGTCGGTGTCCCCGACGTCGACGGCAATCTCGGCCGCTTCCTCGTCGGCCGAGTGCTCGAGGTCGGCGCGCATCCGAACGCGGATCGCCTGCGCGTTTGCCAGGTCGACGTGGGGGAGAGCGACGCGCGCCAGATCGTCTGCGGGGCCTGGAACTTCGAGGCTGGCGCGACGGTCGCGGTTGCCCTGCCCGGTGCATTTCTCCCGATCTTCGACCAGCCCCTCGACGAGCGGGAGCTCCGTGGGCAGGCCTCGCGCGGGATGATCCTCGCGGAGGACGAGGTGGGCCTTGGCGACGACCACGCGGGGATCATGGTCCTGCCGGATGGCCCCGAGCCCGGCACGCCGCTCGTCGACGTCCTCCCGATCCGGGACCAGGTGCTCGACGTGACCCCGACCGTCAATCGCGTCGACCTGCTCTCGATGGTCGGGCTCGCGCGCGAGGTCGCTGCGCTGTGCGGCGGAGACCTGCATCCGCCCGCACCCGAGGATCCCGCGGTCGTGGATGCCGAGCCGGTCGACGTGGGGATCGAGGACTTCCACGGCTGCCCGCGCTATATCGGTCGCGTCTTTCGTGACGTCACGATCGGACCCTCGCCGCAGTGGCTCCGCTCGCGGCTCTTCCTCGCGGAGATGCGCTCGATCTCGAATGTGGTGGACGTGACGAACTACGCCATGCACGTGTGGGGCAGCCCGCTGCACGCCTTCGATCGAGCCAGACTGGCGAACGGGCGGATCGTCGTCCGGCGCGCGCGCTCCGGCGAGGAGCTGCGCACGCTGGACGGCACGCTGCGTCACCTCGACCCGGACGACCTTCTCATCACCGACGGCGAGAAGGCCGTCGCGCTCGCCGCGATCATGGGCGGCGAGGAGAGCGAGGTCACCGACTCCACGACCGAGGTGCTCCTCGAGGCGGCGAACTTCGAGCCGCTCGGCATCCTCCGCACGTCGGAGAAGCTCGCGCTGCGGACGGCCGGCTCGAACCGCTGGGAGAAGGGCGTGGACCCGTACCTCGCCGAGAACGCCGCCGTCCTCGCGAGCAGGCTGCTCGTCGATCTCGCAGGCGCGCGGATGACGGGCCACGTCGACGTGCACGACGGTCTCCCCGAGCGCCCGGTCGTCCGGCTGCGTCCGGAGCGGGCGTCGCGCGTCATCGGGCTGGACGTTCCCGCCGATGGCCAGCGCGCGACGTTGACCGCCCTTGGCTTCGACGTCGCTGACGACTGGAACGTGACGGTGCCGACGTGGCGCGCACGCGACGTGACGCGCGAGATCGACCTCGTCGAGGAGATCGCGCGGCCGCTGCTCGACCGGATCCCGCTGACGATGCCGTTGCGCCGCCACGTCCACGGGCGCCTCACCAGGGAGCAGCGGCTGCGGCGCGTCGTCGAGGACGTGCTCGTCGGCGCCGGGCTCTCGGAGGCGTACACGTGGAGCCTCGTCGCGTCGGACCCGAGCCCGGACGCGATCCGGCTCCCGAGTCCGATGACGGCGGACCAGGCGATCCTCCGCACGACGATCGTCCCGGGGCTCGTGGAAGCAGCGCGGACCGGCCTCGATGCCGGTGCCGACCACGTCGCTCTGTTCGAGATCGCCCGGGTCTACCTTCCTTCGGGCGGGCAGCTGCCACTCGAGCACTGGCGCGTCGCTGCGGTCGTGCAGGGTGGGTACGAGGTCGTGAAGGGCGTGCTCGAGACCCTCTACGAGGAGCTCGGCGTCGAGCTTCGCGTCGCGCGGACGACCCACGCGCTCTTGCATCCCGGGAAGGCCGCCGGGACGGCGGCGGGCTGGCTCGGCGAGCTGCATCCGACGCTCCTCGACGGAGCGTGGGGCGCGTTCGAGCTCGACCTCGACACGCTCTTCGGCTTCGTGCCCGAGCGAGTCGTCTACGAAGACGTCATCACGTACCCGGCGACTCTTCAGGACGTCGCCGTGACCGTCGACGAGGACGTCGAGGTCGGGGCTCTCGTCGACGCGGCACGGGAGGTCGCGGGCGAGCTCCTCCGCGAAGCCCGCATCTTCGACGTCTACCGCGGCGACCAGGTCGGCGCGGGACGCAAGTCGGTCGCGATCCATCTCGCCTTCCAGTCGCCGGAGCGCACCCTGACCGAGGACGAGGCGAGCGCGGTACGCGAGACGATCGTGACGGCGCTGGCCGAGCGGTTCGGCGCGGAGCTCCGAACGTGACCAAACCGATTCCCCAACTCGCGCGTAGACAGGTGCGATGAAGCTCGCCACCCTCGCCGCGATCGTCTTTCTCGCAGCGTCACTCGGCGCTGCCGGCGGAGAGGCGACACCGACGCAGAGCTCGACTCTCCACGCGCGGGTCGGCCCCGGTTTCTCGATCTCGCTGAGAACCGACGCCGGGCTCTTGGTGACGGGCCTCGATCCAGGCACCTACGAGATCGAGGTCGAGGACGAATCGGACGAGCACAACTTCCATCTGCTCGGCCCCGGCGTCGATCGCGCCACCGAGGTCGTCGGCATGGGCAAGCAGCGCTGGACGGTCACGCTCACCGACGGTGAATACCGGTACGTCTGTGATCCGCACTCCGTGTCCATGCGGGGAGCCTTCAAGGTGGGGAACGTGCCGACGACCCCCAAGCCACCCGTGACTCCCGTGACGTCGAATACGAAGCTGCAGCTCACGTCGGGGCCGGGCTTCACGATCACGCTCAAGACGTCAGCGGGCAGGGCGGTCACGTCGATGCGGACGGGCACCTATACGGTCGTCGTCCGCGACCGCTCGCGGATCCACAACGCCCACCTCGTCGCGCCCGGCTACAACCGGCTGACGAAGCCGCTCACCTACACCGGCACGCAGACGTGGAGGGTGAAGCTCGCGAAGGCCGGAACGCTCCGCTTCCTCTGCGACCCCCACGTCCTCCAGGGCATGAAGGGGTCGGCCAAGATCGTCCGCTGAATCAGACGGAGCGGCCGGCCAGTCGCCAGACCGGCCCCTGCGTGTGGTCGTTCTCCGTGTCGGAGAGACCGACCATGACCGTGATCCGGCCCGTGATGCTCTCCGCGTCCATGCGCTCGAAACAGCGGCGCGCCATCTGCGGCGACACGCCGTAGCCCTGCTTGCCCGAGGCGCGGAAGCGGAGTGCGAGCTCGCCCGGCACGCGCGAGGGGTTGAGCGGCGCACCGAGGAGAGCGGCTCGTGGGAGGTGGTCGCTCGAGTCGAGCTCGAGCTCGCAGAGCACGTCGCTCCAGTCCGGCGGCAGCTCGGCGATCGCCTCGTCCCACGCCTCGACGAGGCTGTGCGGGCGGGCGGTCGACGCTGCCGCGGCTGGCGTAACCGGGGCTTCCGCGGCGACGTCGAGCAACGCGAGCGTCCCCCAGATCCGCTTGCGGTCGAGCTGGCGCAGCGTGTTCCGCGTCCGCTCTGCGCCCGCGTCGCGCCGCAGGATGTGAAAGCGCAGCTCGTCGCCGATGAGGACGGGTTGGAGCGGCCCGAGGACGGCTGCGGCCTCGGCCGGCGAGCCCTCCGGGGCGAACGCGAGCTGGGCCTCGGACCACATTGGATCCAATGTCGCCTGGATCTGTGCCCACTGCTCGGCGGCCTGCATCGGCGGATCAGCATAATGGCCGGTCGATGGCGACCGTCGAAGAGCGCGCAGAGTCCGGGGGAAGGGGCGTCTCGGAGGAAGTCCTGCGCGGCTTCTTCCGGGAGATGCTCCTGATCCGCCGGTTCGAGGAGAAGGTGGAAGACCGCTTCCGCGCGGGCGAGCTGCCCGGGTTCCTGCACGTCGCGATCGGGCAGGAGGCGACGGCGACCGGCGTGTGCGCCGCGCTGACGCGCGAAGACGTCATCGCCTCGACCCATCGCGCGCACGGGCACGCCATCGCGAAGGGCACGCCGGTTGAGCGGATCATGGCCGAGCTGTACGGCAAGAGGGAGGGCTGCTCTGGCGGCTACGGCGGCTCGATGCACCTCTACGACCTCGAGGTCGGGAACCTCGGCGCAAACGCCGTCGTCGGCGGCGGCTTGCCCGGAATCGTGGGTGCGGCGCTCGCCTTCCAGATGCGCGGCGAGAAGCGCGTCGCGGTCGCGTTCTTCGGCGACGGGGCCACGAACACGGGTGCCTTCCACGAGTCGATGAACCTCGCGCAGCTCTGGAAGGTGCCGGCGATCTTCTGCCTCGAGAACAACGGCTGGGCGGAGTCGACACCCGCGAGTCAGCAGCTTCCGTTGCCCGTCGACGAGCTCGGCAAGCGCGCCTCGGCGTACGGCATGAAGCTCATCGAGGCCGATGGGCAGGACGTGGAGGCGGTCTACCTCGCGGCCCTCGCTGCCCGCGAGTACGCGCTCTCCGGCAAAGGCCCGGTTCTCCTGCACCTTCGTACCCATCGCCTAACGGGTCATTTCGTCGGCGATCCCCAGGTCTACCGCGACAAGGAGTCCCTTCGCGAAGAGCGCGAGACGAAGGATCCGATCCGCCTCCTCGGGGCCCGGCTCGAGCTCGGCGAAGACGAGTTCGCGTCGATCGACGCCGAGGTGACTGCCGAGGTCGAGGCCTCCGTGGAGTTCGCAAAGGCCGGCACCGATCCGGATCCCGAGGACGCGCTGAAGTACGTCTATGCCTGAGCTCACCTACCGCGAGGCCGTGCGCGACGCCCTGGGGAAGGCGCTTCGCGAGGACGAGAGCGTGTTCATCATGGGCGAGGACATCGCCGAGATGGGCGGCTCTATGGCGGTGACCCAGGGCCTGCTCGACGAGTTCGGCCCGAGTCGCGTGCGCAACACGCCGATCTCGGAGACGGCCATCGTCGGCAGCGGCATCGGCGCGGCGATCCAGGGTATGCGCCCGATCGTCGAGATCATGTACGAGGACTTCCTCACGATCTCGATGGAGCAGCTCGTGAACCAGGCCGCGAAGCACCGGACGATGTCGGGCGGTCAGGTGAAGGTGCCGCTCACGATCCGGACGCAAGGTGGTGCGGGCTGGTCTCCGGGTGCGCAGCACGCGCAGCAGCTCGAGGCGTGGTTCGTCCACGTGCCCGGGCTGAAGGTCGTCTTCGCTTCCACGCCCGAGGATGTGCGCGGGCTGCTGTGGACGGCGATCTACGACGACAACCCCGTCGTCTTCTTCGAGCACCGCACGCTCTACCCGATCAAGGGCGAGGTTCCCGACGAGCTCGAGCCGATACCGCTCGGGAAGGCGCGCGTCCACCGCGAAGGTTCCGACGTGACGGTCGTCGCGACGGGCCGGCTCGTCCACGAGTCGCTGAAGGCGGCCGAGGAAGCCGAGAAGGACGGCATCTCCGTCGAGGTCGTCGACCCGCGGACGCTGCTCCCGCTCGACGAGGAGACCATCGTCGGATCCGTGAAGAAGACGACGCGCTGCGTCACGGCGCACGAGGCGGTGACGCGCGGCGGCTTCGGATCGGAGCTCGCAGCGGTCATCCAGCACGGCGCGTTCGACTGGCTCGATGCGCCAATCGAGCGCGTAGGTGCTGCATTCGCGCCACTCGCCTTCTCGCCGGTCATGGAGCAGTGGGCCGTCCCGCATGCGGACGACGTCCTCGCCGCGATCCGCCGGACGGTGGCGCGCGCGTAGCGATGGCAGCCGAGGTCAAGCTCCCACGCCTTGGTCAGGGCATGGAGTCCGGGACGATCGTCCGCTGGCTCAAGGCCGAGGGTGAGGCGGTGACGAAGGGCGAGCCCCTCTACGAGCTCGACACGGACAAGGTGACGCAGGAGGTCGAGGCGGAGTCCGACGGCGTTCTCCTGAAGATCGTCGTGGCGGACGGCGAGGTCGACGTCGGCACGACCGTGGGGATCATCGGCGCCCAGGGCGAGGACGTCTCGTCGCTCCTCGCTGCGCCGAGCGGAAACGGCGACGCGCCGGCCCCGGTCGAGGAGCCGGCCGCCGCCAAGGCTGCTCCAGAGCAGCGTGGAACGGAGGCCCAGGCGGAGCCCGCGCCCGCTCCGACGCCTGCAGCCCGAACAGAAGGTGAACGCGTGAAGGCGAGCCCGCTCGCGCGGCGCATCGCCCGCGAGCGCGGCGTCGACCTCGCGCGCGTCGTGGGAACTGGCCCGGAGGGTCGTGTCATCGCGGAGGACGTCGAGAAGGCAGCCGCGCGGCCTGCGGCAGCACCCGGCGCGGCCGCGCAGCCCGAGTTCGAGGTCGTCGAGCTCACCTCGACGCGGAAGACGATCGCGCGCCGCCTCACCGAAGCATGGGAGGCGCCGGTCTTCCAGCTCACGGTCACGGCCGACGCGACAGCACTCGCCGCGACGCGCGAGCGGATGGTCGAGCTCATGCGTGAGGGCGACGTCAAGCCGACCGTCTCCGACGTGCTCACCCGGCTCGTCGCCTCGGCGCTCGTGCGCCACCGTCCCGTGAACGCGAACTTCGTCGACGGGAAGATCCATCGCTTCGCGGCCGCGAACGTCGGTCTCGCAGTCGCGACGCCGAGCGGCCTCGTCGTCCCGGTCATCCGGGAAGCTGACCGCAAGTCGGTACAGCAGATCGCCGCCGACCGCGCGGACATCGTTGCGCGGGCCCGCGACGGGAAGCTGCAGCTCGCAGATCTCCAGGGCGGAACGTTCACGATCTCGAACCTCGGGATGTACGGCATCGAGCAGTTCGTCGCCGTGCTGAATCCGCCGCAGGTGGCGATCCTCGCCGTCGGCTCGATCGAGGACCGCGCCACCGCAGTCGACGGCCAGCTGGCGATCGTGCCGACGATGACGATGACGCTCACGTGCGACCACCGCGCGATCGACGGCTCCGAGGG
>DASUCN010000014.1:0-11545 GCA_036276015.1 Gaiellaceae bacterium | reverse complement strand
GCTCGGAGACGCGGCAATCGGGACGGTGGCGGCAGTACTCCTGCTGGCCGCGATCGCCACGAGTGCCCACCGTCTGCGCTGACGTCCACCTGGGCTCGTCTGTCGAAGCGGATGAAGGGACGAACCCTCGACCTTCTGCATGTCAAGCCGCGCCGACCACGCGACCCCCGACGACCCTCGACGAATCTCGCTATCAACCATGCGGGTTTTGGCCATCTCACGGCGGCTCGCTCCGCACAGCTACGTGAGGCGGTAGTGGACGTTTCGGGCATGGGGGAACGAGTACGTCCCGAACGGCCATCTTGCGCCCGCACTCGACGCGCGCCTTGGGTCCGACTCGTGATCGCGCACGCCGGGGTCGGCGGCAAGGGAGCGGGAGTTGGCGGCGGGGCGAGCTGAATCAGGACGTGATGACAAGGCCCGCCGAAGCGGGCCTTGTTCCGCGATCTTCGATGTGCCGTTCTGCGCCTCTACTGGAAAGGCCTTCGACACGTTGTCGTACTGCTGGCCCAGGAGGGATTCCCATTACCCTCGGTGTCGTCGCAGGCGTCGAATAGGGAGAGCGTCCCCGCGGACTCACCGGCTCCCGACCCCGTGTACCCAGTGCACGTCCAGTAGTCGCCTGTCGTCGGGTAGAGCGCGTACGTGCCGCCGAGGTCGTCCACACACCTCGATCTCGCCGCGGGGTACGGGTTCGGGATGTCCGCCTCGATGTTCCACGAAGCCGCGTCGGGTTTGGGGGCCCGCGATTGAGTCTGCGGGGATCGGTACGCCGGCCCGAATCTATGACCTGCGCTCGACGTTCATCTCAAACGCGCTGCGAGTGGCCTGACCGTGTTCGAGACGGCGAGGATCCCGGGAACCTCCGTGAAGATGATCGAACGCCACTACGGTGCCCTGCTCGACACGCGCCCGAATCGCTCCTTGAACGGCTTGAGGCCGTGGCCGGACAATCCTCCAACACGACAACGGGACGCGAAAGCGTCCCGTTGTCTATGCGATTGGCTCCGAGATGCGTCTAGGGCAGACCACCACCGACGTACCCCGGGCAGTTGCGGAACGCCGCGAAGTCGTCGTCGGTCGTCCAAGCTGTGATCCAAACCGGCCCTCCCAGGTTCACGTTGAACCCGAGCGGCTCGATCTTGACCGCTGGATGATCGAAGTTGATCTGAATCAGTACCGTGCCGGGACCTGCCCCGCCTACGACCTCGGTGGCAACTCCGGAGGCGAACAGTGGCTTCGCAAAGTTGTCTGCGTTTGAGCCACCGCTGATGCCGCGTGGTTCCAGTGCACCCTTCCCGGCGCACCACTGTCCAATGATTTCGTGAACCGTTGCACCTGAAGGCATCGCAGCAACCAGCAGCGCCGTCGTTGCCACCAGAAGTGCCAGAGCAAACCTGACCTTCATACGGGCCCCCTCCCACGTCGGTTGACCTGGAAGAGAATACTCCCGGCTGCGTTTGGGGCACAAGAGGGGCACGATCCTGAAGCCGATGCCCCGAAAACGGCTTGGACTCAGAGCGGATGAAGGGACTCGAACCCTCGACCTTCTGCATGGCAAGCAGACGCTCTAGCCAACTGAGCTACATCCGCGAGGGGGCGCAGTATAGCCGCGGTCGGCCGTTCAGTTCTCGCGCGGCCGATCGCCGCCGCCACACCGCACGGCGTGTAGACCGTCGTCGCTCAGTTTCTTCACGGCGGCAGACGGGTACATACCGTTGGTGTTGACCGAGCAGGACGGCGTTCGACCGGAGCACGACGAGCCCACCGAGGTTCTCCCTCCGCCCGATCCTGAAGAGTGGCCCGTCGCCGAGCACTATCGGGTCGAGCCGCACGACGAGCCTCCGCCGACCAGGGACGAGACGATCGTCGTGTCGTCGAGGTCCACCGCCGACCAGGGGCCTCGACGGCGCTTTCCCGTCGAGCCCGGGCCTGGGCTCCTCGCGGCCGTCCTGGCAGCAGCTCTCTGCGTGGGGGTTGCTGCATGGCTCGTGTCGCAGGGCGACGACGATCCCCCAGCGACCCGCAACGCCGGTGCGACGACGGTTGATGCACCCAACCCGGCGTCGTCGTCTCCGCCCGCCGAGGCCGGGGCCGGGTCGCGCGTCCCCGACGTCGTCGGCGCGAGTTTCGCTGCCGCGCGCGCCGAGTTGCGGGACGCAGGTTTCCAGGTCCGGATCTCGAGACGTACGTCCGACAGACGACCAGGCGAGGTGCTGGAGCAGATACCGAAGGCCGATTCTCAGCTGGCATCGAAGGGAGTCGTGACACTGGTCGCCGCGCGGGCGAAACGTGACGCCGTAGCCGTCGTGACGACACCGAACGTCGTCGGGGATCAGGTCTCGGACGCAGCGGTGGTGCTTCGCGAGGCCGGACTCGTACCCGAGATCACGCTGCAGCCGTCGGACACTCCTGCCGGAACCGTTCTCTCGCAGACGCCCGAAGCCGGCACGAATCTCAGGAAGGGCGAGACGGTGAGCATGATCGTGGCCGAGGCGCAGCAGACGCCGCAGCCGGAACGCATCGAGGTTCCGGACGTCGTCGATCTCACGGCGGCCGACGCGCGTCGACAGCTGCGTGAACTCGGGTTCCGCGTCTCGGTCGAGCGAATCGTGTCGAATGAACCAGCGGGAACGGTTGTCGTCCAGACACCGCGCGCCGGACGGCAGGCGATAGAAGGGTCGACCGTGCGTCTTCGGGTCTCCACCGGCCCGCAGACAGCAGCGGTCCCGGACGTCACGGGCTTGGACGAGGACAGCGCGCGGAGCGAGCTGGAGGCCGCGGGCTTCGTGGTGCGCGTGATCTACACGTCGACGGTCGAGCCGCTCGAGGACGGTGTCGTCGTGACGCAGACGCCTCGCAGTGGCGAGTCGGCAGCAGAAGGCGCCGTCGTCACGATCACGGTCGCGCGTCTGGACTGACCCGATCGAGCGCCTCGTTGACGAGGCTGTCGGCGAGCTCGTTGTGCTCGCGTCGGACAGCCGTGTACGTCACGCGATGGATCTCCCGCGAGAGGCGCGAGGCGTCGAGGAACAGCCCCTGCAGCGCGCGGTTCTTGACTCGGTACTCGCCGCGCATCTGCTTGACCATCAACTCGGAGTCGGAGACGACCTCGAGCTCGTCGACGCCCGCCTCGACGGCGCGCTCGAGACCGGCGACGAGCGCGGAGTACTCGGCGACGTTGTTCGTCGCGACACCGATCGCCTCACCGCGAGCATCGAGCACAGTTCCGTCCTCCGCTTCGAGCACGAAAGCGTAAGCCGCGGGGCCAGGGTTTCCGCGCGAGCCCCCGTCCGTGAACAGTTTCGCCTTCACTGGTCGAGCAGTGGGTAGACGTCGTACGCCGGCTCCTCGTATGGATGTGCGAGCCGCAGCGCGACGATCGCGTCGCGGATGCGCCCCTCGGGGACGACCGTCTCGACCCGGATCTCCGCGACGCGCTCCTCCCTCCCACTCTCGCCCAGCGCCGGATCGGTGCCCTCGCGGCCGAAGAACGTCCCCGTGCCGTGCGTGTACCAGGAGCAGCGCTCGTAGTCGCCGATCCGACCGCCGCCCGCCTCGAAGACGGCCTCGCGAGTGACGTCGAGCGCCTCCTCGGGCACGAACCAGACGAGCTTGACCCGGCTCAATCCGCGTTGTCGATCTGCGCTCGCTGCAGCGTCCCGGAGTAGTCGACGTAAACGGACTTCCACTCCGTGAAGACGTCGAGCGCGGCCTGTCCGGCCTCCCGGTGGCCGTTCCCCGTCTCCTTGGTGCCGCCGAACGGGAGGTGCACCTCGGCGCCGATCGTGCCCGCGTTGATGTACGTGATCCCGGCCTCGAGGTCGCGCATCGCGCGGAAGGCACGGTTCACGTCCCGCGTGAAGATCGAGGAGGACAGCCCGTAGCGGATGCCGTTCGAGATGCGGAACGCCTCGGCCTCGTCGCGGAAGCGGATGAGCGAGAGCGTCGGGCCGAAGATCTCCTCCTGTGCGATGCGCATGTCCGGCTGAACGTCGCCGAAGATCGTCGGGCGGTAGTAGAAGCCCTTCGCGAGGTCGCCCTCGGCGGCGATCTCTCCCCCGGTGAGGAGCCTCGCGCCGTCGTCCTTGCCGATCTGCGTGTACGAGTGGATCTTCTCGAGCGCGGCACTGTTGATCACCGGGCCGACGTCGGTCTCGTCCTCCCAGCCTGGGCCGAGCCGCAGCGCCTCGGCACGCGCCACGAGCCGAGCAGCAAGCGTGTCGTAGAGGCTCTCGTGGACGATGACGCGGCTCGTGGCCGTGCAGCGCTGGCCCGAGGTGCCGAACGCCGACCAAACGATGCCGTCGACCGCCAGGTCGAGGTCGGCGTCGTCCATGACGATGATCGCGTTCTTGCCGCCGAGCTCCAGATGCACGTGCTTGAGCCCCTCGGCGGCGGCCTCGAGCACCCTCACGCCGGTCTCACGCGAGCCCGTGAGCGAGATGACGCGGACCTCCGGGTGCTTGACGAGCCTTTCCCCGACCGCCCCTCCGCCGCCGTGGACGATGTTCACGACGCCGTCGGGTACGCCGGCTTCGGAGAGCAGCTCGGTGAAGCGCTGTCCGAGCGCGGGCGTGTCGGTCGCCGGCTTGAAGACGACCGTGTTGCCGGCGACGAGCGCGGGAGCGATCTTCCAGGACGGGATCGCGATCGGGAAGTTCCAGGGCGTGATGACGCCGATCACGCCGATCGGCATGCGCACGGACATCTGGAACTTGTTCCGGAGCTCGGACGGCGTCGTCTGCCCGAACAGGCGGCGGCCTTCGCCGGCCATGTAGTAGCTCATGTCGATGGCTTCCTGGACGTCGCCGCCCGCCTCCGAGCGCACCTTCCCCATCTCGTGGGTCATGAGGTCGGTGAGCTCGGCCTTCGCGTCTGTCACGAGTTGCGCGAAGCGGAAGAGGATCTCGCCGCGCTTCGGCGCGGGCACGAGGCGCCACTCCTCGTAGGCCGCCTTCGCAGCTGCGACGGCGCGATCGACGTCCTCGGCGCCGGAGCGCGGGAACGTGCCGATGTGCTCGCCGTCGGCCGGGCTCGTGGAGTCGAACGTCTCGCGGGAGGCGGCATCCACCCACTCGCCGCCGATGAAGTTCTGGAACGTACGTGTCGTCGTCGCCATGGCAGGAGCCTAGCGACGGGCCGTTCTAGCGAGCGACGTTCGGCACGACGCGGCCGTCGTCGCCGAGCGCCGCGTTCCACTCGGTGAACGCGGCCTCGATCTCGGACATGTCGGCTCCGCGATCTGCCAGACGGATCGGCTGACCTGCTTCAGGAAGTACGCGGTACTGGTACCACGTGATCTCCCAGGCGAACGTGAGCACGAGCTCGCTGTTGACGCCGGAGAGCGGGACGATCGAGACGAGGGGCGCGCCGAGCGCCTTTGCGACGCCTTCGATCGTCCGGCGGAAGAGGCTCGCGTTGAAAAGGTCCGCCGCCTCGACGAGCGCGGCCTCCGAGTCGGTGAGCCGGCGGAGGACGGGCTCGGGGACGACCGGCTGCGCGTCCGCGTCCGCGACGCCGAGGAGCTGCGACCAGCGCGTTCGCTTCTTCCGCGTCCGGGTGGACGAGAGCGCGGGCGACACCGGGCCTCCCTCGCGCACCCAGCCGTAGTCGAGCGCGTAGTCCTGGCAGAGCGGGCACACGTCGACGAACTCGACGCCGTCCGGCGAGAAGCGAAGCGCAACCTCGCCCTGCAACAAGGTTCGCTCACATACCGCACAGACACGGCGGACGCTCGCCTTCGTCACGCGCATGGTGAGGACCCTAGCAGCGTCGTCGCGGTTTTCCACATCTCCACAGCCTGTGGGTAAAGGGGTCAGACCCTAGGGGTCTGACCCCTGGGTGTTCGAAACGGACTAGGCCTTCGCCGCCTCGCGCTCCCGCCTCGTCTCCTCGATGACCTTCTGCGCGACGTGCGAGGGCACTTCCTCGTAGCGCAGGAAGTGCATCGAGTAGTCGCCGCGGCCGCCCGTCATCGAGGTGAGCGACTGCGCATAGGTGAGGAGCTCGGCCATCGGGACCTCGGCCTTGATCGTGGTCATGCCGCCGAGCGGCTCCATGCCCTGCAGCCGGCCGCGGCGCGAGTTGAGATCCCCGTTCACCGCGCCCACCGCGTCGTCCGGAACGGACACCTCGAGCTCCATGATCGGCTCGAGCAGAACGGGGTCGGCGGCGAGGTAAGCCTCCTTCCACGCCATCGAGCCGGCGATCTTGAACGCCATCTCCGAGGAGTCGACGGTGTGGTACGAGCCGTCGACGAGCTCGACGCGGACGCCCTGCACCGGCGCGCCCGCGAGTTCGCCATGGTGCATCGCCTCCTGGATCCCCTTGTCCACCGCCGGGCGGAACCCCTGCGGGATGACACCGCCGACGATCTTGTCGACGAACTCGTACTCCCCGTCCGTGGGCGCGACGACGATGTGGCAGTCGCCGAACTGGCCACGCCCGCCGGTCTGCTTCTTGTAGCGGCCGTGTGCGCGGGCCTCCTTGCGGATCGTCTCGCGATAGGGAACGCGCGGCGGATGCAGCTCCACGTCCACGCCGAAGCGACTCTTCACCCGCGCGAGCGCGACCTCGACGTGCATCTGGCTCATGCCGGAGAGGATCTCCTCGCCCGTCTGCTGGTCGCGGCGCAGGCGCAGCGTCGGATCCTCCTCGGCGAGCCTGCGGATCGCAGTCGCGACCTTCTCCTCGTCGCCCTTCGACTTCGGCGTGATCGCGAAGCTCATCACCGGCTCCGGGAACCCGAACCCCGGCACGTCGACAGCGACCTCCCTGTCGGCGAGAAGGTCGCCCGTCTGCGCCTCCTTGAGCTTGGCGACGGAACCCAGGTCGCCCTCGCCGAACTCCAGGGCCGCATGGTGCTCCTTGCCCTGGACGTCGAGGAGCGTTCCCATCCGCTCCTTCGCCTTGCCACGAAGGTTCACGAGCGTCGTGTCGGCCGTGACCGTGCCCTTCAGCACGCGGAAGAGATTGATGCGGCCCGCGAATGGATCGGCGACGGTCTTGAAGACGAAGGCCGCCGTCGTCGCGCCGTCGACGTCGATCGGAGAGCCCTTCTTCGCCGGCGACGGCACTCCCTCGACGAGAAGGTCGAGCAGCGCGTGCGTGCCGAGGTTCTTCGTCGCGACCCCGCACGCGACCGGGAAGACATCACCGCTGGTCACGGCCGCCTTGAGCGCCGTGGCGACCTCGTGCGCGTCGAGCTCCTGGCCCTCGAGGTAGCGCTCCATGAGCCCCTCGTCTGTCTCGACGACGGCGTCGAGCAGCTTCTCGCGGTACTCGGCGGCGAGCTCGGCCAGCTCGTCCGGGATCGGGCCGGGCTCGCCCTCCTTCGCACCCTCGGGACTCGTGTACGCGCACATGTGAAGGACGTCGACGATGCCTGTGAGCTCGTGCTCGACGCCGATCGGGACGTGGACGGCCACGCACTTCGTCGAGAGTCCGTTCCGAAGCGCCTCGAGCGTTCGGAAGAAGTCGGCGCGCTCGCGGTCGAGCATGTTCACGAAGATCACGCGAGCGAGCCCGAGCTCGTCGCCCAGGCGCCACGCGCGGGTCGTCCCTACCTCGACGCCCATGACTGCGGAGACCGTGACGAGCATGCCCTCGACGACTCGTGCGGCGCATCTCAGCTCCCCCTGGAACGCCGGATCGCCGGGCACGTCGACGAGGTTCACCTTGCGCCCCTGCCACTCGGTGTGCTCGAGCGACATCGAGATCGAGAGCTGCCGCGCGTGCTCGTCCTCGGCCGCATCGGAGACGGTGGTGCCGGCCTCGACCGTTCCGAGCCGGTTGATCTTGCCCGTCTGGAAGAGGAGCGCCTCGACGAGCGACGTCTTCCCCGTCCCGCGATGGCCGACGACGGCGACGTTGCGGATCTTGGCGGGCTCGGGCATGGGCTGACTCTCCTTCTCGGGCTCGATTACCGGCCGAGAAGCTTAGTCGGGCGGCCAAGCGCGGCCGCTGTGAGCCGCACGACTAGAAGTCGTCGTTGTGCCCGCTCGCTCTGAGCTTGCTGCAGCGCTTGACGACCGCCGACATTGCTTTCGCCGGCGTCGCGTGGCTGAACCACCACGTCGTCGCGTAGGCGTCTTCGAGCCCGAGCACGATATTGCGCCCCATGGGGAGCGCGCCCTTGACGTGGCCCTCGATGACACGAAGAGTCACGTCGATCCACTCGATCTCCGCCCTCATGAGAACCTCGTCGCGCTGAGGGATGCCATCCTCTTCGGCGCCCACGCTCCACACCCCGCGCACTTTCGCAACGGCAACCGCGCCGAGCCCGCACGCGCCCGCAAGAGCGAAGACCACATCGGATCCGTCGTCGATCTGCCTGTTCGCGAGCAGCTCACATGCGGTGGGATCCTGGAGCTCTCCCGAGTAGTCGACGCGCACCCGCACTCCCGGGCGCGCAGCCCGCAGTCCTCGCTTGATCCCGGCGATGCGCCGCGCAGTGTCGCGGGTTGGCTCGCCCGCGACGACCGAGATCATGTCCACGTGACGCTTCGACCCGTCTAGCGTCGGAACAAGCCCGCTCGCATACCCACCCAGGTCGTACAGATCCTCGTCACCGAACCTGATCGCAGTGGCGTTCTCCACACCCTCGAGCGACAGCTCGTCGAGGGTGGCATCGATGAAGACGAACCGCGTGTCGGGCATACGTCGTACGACGGCGGCGAGCGCGCGTGTGGCCGGCCCGTCGCCGAGCGCGACGACGAGGCCAACGCCGCCGTTCCGGACGCGAGCCGCGACGGCCTCGACGTCGGACTCGGGAGCCGTCGGATCGACGTACGCGGTCTGGCTCTCGAGCCCGTAGAGAACCTCACTACTGATCGCCGCATCGGCCAGCTGATCGGCGGCAACCCCGAGCCTGTCCTCCGATCCCGGAAGGACAAGAGCAAGCTTCTTCGCCGAGGCGGGAACTTGCTCGGGAACTGCCGCGCCTCCAGTCGTGGCGAGCACCAGCGCGAACGCAACGGCGACTCCGGTTGCCGCGAGCGCTGCGGCAGGCCGCTTCCTCTCGTTGACCTGTGACGGACGCGAGGAGGCTGTGGGTGCAGGGGTCGGACGGCGGAGCGCCGGATCCTGACGGACGATCTGCCCGGAGAGCTGCTGAAGGTCTGTGCTCGGCTGGAGCCCGAGGTCGTCGTCGAGCCGCCGCCGTGTCTGCTCGTAGGTCTCCAGCGCCTCCGCGTGCCGACCGGCGCGGTAGAGCGCGAGCATGAGTTGGGCGACGAAGCGCTCGCGGTACGGGTTCTGGGCGACGAGCGCCTGAAGCTCGCTCACCGCCTGGTCGTGACGGCCGAGCGCGAGCTCGGCGTCGAACCGCAGCTCGTACGTGCACAGGCGAAGCTCCTCGAGCCGCTCGGCCTCCGCGCGGCCGGCCGAGGCGAGCGTCACATCCGCGAGCGCCGGCCCGCGCCACAGGGCGAGCGCCGCGGCTGCCAGCTCGACCACCTGCGTGTGCTCGCCGACCGCCGAGGCCAGCGTCGCGCTCTCGTGGAGCTCCAGGAACCGGCTTGCGTCGAGCTCCGCTCCCTGTAGGTCGATGGTGTACCCGGCGCCGTGGCGCACAAGCACCGGCCCATGCCCGCCGAAGTGTTGGCGGAGCCGTGAGACGTACGACTTGAGCGTCTGCTCGGCCGACGGCGGTGGCTCGTCGCCCCAGATCTCGTCGACCAGCCGTCCGACCGGAACCACCTCGCCCTGTCGGAGCAGCAGCACGGCGAGCACCGCGCGCTGCTTCGCACCGCCGAGAGGAACGCTCTCACCGTCGAGTCGCGCCTCCAGCGGCCCGAGGATCGAGAACTCCATGACCCGCTCGCCTGCCACAGGGGTAGCAAACCACCTCGGCGCCCGATTTCCTAGCGGATTCGACCGGTCTGCAACGGCATTGCAACCGTCTCGGAGAGCCCACTTCCGCTCTCGAGGAGCACGCCTGTTGGGCGCGCGACGGCACGGCCCGCTGTCTCCGAACTGCAGCTGTGCTGCAACCCATGCGGAGCACGCTCGGGGTCGCGATCGAGAACCTCGACGCACGAGCGCGGGCTCCAGCCGGAATCCCGCAGGAAGGAGAGCTCCATGAGTCGTTTCTCACGAGGATCGGCGGCGCTCCTCGTAGCCGTCGTGGCACTCACGCTGACCGGCCTCGCATCGGCAACGTGGGTGTCGGCGCAGAAAATCGACACGATCGGCGGCAACCACGCGGACGTGAATACGCCGCAGCTCGACGGCTGTCCGATCCAGTCCCCGGACGGCCTCAGCCTGTACCTGGCCTCGAATCGCCCTGGCGGGAAGGGCGGGCTCGACGTGTGGGTTTCCACACGCGCGAGCACCTCTGCACCGTGGGGAGCTCCGGTCAACCTCGGCGAGCCCGTCAACTCCGCCTCGGATGACTTCTGCCCGACGCCGGTCGGAAAGAGCGGTCTGTTCTTCGTGAGCCGGGAGCCGCTTCCGGGTGCCTGCGGGCAGGGGGACATCTACTTCACGCACCGCACCGCGTCGGGGACCTGGGTGGAGCCGGAGCGTCTCCTCTGCGCCCCGATGGGTCCGAACTCCGAGCTCGACGAGCAGGGCCCGTCCTGGGTCGACGTCAGCGGCAAGCTCCGCGGGCCGAAGCAGCTCTACTTCTCGCGGAGCTCGACCACGCCGGCCGTCGCCGGAGAGATCTTCATGAGCTCTCGGGAGAACGGCGCTCGCTTCGGTCCGGCGACTGCCGTCGCCGCACTGAACGACCCCACTGCGAACGACATCCAGCCCAACGTTCGCGCGGACGGGCTGGAGGTCGTCTTCTCCTCGAACCGGACCGGAACCCTCGGCGCCCAGGACGTCTGGGCGGCGACGCGCTCTGCGCTCGGCGATCCGTGGTCGGCCCCGGTCAACCTGGGCGCCGCGGTGAACACCGCAGCCGGCGAGTCGCGACCGTCGCTCTCACGCGACGGCAAGCAGCTCCTGTTCGGGCGCGCGCCCGGGCCGGAGGGATCGAGCGACGTCTACGTGACGACGCGCCCGTAGGTCGTGGATGGGGCGGCGCCGCGGGCGGCGCCGCCCCTACGTCCCTGACGCGTCCGCGAGATCGCTCTCGGAGCGAACGCGGAGGTCGGAGCAGAGCTCGACGACCTTCGAGGCAACTCGTGCCGGCACCGCCGTGTGCATCTCGAGACCGACGTGGTACCCGTCGAGCCCGAGCGTCGCGTCGCGTCCGGGCGGCAGCCGGCCGTCGCGGAATGCCTGGATCGCCGCATAGACGGCGTTGTCCCAATCCGTGAAGCTCGCCCCGATGACGTTGTCACGGGCGCGTCCGAGCCCGTCCGACGCGATCGCCCAGACACCACGCGCCCGGCTGACGGCGAGTGCTCCTGTCCCACACATCCCCGCGTGGACGAACACGACGTCGGAGCCGGCATCGATCTGGCGATTCGCGACTCGCTCGCAGGCCGTCGGGTCGACCGTCTCGCCGGCGTAGGAGACGAGCACACGCCCGCCCGGGCGTGCACGAGAGAGGCCCTCCTTGAAGGCTGCGACGACGCGGCGAGTCTCCGGC
>DASUCN010000013.1:0-4326 GCA_036276015.1 Gaiellaceae bacterium | reverse complement strand
GCTGCGCATCTCCTCGATGCGCTCCTTGCCGACTCCCTCGAAGGTCACGACCCGTGCAAGTTCCATACCGGAGCCTCCTTGCTCGACGGCGCGACCCGTTCGCGCCGAACGGCACATTCTTCACCACGCCGCCCCCCGGCGTGCGCGTGGGGCGGCGGCTGCGCGCCTCGGTAGTTGACCGAAGCCGTCGTCGTCAGGACGCCCCCGGATGACGTCGCAGCCGCTCAGACGGAGGATGGGGGCACAGGGAGGCGTTCGATGCTCGGTCGGCTTCTCGTCGTCGTTCTGCTGGGGGCGCTGCTCGTGCCGGCGACCGCCGCCGCCGCTCCGCCGAACCTCGAGCGCGTCGTCGTCAGCCGGACGCCCGACGAGCGTGTGAGCTTCCGCATCGAGTTCGCTGAGCCGGTCGCGCTGCGGCACGACACGATCGTCCAGGTCGCCATCGATGCCGACCGCGATGCCGCAACGGGCATCGACGGCCTCGACTATTCGCTCGACTGGCGCGAGTCGGTGGTCTCGAGCGCGGACCTCTCGATCCCGGAGGACGTCGCGAAGGAGCTCCGCGACGCGCTCACCGACCTGACCAAGCCGTACGTCCTCCTGACCGCGGTCGACGGGGAGCCGGTGGAGTCGCATCCGCGTTCGCTCACGTTCTCGCACGCCGACGACGTCGTGACGTTCTCGATTGCCGCGGCCGACATCGGCGGCACGGAGAGGTTCGACTTCTACGCGTTCATCGAGCAGGACGGCGAGCTGGACGAGGCACCATCGCACGTCCTCTTCGGCGCTGGAGCCGTGCCGTGGACGTATCCGCGAGACGGGGCTCGAGCCGGCCGTCAGCCGTACCCGACGCAGGTCTACGACGACCCGACCGACACGACGCTGTCCGAGGCTCCCGCCGCGACACTGGTGGTCGGCGCGCTCGTGCTGCTGGCGATCGGGGGCTCGGTTGCGATCGTCGGATGGAGCCTGGAGCGACATCGCCGGGCTCAGCGAGGCGACCGCACGGCGACGACGTGACCGTCCGGGGTCGCCCGGGACTTGGCGGCCCCGCTAGATCCAGTCGCGCAGCTTTGCGACCCCGATCGTGATCGGCGCGAACGCGACGATGACGGCCACGACCACCCAGAAGAATGCGGGTGTGTCGAAGAGCCCCACCTTGAAGTTCATGCCCATGACGCCGGCGACGAGGGCGCCCGGCAGAAGGATCACCGAGGTGAGCGTGAGCACCTTCATGATCTCGTTGGTGCGGTGCCCGCCACGGGCGATCAGGACGTCGAAGGACCCCACGATCGCCTCTCGCGCATCGCGCGCTTCCTGCATCGCCGACTCGAAGCGCCCGAGCAGGGACTCGTAGCGCTCGCTCGACGCCTGGCTGCCGAGCGCCTCGAGCTCGGGGTGTCGCAGCGTCATCAGGGCCGAACGGTGCGCCGCGAGCGCACGCCGGAGGGTGCCCACCTCTAGGCGCATCTGGACGAGCCGCTCGATGTCCTTGTCCGCGTCCCCGTTCCCGCGCATCGCCTCCACGTCGAACTTCTCCAGCCGCTGCTCGATGCGCTCGAAGGCCGCCGAGTACGACCCGAGCACCCACTCCAGCAGGGCAGCCAGGAACGTGGGGCCGTCGAGCGAGCCCGTGTCCCCCGAGCCCGAGGCCCGGGCCGCGAACTCGTCCAGCACCTCGATCGGCGCGTCGTGCGCCGTCACCACCCAGTTCTCGGCGACCACGCACTCCAGCGCGATCAGCTGCCCATCCTCCTTCTCGCTCGGCGCAAACGTCGACAGGTGGATGTAGGCACCGTGATCCTGGAAGTGCGCGTGGTCTCCTGAATGGACGAGCAGCGCCTGGGTCTCGTCGTCGATCCCGAACGCGACTGCGACCTCGTGCACGTCCTCTGCCTCGCGCGCGACATCGACCCAGAGCAACATCGACCCACCGAGATGCTGGGGGCGGTCCGACAGAGCGTCGAGGGGCTGCACCTGGTCACCGTCGAACAGGATCGCGTGACTCATCCCAAGCGTCTATTCGCAGGCAGGCGCCCATGTCCTGGCCCGACGACGCGTGGGGGAACGAGCTTCCGGGACGCGCAGGCGATTGCGCGATGCGGAAGCCGGGTAGAGCGGACTCGTGACCGACGCCATCAGCGCCGTCCCGGGGACCGAGCACTGGTCGTACGGCTCGTTCGCGTTCGACCCGGACACGGGGCGCCGCACCGTGCCGCTCGTGCGCGACGACGGGACGGCGGCGGCCTTCACGATCCCGGAGTTCGTCAGCGAGCCCGACGACCTCCAGGCAATCGCACGCATCGTCATCGCAGCATGCGAGCGCTGGGAGAACCGTCAGGGAGTCGGCGGGTGAGCGACGCTCACGATCCCGGCGACGAGCCTCCACAGAAGGTGCGTCGGCTCGAGCCGCCCGCGCCTCCGGCGGAGGAGCGCGAGGATGCGGCGGCGGACGAGCGCACGTCGCCCTTCCCGTACGCGGAGAAGTTCGACGAGTGGGTCGCCGACGAGACGGCGGCTTCCGACGGGCACGAGCGTCGCGGCGCAGCGGGCGACGCCGACGGTATCGCTCGCGAATAGGCTCGAGGCTCGCCGCGCTGCCGCGGTGTCGCACCGCACCTCCGCCGTGCGGACGGCCCATCTCGATCGACACGGTTGCGTCGGCGGCGTGCTTACGCTTGGGCGCGGACCCCAGGCCGGGCTTGGCGTTCGCCGTGGGCCGTCCCGCTGGCTGCGCCGCGTACTAGAACAAATCGTTGGAAGCCCTCCTCGGCTCCTGGGATCGGCGCAAACCGCGATGAACGAGCTAGCCGGCTCGCGGCGGCGTTTCCCTCTTCGACCTCGGCCACGATCTCCGCAACACCTTCCGTCTCCGGCATGTCGCGCAACGACGCGATGACTCGCGATGCGAGGCCGTTCCGCCGGTGCGAAGGTGAAACGACGACCGCGATCGCCGCAGTCCCATCCTCGTACCGTTCGACGTCGAGCAGGGCGAGCGGAGTATCGCCTTCGACGAACACGGTGGCAGAGCGACCCGGCATGCGGGCGAGTTCGAGCAGTCGTCTCGGCCAACGACGATCTCCGAGCCAGCGTCGCGTCTCGGCATCGTCGAACCAGGGTTCGACGAACCGTAGGTCTTCACGACTTAGTGCTCGCCGCACGAGGCTTGGGGTCACGGTCGGAACAGAGCTACGGTGACGAAGCACGCGTGTCTGGATGCGCGAGACATCGGCCTTCACCGCGCGGGACGTCGCATTGGCGCGACCTCGTACGCGCGCCGCCGGTGCCTGGGGTTCTTCACTCTCACCCATCCGCGCTGGCCGCCCGATCGGTATAGGTCTGGGGCGCCGCATGCTCGCAATTCGGGGCCGCGATACCGCATGGGTACTGAAGCGGGCGATGGGGCTCGAACCCACGACCCTCAGCTTGGGAAGCTGATGCTCTACCAACTGAGCTACGCCCGCGTGGGGCCGATGATAGCGGCGGCTCACGGATCCCTCACACGCGGCGCGTAGGCTCACGCGCCGTGCGTCTCGCCGCCCTCGCCCTGGTCGTGGCCGCCCTGGTCGCTTGCGTTGATTCAACACAAGGACTGTCCGCCCGGGAGCAGCGCTCGGCGGCGGAGGTGTTCGGCGGGCTCGGTACCTGGATCGACGTCTACGACACGGGGCTCTACCGGACGCCCGAGCTCGCCGCAGGGCGGCTCGCGGCGCGGGGTGTCCGCACCGCCTGGGTCGAGACGGCGAACGACCGGTCGGTCGCCGACGTCGTCGAGCCCGCCGGGCTCGGCCGCCTCGTCGACGCACTCCACGCGCGGGGGATAACGGTCGTAGCCTGGTACCTGCCCGGGCACGATCGTCACGCGCGAGACGTGCGGCGCGCTCGGGCGATGCTGTCGTTCCGCACGCCGCAGGGCGGCGCGTTCGACGGGGTCGCGCTCGACATCGAGTCGCTTCGACTGAAGAACGTCGCGCTACGGACGTCGAGGGCGCTCGACCTCGTGCGCCGGTTGCGCTCCGAGGCGGGCTCTACGCCGATCGCCGCGATCACCTATCCGCCGCGTGCGTTCGAGCGACACCTGAGCTGGTGGCCGAGCTTCCCGTGGGCCGAGCTCGCGAAACGCGTCGACGCCTTCGTGCCGATGCTCTACACGGGCGGCGGCTTCAAGGGCTACGACGCGACGTACGGGTACGTCGCGCGCTCGTTGCGGCTGCTGCGGAATGCGGTCGGCGCCGCGATCCCCGTCCACGCGGCCGGTGGTGTGGCCAATCGCATGAACGCGGAGGAGCTCCGCGCATTCACGGACGCCGTGCTCGACGACGGGAC
>DASUCN010000012.1:0-6164 GCA_036276015.1 Gaiellaceae bacterium | reverse complement strand
CGTTCAACACCGCGTACGCGGCGCGCTACGGTCTGCGCGCGTTCGTCACGCAGCTGCGTTCGCTCGGCGAGGCGGAGGCGTTCATCGCCGCGGGCATCCCGCTCGTCGCGTCGATCACCGTGGGACCGAACGCGCTGCCGGGCTTCCTCTTCGGCCAGGGGACCGCGGGGCACCTGCTCGTCATCCGCGGCTTCACGCAGTCAGGCGACGTCATCGCGAACGATCCAGCGGCGACGAGCAACGCCCGCGTCCCGCGCGTGTACCCGCGCGCCGCGTTCGAGCGCTCCTGGCTCCTCGGGAGCAGCGGCGTCGCCTACGTCATCCATCCCGCGACCGTGCCGCTCCCCACCCGACCGGGGGGCTTCCCCGCGGGCTGGTGACCCCGGCGGCCCACCTGTGACGGGTTTGACATCCGGCCCCTTCGTCGACCAGCCCCTATCCGACCTGTGATGGGCTAGCCTGCCTGCGGCAGGAACGGAGTCAAGGGGGCGGATCTCCTGAGCGATAACGACCCGTGCATCGCGTGATCGGAGCGGTAATGGGCCGCCTGGCGTTCGGCACCCGGCTGCGCGACCGG
Organism: Gaiellaceae bacterium; assembly: GCA_036276015.1. Taxonomy (GTDB): domain Bacteria; phylum Actinomycetota; class Thermoleophilia; order Gaiellales; family Gaiellaceae; genus GMQP-bins7. The sequence goes on along the minus strand of DASUCN010000012.1, from coordinate 5,587 downwards.
GCCGCTGCTGCGCTGCGCTCGCTGTCACCAGAAGTGGTAGCACGAGGCGACCCCGCCCCGACCTTCCACACCTCTGATTCCCAATTTGGCATCAGGAACGCAGCGGCGCTGTCGACGGTCGTCGTCGTGAACGCCCTCGCCGGCCACGCCGAGGCCTCCGAAGAGGCCTACCGCGCCGCCCTCGAGTCCGATCCGACGGTGACGGACGCCGCGACCGCGCTCCGGCTGCACTGCACCGCCGCGGAGCTTCGCGCCGGTCGCGGCGACCTTCCCGCCGCGCGCCAGGCGCTCCAGGCGGCCGAGGCGACGGCGTCGACCCTGAACCCGTTCCTCATCCCGACGGCGTACCTGCTGCTCGCGCGGGGAGCCGTCCTCGAGCTCGAGGGCCGCATGGACGAGGCCTGCGAGATCTACCGCCGGGCGGCGCGCGAGGCCGAGGCCGCGGGTGCACGCTACGCGGCGACGAAGGCGACGATCCTCGCGGCACGCCTGTCGGCGACGCCGGAAGCCGACCTCCCGGCACTGAAGGCCGCGCTGAAGACGCTCGCGCAGGAGGGCTACCGCGACCTCCTCGTCGCGCGGCCGGCCGTCGCCGAGTGGCTGCGCCAGCACGCGGTGCAGGTCGACCCGACCCTGCGCTTTCCTTCCGCGACCGGGCGCATGGCCCACGACACGAAGCCGGCGATCGGCCTGCTCGAGTCGCCACCGGTCGAGATCCTCCTGCTCGGGCCATTCGGGCTGCGGCACCGCGGGCGCATCGTCGCCGAGCACGTGTGGCGCACCGCGAAGGCGAAGGAGCTGTTCGCGCTCCTCGCGACGTCGGGCAAGCGCTCCGTCGCGCGCGACGCGCTGATGGCGGCGCTCTGGCCGGAGTCCGAGCCCTCTGCCGCGGTGAGCAAGTTCCACTTCACGCTGCACTCGCTGCGGCGCGAGATCGCGTCCGCCGGCCTCGACGGCCTCGTGAGCGTCGAGCGCGACGCCGCGGGCTACGCCCTCGAGCTGCCGGAGGGCTCCGTCCTCGACCACGAGGAGTTCCTCGGCCTCGTCCGCCAGGCGCGCGAGGCACGCTTCAGCGGCGACCCCGCGCGTCACCTGACGCTGCTGCGGAAGGCCGTCGCGATGCACCGCGGCTCCTTCCTCGACGGGCTTTCGAGCGCGTGGATCGACGAGCTGCGCGAGCGCATGGACTCGACGTTCCTCTCCGCCGCGAAGGAGCTCGCCGCGGCCGAGCTGGAGATCGGCGACCCGCACGCGGCGATCGAGAACGCCCTGAAGGTCACGGCGGCCGACGCCTTCGATGAGGAGGCCCACCGGATCCTGCTCCAGGCCTACGAGCGGTCCGGCGCGGCCGATCTCGCGACCCGCCACTACCAGTCCCTCGAGCGGAAGCTGCGGCGCGAGCTCGGGACCAAGCCCGACGAGACGACGCGCGAGATCTACCTGCGCATCCGCAAGCCGGGTGCAGTGGACGCCGAGGCAGTACCGGCCGACTGAACCCGGTGAGTCCGGCGTCGCGGTCCCGTATCGGGACGCTCCGGACGACGAGTTGACCCCTCCCGCTAATAGGCCGCTAAGAGAGCGACAGGCAGATTGCCCCCACGAACCTAGGCAACAACTGGGTGGGAGGCGAAATGACGCAGACCCGGCACAAGGCGATCCAGCGATGGCTCGCGGCCGTCCTGACGATGGCGGTCCTTATCGCTGGGGCGACCAGTCCAGCCGACGCGCGCACCTACGACCCGGACAAGATCGACCCGGCGTTCCTCCAGCAGGTGCTGGCGGACCCGAAGGCCGACTACGACGTCCTCGTGCGCGGCAACGCTGACGCGACGAGCGTCAAGGGCGCCGGCACGCAGACCGACCGGGCCGCGAAGGCCGTCAAGAACAAGGGCGGCAAGACCAAGTTCTCGCTCGGGATCATCGGCGGCGGCGCCGCGACCCTGCGCGGGAACAAGGTGCTCGAGCTCACCCGCGACAACGACGTCGACTACGTCTTCAAGGACGTCCCGGTCACCGCGAAGTGGTCACCGAGCGCCGACTACGGCAAGGCGACCACCCCGGGCATCGTGGCCGTCAACGCACCCCAGGCCTGGCAGCAGTACAACGTCTGCGGCCGTGGCGTGGGCGTCGCGGTCGTCGACAGCGGGGTCTACGCCCACCCGGACCTCGCGGGACGCATCACCGCGGCAGTCGACTTCACGAGCGGGACCATGACGACGAACACGTCCGGCGATCCGGGCGGCCACGGTACGCACGTCGCCGGCCTCGTGGCCGGGGACGGAAGCCGCTCGAACGGCGCGTATACGGGCGTCGCGCCGTGCGCGAACATCGTTGACGTCCGCGTCATCGACGCGACCGGCAACTCCAACACCGGCCTCATCCTTCGCGGCCTGCAGTGGGTGCTCGCCAACAAGCACACCTACAACATCAAGGTCGTGAACATGTCCTTCGGCGCGACGCAGAGCGGCTCGTACAAGACCGACCCGCTCGCCACCGCCGCGCAGGTCCTCACCTTCGCGGGCATCACCACGGTCGTCTCCGCGGGGAACAGCGGGCCGACGGGCCAGACCATCACGTCCCCCGCGACGGACCCGTTCGTCATCAGCGTCGGCGCGCTCGACGACAACAACACCGCATCGCTCGCCGATGACCTCATGGCCACCTTCTCGTCGCGCGGCCGGACGAAGTACGACAACCTCAGCAAGCCGGACCTCGTCGCTCCGGGCCGCAAGATGGTCAGCCTCCTGTCGCCGGGGTCGACGATCCCGACCATGTACCCGGACCGTCTCGTGACGGCCGTCCTCGGCACCTCGACCAGCCTCCTCGGCGTGGTCACGCAGGTGCTCGCGGACAAGCCCGAGTACCTCCGGCTCTCCGGCACCTCGATGGCGGCACCGGTCGTCTCCGGCGCCGTCGCGCTCATGCTCGAGCGCAACAGCACCCTCACCCCGGCGCAGGTGAAGAGCCGCCTGAAGAAGAGCGCGAAGTCGCTCAGCTTCGGCAGCAGCAGCGACAAGGGCGCCGGCCTCCTGAACGTGCTCAGCGCCGTCGGCTCCGTCGATCCCTCGAAGGAGTACAGCGAGGGTCGGGTCACCGACTCCTTCGCGAAGGACATGCGCAAGTTCGTGCAGGGCCAGCCCATCCCGTGGCGCGATGCTCTCTTCAACGGTGGTGCGGACTCCAAGGGGATCACCTGGGAGAACGTCACCTGGGAGAACATCACCTGGGATGTCATCACCTGGGAGAACATCACCTGGGAGAACTTCACCTGGGAGAACATCACGTGGGAGAACGTGACTTGGGAGAACATCACCTGGCAGTCGACGGACGCTCAGAGCACGGGCGCACTGTCCGGAACGAGCGGCTTCTCGGGCCTGGTGGACTGAAGATGAAGAATTTCGACAAGACCACCCTCGTCGCACCGTTCATCGGCATCCTCGCCGTCGCCGCGTTCGCGGCCTTCGGCTACAGCGTCCTGAGCCTCACGGCGGTCGACCCGGTCATGGTCGGCCTGCTCGTCGGGATCGCGGCGGTCGCTCAGCGCCTGCCGGTGTTCCTCTTCAAGTCGAGCGCGATCTCCGTCTCCTTCGCGGCGGTCATCGCGAGCTACGTCCTCTACGGGACGGGCGTCGCCCTGCTCGTGAACCTCGCGTCGTGCGTGGTGAACGCCTTCACCCCGACGCGCAAGCCGCTGCGGAAGATGGTCTTCAACACCGCGACCCTCACGCTCTCGGCCTTCATCGCGGCCGAGGCCTACAAGCTCTTCGGCGGCCAGGTGCCCCCGACGGGCATCCCGCAGTCGGTCGTCGCGGTGGCCCTCTCCGCGTCCCTCTACTTCCTCGTGAACAGCGCGCTCACCGCGGTGGTCATCTCGCTCACGACGCAGAACCGCTTCATGGCGGTCTGGCGTGAGAACTACAGCTGGATGACCATCAACTACATCGCCACCGCCGTGAACGGCGCGGCGCTCGCGTTCGCCTACCAGTCCCTGAACGTCTTCGGGGCGATCACCTTCATGCTGCCGCTCGGCGTCGCGTGGTACTCCTTCCGCCTCTACATGGCGAAGTCCACGGAAGTGCGCTCGCGCAACCAGGACCTCGTCGAGGCGAACCGCCTGCTGCAGCTGACGAACGACCGTCTCGAGCAGTCACACCTCTCCGTCATCGGCGCGCTCCTCGGCGCGCTCGAGGCGAAGGACAAGTACACGCACGGCCACTCCAGCGCCACGATGTTCCACGCCGTCGCGGTCGCCCGCGAGCTCAACCTCTCCGAGGACGAGGTCGCGGCGGTCCAGCTCGGCGCGCTCTTCCACGACATCGGGAAGATCGGCATCCCGGAGACCATCCTCCGCAAGCCCGAGCGCCTCACGGACGAGGAGTGGGCCGAGATGCGCATGCACCCGATCGTCGGCGCCAACCTGCTCGCGCAGGTCCCGACGCTCGAGAAGGTCCGCCCGATCGTCCTCGCGCACCACGAGCGCTACGACGGCACCGGCTACCCGAACGGCCTCAAGGGCGACGAGATCCCGCTCGCCGCTCAGATCATCTCGGTCGCGGACACCTTCGAGGCGATGACCTCGACCCGTCCGTACCGCAAGGCCCTCTCGTTCGACCACACGATCCGCGAGCTCCGCGCCGTGAGCGGCACGCAGCTCAACCCGATCGTCGTCGAGAAGTTCATCGCGGTCATCACGGAGCACCGTCAGAAGGCGGCCGCCGGCCAGACCGACCAGGCGCACGAGCACATGTTCCAGCAGGCCGTGGCGGCGGCGAAGGCCTCGAACTGATGGAAGCTCCCACCATGGTCCTCACGCTCACGCGACGCAGCCTCATGACGTTCTTCATGGCCCTCGCGATGCTCTGGGCGATCTCGGTGACCACCTTCGCCGGCGACGGCGACGGGAGCTTCGGCGGGTGGAGCCCGCCGACCTGCACCGAGGGCTGCCTCCAGAGCATCACCTGGGAGTAGCGGTCTTCTTGGCGAACCTCTTCGGTGGGGAGGGGTCCCGGACGGAGAGCCGGCGCGGCGGGCGACCGTCGCGCCGGCACCAGCCGGTCTCCATGCTCAAGGTGGGCCTCACCGTGTGCTACGCGCTCGCTGTCATCGTGGCCGGTGCCCTCGTGCAGACGGACGGCCTCGTGTCGGCGGCAGACCTCGGTCTCGGGGCCGGCGCTCTCGCCGGTCCCCTGGCCCTCGGCGGGATCACGAACCGCCGGCGCAAGCCGGCGGACGCGCTCCCGATGATCGACCTCAACGAGCTGTCCCAGCGCATCGGCACCGCGATCGTCGAGATCGCCCCCGAGCCGCCGAGCGAGGAGCAGCCCTGGGCCGCGGTGGGCGATCCGCCAGCACCGGTCCGCACCGTGCGCTCGGAGCTCGCGAGCCTCTACGACCTGCACCTCTTCGCCGTCCTCGGGCTGCCGCGCTTCCAGGCGGCGCGCGACAGCGGCTCCCGGTGCTCGATCGTCGTCCTCAGCGTCGACAGCTGGTCGCGGTACGACGCGCCGGTCGCCCGCGACGCTCAGGTCCCGCTCGAGGGCGTCGCGAAGGCGATCCGCCAGAACATCCGCACGTACGACATCGCGGC
>DASUCN010000011.1:0-89589 GCA_036276015.1 Gaiellaceae bacterium | reverse complement strand
GTCGTCTTCCACGTCGGCTCGCACCTCGGGATCGGCTTCGACGACGCCGTGGCGCTCGTCGAGCCCGCCCTCCGCGAGCTCCTCGAGCTGACGACGGACGACCTCTGGCTGTGCATGGAGAACGCCGCCGGCACGGGCGGCACGATCGGCCGCTCGATTGCAGAGCTCGCGACACTCGCCGACGCAGTCGACCGGCATCCCCGCCTCGGCCTCTGCCTCGACTCGTGCCACTGGTGGGCATCGGGCGTCGACGTGTCGGATCCTGCGGCGCTCGACGACGCGCTCGAGGATCTCGACGCGCGGCTCGGGCTCGAGCGGCTCCGTGTCCTCCACGTGAACGACTCGCAGACGCCGCTCGGGTCGAACCGCGACCGGCACGAGTACGTGGGCAGAGGGCTCATCGGAGACGGGCTCGCGACCTTCCTCGGCCACCCTGCCTTCTCGGGCCTGCCCGCTATCACGGAGACGTGGAAGGACAAGGGCGAGGCGACCGAGGATCTCGACCGCATGCGAGCTCTGCGCCGACGCGGTACCCGGCGCTGGCGTGCGAGACCTTAGGAGTCGATGGTGGCGAAGACTCGGAAGGTCGCGCGCTCGCGTGGAAGCTCGTGGAACTCGGGCACGCGGCAGCCGAGCTCGTCCTCGCGGTGGGGATACGTGCCGACGACCTCGACCTCGCACATCGGAAGCGGCGCCCGACGCGCGCGCACCGCGCCGAACCCGCCGCGACCGGACTCCGCCGCCTCGAGGAGGTCGAGGTCGATCTCGACGTCGAAGATCTTCTGCATGCACCCGACGTACGTGTGCCCCCAGGCCTCGTACGCGTAGACGAACGGGCACGAGAGCTTGAGGCACGCGGCGGGGTAGACGACCTTCTCGCAGTGCACCTCGCAGTGGCGGCATGCCACCTCGTCCTGGATGCGGAGCGGGAGCTCGACCCCTGCCACGATGTCTTCCACGCACCGATTGTGTTCTCCCCGGACCATGCGCCGCAAGTCTTGACAAACCGCGGGTTTTCAGGCATTGGCGACAGCGGCTCGCAGTCGAGGCGGCCGGCCGAGAGGTCTGTAGCCTTCGCGGGTCGTGGTGCGGAAAACCCTCTTCGCGTTGCTCGCGCTCGCTCCGCTCACGATCGCGCTCCACTACCTCGTCCACCCTCCCGAGACCCTCGAGTTCGTCCTCGCGGCCCTCTCGCTCGTCCCGCTCGCGTGGCTCATCGGGGAGGCGACGGAGCACGCCGCCGAGCACACGGGTCCGGGAATCGGTGGCTTCCTCAACGCGACGTTCGGCAACGCGCCCGAGCTGATCATCGCCCTGATCGCCGTGAACGAGGGCCTCACCGAGGTCGTCCGTGGGTCGCTGACGGGAAGCGTGGTCGGCAATCTCCTCCTCGTCCTCGGTGCGTCCCTGGTCGCAGGCGGCCGCGGCCGACTGGATCGCTACTCCAGCTTCCTCTCGTTCGGCCTCATCGCATTCGCAACCCTGCTCTTCCTCATCCCCTCGATCCCCTCCTGGGACGGCAGTAACCCGGACACCGACGCGCTCGCGCAGGTATCCGCCGCGATCTCTGTCGTCCTGCTCATCGTCTACGTCGCGGTCACGTGGTACTCGCTCCGGCGGCACAGCCAGCTGCACGTCGCCTCCGACGAGGAGATCAAGGGCTGGTCGCTCCGCCAGGCGCTGCTCGCCCTCGCGATCGCGACGGTCATGACCGCGATCGTGGCCGAGATCCTCGTCGGATCGCTCGAGGTGTTCGCCGAGGAGCTCGGACTCACCGAGTTCTTCGTCGCGGCCGTCATCGTCGCGATCGTCGGGAACGCGGCTGAGCACGGCGGCGCGGTCGTCGTCGCGTATCGCGGGAAGATCGCGCTGGCGGGCGAGATTGCACTCGCGTCCGCCGCGCAGGTTGCCGTCTTCCTCATCCCGGCGGTCGCTCTGCTCTCCTGGCTGATCGACCCGCTCTCGCTCAGCTTCCGACCGGTCGAGATCGCGGCGCTGGCAGGCTCGGTCGCCTTTGCGTTCCTCGTGCTCTTCGGTGGACAGTCGAGCCGTGCTCGGGGTGCGCTCCTCCTCGCCGGCTACGGCGTCGTCGTCATCGCGTTCTTCCTCGCCGGGGAGCGCTAGGACAGGAGGGCGCGCGGGATCGCCTCGGCGGCGACCGCGATGTCCTCGTCGGCGATCTCGAGATGGGTCACCGCGCGGAGCACTCGCGGGTGCGGTGTCGTCGAGAGGCCGACCCCCTCGGCCCGCAACCGAGTCAGCGCCTCGGGCGTCTCGAGACCGAGCGGCGCGAGATCGACCTGAACGAAGTTCGTCTCCACCTGCTCGAGATCGACGGGAACCCCCGCTGCGTGCAGCGCCTCGGCGAGCCGGCGGGCGCGCGCGTGGTCGTCGGCGAGCCGCTCGATGTGGTGGTCGAGCGCGTAGAGGCCCGCCGCCGCGACGATTCCCGCCTGCCGCATCGCGCCGCCGAAGAGGTGCTTCTCGCGCCATGCGCGCTCCATGAGCTCGTTCGAGCCGGCGAGGAGCGCTCCGAGTGGGCAGCCGAGGCCCTTCGAGAGGCAGATCGTCACGGTGTCGAACCGGCCGGCGATCTCCACGGGAGCGATGCCAAGCGCGGTGGAGGCGTTGAGCAGGCGCGCGCCGTCGAGGTGCACGGCGAGGCCGGCCTCGCGCGCCGCCGTGACCGCCTCCGCGAGCGCGGCGAGCGGCCATACGCGTCCACCCGATGCGTTGTGCGTGTTCTCGAGGGAGAGCACGGCCGCGCGCTGGTCCGCGACCTTCGAGCTCGGCTCCGCTGCGCGCCAGATCTGCTCCGGGTCGAGCCGGCCGCGATCCCCGCGGAGCCCGAGCGTGACCAGCCCGGCGTGCGCCCCCGCCCCGCCGTACTCGTAGATCAGGACGTGGGACAGCTCCTCCGCGATCAAGACATCCCCCGGCCGCGAGTGGAGCTTGAGGGCGATCTGGTTCGCCATCGTCGCGGTCGGGACGAAGATGGCCGCCTCCTGGCCGAGCAGCGCCGCCACGCGATCCTGTAGCGCGTTGACCGAAGGGTCCTCGCGCTTCTGCTCGTCCCCGACCGCGGCCTCCGCGATCGCGCGGCGCATCCCGTCCGTGGGGCGCGTTGCCGTGTCGGAGCGGAGGTCGATCACGTGGGGGACGCTACCGTCCGCCGCATGGACCTCGCGCTTCTGAAAACGACGCTGGCCGAACGCCGCGAACCTGCCTACCGTGCGCGCCAGGTGTGGGAGTGGACTGCGCGTGGAGTCGGCTCGTATGACGAGATGACGACGCTGCCGAAGGCGCTCCGCGGCGCACTCGACGAGTCCGTCCCGTTCACGAGCCTCGAACTCGTGACCGAGCGTGAGTCGAGCGACGGCACGATCAAGGCGCTGTTCCGCACCGCAGACGGGCATCCGGTCGAGGCCGTGCTCATGCGCTACCGCGACGGCCGGCGCTCGCTCTGCCTCTCCTCGCAGTCGGGCTGCCCGCTCACGTGCACGTTCTGTGCAACCGGCGCCATGCGGTTCGGGCGGAACCTGACCGCGTCCGAGATCCTCGACCAGGCGCTCCACTTCCGGCGGAAGGAGCCCGTGAACCACGCCGTCTACATGGGGATGGGCGAGCCGTTCCTCAATCTCGACGCCGTTCTCGAATCCGCCCGGCTGCTTCCCGACCTCGGCATCACGCATCGCCGGACCACGATCTCGACCGTCGGCTGGATGCCCGGCCTCCGTCGCTTCGTGGACGAGGTCGAGCAGCCGATCAGGTTGGCGCTCTCGCTGCACGCGGCCGATGGCGCGAAGCGCTCGGAGCTCATGCCGGTCAACGACCGCTATCCACTCGCCGACGTGCTCGCAGAGTGTCGCCGCTACGTCGAACTGCGCCGGCGCAAGGTCTTCGTCGAGTACGTCATGCTCGCCGGCGTCAACGACTCGCCTGCAGACGCTCGCGCGCTTGCGTCGCTGCTCGACGCGCGCTCGTTCAAGGTGAACCTGATTCCGTACAACCCGACAGGTCTCTACGAGGGCTCGTCGCGCGAGACCATCGAGCGGTTCAAGTCCGTGCTCGAGCGCGCGCGGATCCCCGCGACGGTGCGCCTGACCCGCGGCCGGGACATCGAAGCGGCGTGCGGCCAGCTAGCGTCCGTCCGCTGATGGAGCGGGTGACGGGCATCGGCGGAGTGTTCTTCCGCGCACGCGACCCGGGTGCGCTCGCCGCCTGGTACGAGGAGCACCTGGGCGTCCCACGGCAGGACGGCGAGACGTACGCGATCTTCCCCGAGAGCCGCAACAGCGTGTGGTCGACGTTCGCCGAGGACACGGACTACTGGCCCTCGGCGCAGCAGGCGATGATCGACTACACCGTCGCCGACCTCGACGCGATGCTCGCGCAGCTCCGCCAGGCTGGTGTCGAGGTCGACGAGCGGGTCGAGCTCCTCGAGGGCATCGGCCGCTTCGGCTGGGCGATCGACCCGGAAGGCAACCGCTTCGAGCTCTGGGAGCCGGCCGAGCCCTAGCGAGTCTCAGCGCCGCCGTTCCCGCTCTTCGTCTCGGGAATCCCCAGCTTCGGGGGCGGGGGCGGCGGAGGTGGTGGTGGTACGGCTTGGGAGGAGGGTTTCTCGGTCATAGCGCAAGCTCCAGGGTCCACAGGATAACGTCGAGGACGAGCGCCGCTGCGGCGAGACGGAACGCAGCGAACAGCCTGTCCATGAGAAGGCTGTTGTCGTCGCGGTATGCCTCGATCCAGTAGGCGAGACGCCGTGACGTCTCGGGGACTCCACCTGGGTCGCCGAACTCCTCCTCGAACAGAGCGCTTCCCCGGAGCGCGAAGATGAAACTTCGTCTCGGGAACAGCACGTATGCGGCGCTCAACGTCGAAGCGACAAACGCGGCGAGCGCCAACCATCCGAGGATACCGAGGCCATCGTCCAGGGACTGTGCGCCGAGGAACGACGTAGCAATTGACGAAGCCGCGAGGAGCGTGCCGGTGCGGTTACGCAACTCGTTGAGACTCGACTCCTGTTGACCGAGCGCGTGACGGGAGAGGTCAAGCGCAAGCTCCGACAGCTTCGGATCGTACATACGTTCGTATGGTGACGGGATGCCCGGACGCTGCTGGCGCCGGAGCGCGATGTCCCCGACGATCCTGCGACGACATGTGCGCCGGACAGTGCGTTCAGCCGACGAGCGCCGGGTGCTCGTCGAAGTGGTAGCGCAGGATCGGTTGCTTCGCTGCCCGCACCTCGTCGAGGCGCCTCACGGGACGGCCGTGCGGTGCTTCCTTCAGCACCTCAGGCGATTCCGCGGCCTCGCGCGCGATCGCGAGCATCGCGTCCACGAACTCGTCGAGCCGCTCCTTCGGCTCCGTCTCCGTCGGCTCGATCATGAGCGCCTCGGGGACGACGAGCGGGAAGTAGACGGTCGGCGGGTGGATCCCGTAGTCCATGAGCCGCTTCGCGACGTCGAGCGCGGTGATGCCGTGCTCGCGCTTGAGGTTGCGTGCCGAGAGCACGAACTCGTGCATGCAGTGGCGGTCGTACGGGAGGTCGTACGCATCGCGCAGCCTCGCGAGCAGGTAGTTGGCATTGAGCACCGCGATCTCGGACATCTCGCGCAGCGCCGGCCCGTAGGCCCGCATGTACGCGTAGGAGCGGACGAAGACGCCGAACGGCCCGGCGAACCCGCGCACGCGGCCGATCGACTGCGGGCGGTCGTGGTCGAGTCGGAAGACGTCGCCGTCACGGACGACGACGGGCGCGGGCAGGAACGGGGCGATCGAGTCGCGCACCGCCACCGGCCCCCCACCTGGCCCACCGCCGCCGTGCGGCTGCGAGAAGGTCTTGTGGAGGTTGTAGTGGACGATGTCGAAGCCCATGTCGCCCGGGCGCGAGATGCCGACCACCGCATTCAGGTTCGCGCCGTCGTAGTAGAGGAGCGCCCCGGCGTCGTGGAAGATCCGCGCGACCTCCTCGATGTTCTCGTCGAACAGCCCGAGCGTCGAGGGGTTCGTGAGCATCAGCCCTGCGGTGCGCTCGTTCACCTTCCCGCGGAGGTCGTCGAGGTCGAGGTTCCCTCGCGCGTCCGTCTCGACCTTCGCGAGCGAGTACCCCGCCATCGCGACGCTCGCGGGGTTCGTTCCGTGGGCGGTGTCCGCGGTGATGATCGTGTCGCGCTCCTCCCCGCGGTCGGCGAAGTACGCGCGCATGAGCATGAGCCCCGTCAGCTCGCCCTGCGAGCCGGCCGCCGGCTGAAGCGTCACCGCAGGCAGGCCCGCGACTTCGGCCAGGATCTCCTGCAGGCGCCACATGAGCTCGAGCGCACCCTGTGCGTCCTCGTCGTCGGCACATGGATGGAGGTCGCGGAAACCGGGAAGGGCAGCCGCGCGCTCGTGGATGCGCGGGTTGTGCTTCATCGTGCAGGAGCCGAGCGGGTAGAAGCCCGTGTCGACGCCGAACGTCCGGTCGGCGAGCGCCGTGAAGTGGCGGACGATCTCCGGCTCGGCGAGCTCCGGAAGGCGCGGTGGACATGTCCGGCGCAAGCCCTCGGGAAGCTCGGGCACGGGGAGATCGGGCCTCGGCGGGCGCCCGGCCCGCCGGCCCGCCCGCGAGCGCTCGAAGATCAGCGGCGTGGCGCGCCAACCGTTGCCGGACTCGCTCACGAGCACACCTCCGCGAGCACGTCGGCGAGACGGTCGACGTCCGCAACCGACTTCTTCTCCGTGACCGCGACGAGCAGCACGTCGTCCATGCCCTCGTAGTCGCGGCCGACCGCGTACCCGGGGTTGACGCCGTGCTCCCGGGCGCGCCGGATCACCTCGCGCGCAGGGATCGGCGTCCGGAACGCCACCTCCTTGAACGAGCCGGCACCGAACGCGGGCTCCAGCGGCACACGCTCGCGTGCGTAGTGGGAGAGCGCCAGACACGTCTCGCCCACCTCGCGCAGCCCCTCCGGACCGAGCCACGACAGCGTGGCAAGCCCCGCGAGTGCGAGGAGCGTCTGGTTCGTGGTGATGTTCGACGTGGCCTTCTCGCGACGGATGTGCTGCTCGCGCGTCTGCAGCGTCAGCACGAATGCCCGCCGGCCGTCGGCGTCAACCGTCTCGCCCACGATCCGGCCGGGCATGCGCCGCACGTAGTCCGTCCGCGCTGCGAGGAAGCCGTAGTGTGGCCCTCCGTACGACGGCCAGTTGCCCGCCGACTGGCCTTCGCCGAGCGCGATCGCGCACCCGTACGCGCCCGGCGCCTCGAGCACGCCGAGCGACATGAGGTCGACGTGGGCGACCGAGAGGGCGCCGGCCTCGTTCGCTGCAGCCGCGAGCGCAGGCGCGTCCTCGAGACAGCCGAGGAAGTTGGGCTGCTGGAAGAACACGGCCGCCGCGTCTGTCGACGCCGCGGCGAGCTCCTGCGGATCGGTGACTCCGCCTCGGTGCGGCACCTCGACCACCTCGAAGCCGAAACCCGGCGCGTACGTCTTCACGACCTGCCGCACCTGTGGGTTGAGCGCCTCGGCGAGGACGACCTTGCGCCGGTCGGTCACGTGCTTCGCGACGAAGCAGGCGTCGGCGGCGACGGTGGCGCCGTCGTAGCCGGAGGCGTTCGACACGTCCATTCCGGTGAGCTCGCAGATCACGGTCTGGTACTCGAAGATCGCCTGCAGCGTTCCCTGGCTCATCTCCGGCTGGTACGGCGTGTACGCCGTGAGGAACTCGCCGCGCGAGAGCACGACGTCCGCGACCGAGGGGACGTAGTGGTCGTAGATCCCGGCGCCGACGAAGGAGAGCTCCGCGCCGGTGTGGACGTTCCTGGCCGCGAGCTCCTCGAGGTGTCTCGCGAGCTCGGCCTCGCCAAGCGCGGGCGGCACGTCGAGCTCGCGCTCGAACCGGACGCGGGGCGGGATCTGCTCGAAGAGCTCGTCGATCGACGAGACGCCGATTGCGGCGAGCATCTCGGCCCGGTCCTCGTCCGTGATGCTGAGATAGCTCATCGGCCGGCCGGTCGTCGTAGGGGCCGGGCATGCCCGGCCCCGGGCGAGGCATGCCTCGCCCCTACAACGGGAGCGTCCCTCACTGCTCCGCGACGTGCGCCCGGTACGCGTCCGCGTCCATGAGTGCGTCGAGCTCGCCCGGATCGGACATGCGGATTCGGATGAGCCAGCCCGCGCCGTATGGGTCGTCGTTCACCGTCTCGGGCTCGTCGACGACCTTCCCGTTCACCTCGAGTACCTCGCCGGAGAGCGGGGCGATGATGTCGGAGACCGCCTTCACCGACTCGACCTCGCCGTACGACTTGTCCTTCGTCACGGTCGAGCCCACCTCGGGCGCCTCGTAGTGGACGAGCTCGCCGAGCGCGTCCTGCGCGAACCAGGTGACGCCGAGCGTCGCCTCGTCGCCGTCGATCCGCGCCCAATCGTGCTCCGGGTGGTAGCTGAGATCGTCGGGATAGCTCTCTGCAGCGGGCACTAGCTCTCCTTCCGGTAGATCGGCTTCTTCACAACGCGCGCCCGGCGTGGCTTGCCTCGGACATCGATGGTGAGCTCGGTGTCCGGCGCGGCCGACGCGGCCTGAACGTAGCCGAGGCCGATCCCGACGTCGAGCATCGGCGAATGCGTCCCCGACGTGACCTCGCCGCCGCCCTCGATCGACATGCCCTGCCGGGGGACGGCGCGCTCCTCCATGACGAACGGGACGAGCTTGCGCGCTGGGCCCTGCTCCTTGATCCGCCTGAGCGTCTCGACTCCTGTGAAGTCGGTGTCGAGCGCGCACGCCCAGCCGAGCCCTGCCGAGATCGCGTCCGTCTGGGGCGTGATGTCGTTGCCATGCAGCGGGTAGCAGACCTCGAGCCTGAGAGTGTCGCGCGCGCCGAGCCCGCAGGGCGTGACTCCACGCGCCACAATCGAGTCCCACAGAGCCTCCGCGGCATCCTCGGCGCAGCAGAGCTCGACGCCCTGCTCACCCGTGTAGCCCGTCCGCGCGATCATCACCTCGATGCCGTCGAGCTCCCCCATGGCATGGGTGAAGGCCGGCGCGTCGGGAAGTCCCAGGCGCTCGAGCGCACGCGGTCCCTGAACCGCGACGAGCCCGTACTCGTCCGATGCGTCGCGCACCTCGCACCCACGCGGCTCCCGCTCTTTCAGCCAGCCGTACACGGCGCCACGGTTCGAAGCGTTGACGACGAGGTAGAACTGCCCGTGCGCGAGCCGGTACACGATGAGGTCGTCGACAATCCCTCCGTCCTCGTTCGTGAGCAGCGTGTACTGAGCCTCACCGTCGGCGAGCCGGTCGACGTCGTTGGAGAGCATCGACTGGAGGAACTCCTGCGCGGTCGGGCCGTCGACGTGGAGCTCGCCCATGTGCGAGACGTCGAACGCGCCCGCGTCCGTGCGCACCGCCCTGTGCTCCTCGATGACGCCGGCGTACTGGACGGGCATCTCGTAGCCCGCGAAGGGCACCATGCGCGCTCCGAGCGCGACGTGGCGCTCGTACAGCGGCGTGCGCGAGAGCGTCGCTTCCACGAGATGCGACTCTAACGACGTAGCCCAGCGTAGGCCGGAATCACCGGGCGGTCGTGTCGTCGCCCCGACCGCGGGCGCGCAGCGTCCGCGCTTTAGGAATCTTCGCGCGACCGGAATCCGCACTCGCGGATTCCGGTCTTGCGTACAACCTCAGTCGTCCTTCAGGAAGCTCGGAATGTCGAGCTCGACGTCGCGGACACTCGGGGCGCTGAAGGACGGCCGATCGGACGACCTCGTTGCGGCACCGACCGGCGCTTCCGCGCGACGGCGCCGAGGACCGCGCGCGCCGAAGCCGGTCGCGATCGCCGTGACACGGACGTCCTCGCCCATGCCCTCGTCGATGGCCGCGCCGAAGATGACGTTCGCGTTCGAGTCCGCGGCGCTCCGGACGACTTCTGCGGCTTCGTCGACCTCGGCGAGGCCGAGATCGGGGCCACCGGTGATGTTGAGGAGGATCCCCGTTGCTCCTTCGAGGGTCTGCTCGAGGAGCGGCGAGGAGATGGCGGCGCGCGCCGCCTCGACCGCGCGGTTGTCTCCGCGGCCGACGCCGATGCCCATGAGTGCCGAGCCGGCGTCCTTCATGATCGTGCGCACGTCGGCGAAGTCCAGGTTGATGAGCCCGGGGACGGTGATGAGGTCGGTGATTCCCTGGACGCCCTGGCGGAGAATGTCGTCGGCGATGCGGAACGCCTCCGTGACGGGCGTCGACTTCTCGACGACCTGCAGGAGGCGATCGTTCTCGATGACGATGAGCGCGTCCACGCTCTCGCGGAGCGACTGGATGCCGTGCTCGGCCTGATCCGCCCTCAGCTTGCCCTCGAACGCGAACGGACGCGTCACGACGCCGACGGTGAGGGCGCCGATCTCGCGGCCGATGTCGGCGATGATCGGAGCGCCGCCGGTTCCGGTGCCGCCGCCTTCGCCGGCGGTGACGAACACCATGTCGGCGCCCTTGAGCGCCTCCTTCAGCTCGTCCCGGCTCTCCTCTGCGGCGGCGCGACCGACGGCCGGATCGGCGCCGGCACCGAGGCCGCGTGTCGCGCGGGAGCCGATGTGGATCTTCTCGTCCGCCTCGGTCATGAGGAGGGCCTGGGCGTCGGTGTTCACGGCGACGAAGTGCACGCCCGTGACGCCGGCCTCGACCATCCGGGTCACCGCATTCGTGCCGCCGCCGCCGATGCCGACGACCTTGATGACGGCGAGGTAGCTGCCTAGCTGATTGCTCATCTCTCAACCCACCTCAAGGTGAAGTTCGCATTGAACGTACGACTCGTCGCACGTCCTTCGACCCCGAGGGTAGGGGTCCTCCTGTGGAATGTCAACGCATAGGGATCAAGTTCAACTCGAGGCTTAGACTCGAGCCTCACCCCGTAACCGGACGCTGCGGGACGCTGACGTCGACGTAGTCCACCGAGCCGTCGACGAGTTGCAGGACGCGTGCCACAACGGTGAGCTTCAGTCCGACTTCCGTCGCGCGCCCGAGCCGGATCTCCGTGCCGCGTCGCAACACGAGGGTGAGCTCCTCTCCGACCGGGCGAATGCCCTTCACCCGCGACCCGAGCCCCGCAGCACGCGCCTCGGCGAGGGCGCGCGTCGCCGGGATCCACCCTGCCGGCACGCTCCCGCCCGCGTGCATGGTGGTGCCCTTGGCGAGCCAGATGCGCGGGAGCCCTCGCTCTGTGCCCGTTTCGATCTGGCGCACCACCTTCCCGGATCCCGTGACGAGCCAGGACGAGTCGGCACGCCGCGCGACCGCGACGGGCCGCTCCGGGGCTACGCGGACGACGAGCGTGTGCGGAAAGGCGCGGTCGACGGAGACCCCCGCCACCGCCGGAAGCGCCTGCAGCGTTCCTTCGACCTCGTCCGCGTCGATGGTCACGAGACTCTGGCCGAGGAGATCTCGCGTAGCAGCGTTCACCTCGCGGGCCACCTCGGGCGGCGCG
Organism: Gaiellaceae bacterium; assembly: GCA_036276015.1. GTDB lineage: Bacteria > Actinomycetota > Thermoleophilia > Gaiellales > Gaiellaceae > GMQP-bins7. The sequence goes on along the minus strand of DASUCN010000011.1, from coordinate 78,134 downwards.
CCGCGCACCTCGATCTGCTCAAGGGCGAACACGGGCGTTGCCGTCGCGACGACGTAGGCGAGTGCGATGCCGACGAGCACGCCCATCGTCGCGAGCAGCGAGCGGCCGGAGGGGACGAAGCGCACGAGATCCAGGCGAGCACCGGCCGCACCTCGCGGAAACGGGACGACGACGCTTGCCGCAGTCGCGTGCCGACGCGGTCCGCGCACGCTTCGTCCCCCGACCATGCGCCTCCAATTCGGCGCGCGAGCGGCGCTTCCTACGTCACGGGCGGTAGCTCCGGGAGTCCCGCGAAGACGACCTCGCGCTCGAGCTCGACTCCGAACTCCTCGTATGCGCGGCGGCGGGCCTCGACCATCAGAGCGACGCAGTCCGCGCTCGTCGCCCTGCCGGCATTCTCGATGAAGTTCGCATGCTTGGGAGAGATCGTGGCGCCCCCCATCCGGTGGCCCTTCAAACCACACAGCTCGAGCATGCGGCCGGCGCCGATCTCGCCGGGCGGGTTCTTGAAGACGCTGCCGAAGGTCCGCTTGTTCGTGGGCTGCGTCGCCTTGCGCTGCGCGACGAGCTCGGCGACGGTCGCGCGCACCTCCTCGCGAGAGCGTGGCTCGAGCCGATACTCGACGGCCGCGACGACGTGGTCGGGAGCAAGCCCGGAGTGGCGGTACGAGAGCCCGAGCTCGTCTCCCGTGAGCCACTCCTCGCCCTCCCCGTCGACGACGAGGGCACGGACGATGACGTCCGACCAGTCCCGCCCGTAGGCACCGGCGTTCATGCGAACTCCGCCGCCTGCCGTTCCTGGAATCGCGCACGCGAACTCGAGCCCGCCAAGCCCGGCGTCGCGCGCCCGGTGGAGGCACACGGCGTTCGTCGCGCCACCACCCGCTCGCAGCATCTGCCCGTCGACCTGGACGGCGGCCAGCTCGCCCTCGAGCCGGAGCGCGAGTGCGTCGACTCCCTCATCGGCGACGAGGAGGTTCGAGCCGAGCCCGACCGCGAGCACGGAGAGTCCCTCGTCCCGCGCGTAGCGGACGGCCTCGGCGAGCTCGCGGACGGATCGCGGTCGAGCGAGCGCACGCGCAGGGCCGCCGACTCCGATCGTCGTGAGTCGCGCGAGCGGGACGCCCTCTTCCACGCCGCTCACTCCGGCAGCCCCGCGACGACGGCGCGTGCGATGCGCCACGGCTCCCCAACCCCGAGCGTGACGACGACGTCGCCCGGCTGCACCCAGGCGAGCGCAAGCGTGGCGGCGTCCTCGAGACTCGGCGCCCACCCGCGACGCACGCCCGCAGGGACGTGGTCGAGCACGAGTTTCCCGGTCACGCCAGGAGCCGGCGCATCCCGCCCGTCGACGACGTCCGTCACGATCGCCGCGTCCGCAATTCCAAGCGCCGCGCCGAGCTCGTGGTGGAGCTGCCGCGTCCGCTCGTAGACGTGCGGGACGTAGACGGCGAGCAGCGTGCGGGGATCGAGCTCCCGCGCGGTCCGGAGTGCCGCCGCGATCTCCGTCGGGTTGTGGCCGTAGTCGTCGATCACCCGCACGCCGCCGCCCTCGCCGACGAGCTCGAAGCGGCGGCCGACTCCGGCGAAGCCGACGATGGCACGCTCGGCATCCGCGCGTGCAACGCGGCCCAGCTCGAGCACGGCGAGCGCGGTCGCGGCGTTCGCGCGGTTGTGCTCACCCGGCACTGCGAGATCGAGCGCCACGGGATCGAGCTCCCACCCGCGCACGACGTGTGGCGCGCCGGCGAGCCACTCGTCGAAGAATGCGACGAGCTCCGCCTCAGAGCCGTAGGCCGCGTGGTGGTCGAGCTCCACGTTCGTGACTGCGGCGATCTCCGGTCGCAGGAGGGCGATCGAGCGATCGGACTCGTCGCCCTCGACCACGAGCCATCCCTCCCCCACGCCCGCGTTGCCGCCGAGCTGCGGCACGACGCCCCCGATGATCCAGGCGGGGTCGTCGCCGAGCTCGCGCAGAACGTACGCGACCATGGCCGCCGTCGTCGTCTTCCCGTGCGCGCCGCTGATGACGATCGATCGCCGCAGGGAGACGAGCTCAGCGAGGAACTCGGCGCGCGAGCGGCCCGCGATTCGCCCCGTGTGCGCGGTCGACACGACGACTTCGAAGCCCTCCGGTGGACGCGGCTCGCCACCCACGTCGACCTCGATGCCCTTGACCGCGTCGAGGAAGATCGTCTCCCGCGCGTCCCACCCGCGCACCTCCGCTCCCCACCCGCGCGCGAAGTTGGCGTACGCCGAGAGGCCAGCGCCACCGATCCCGACGAAGTAGAAGTGCCGCCCCGCGAGCGGGAGCGCGCTCACGTCCGCGACTCCGCGAGGGCGACGAGCTCGTCGGCGATGACGGCGGCTGCGTCGGGACGTGCGAGCGCTCGCATCGCGTCGCTCATCCGCGCCAGCAGCGCAGGATCGTCGAACACCTCGCCGACGAGCGTCGGCACGCGGGCGAGCTCGCCCTGATCGACGACGATCGCGCCGCCTCCGCGCTCGAAGTACCGCGCGTTCAGCGTCTGGTGGTCGGCCGTGGCATGCGGGTAGGGCACGAGGATCGACGGCGTCCCCGCAGCCGCGAGCTCCCAGACCGTGCCGCCGGCGCGGGAGATCGCGAGGTCGGAGGCGGCGAGCGCGGCGCCGAACGCGTCCGTCGACGCCACGAGAACGTAGTCGTCCCGCGTCACGCGGGGTCGGAGCGCGTCGAAGTCGCGTGCACCCGAGACGTGCAGCACCGCTGGTCCGCGCTCTCCGAACGCCTCCACGGCGAACTCGTTCAGCGCCTGCGCGCCTGCGAGGCCGCCGAAGACGGCCAGCACGGGCTTGTCGGCAGGAAGCCCGAACAACGCGCGCCCCTCTTCCTTCGAGGCGCCGAGGTGCGCCGACGGAATCGGCCGGCCGACGACGCGGTACTTCGACCCCTCGCGGCCGTCGATCGCGTACGCGAGGAAGACGCGGTGCGCGAACGGCGCGGCGAGCCGGTTCGCGAGCCCGAGGTGCGCATCCGCCTCCGTCAGCGCCGCCGGAATGCCGCGCAGCCTGGCGGCGAGCACCATCGGACCCGCCACGTATCCGCCCCCGCCGAGTACGACGTCGGGGCGGCGCTGCGAGAGGATCCGACTACACGCGAGCGGCGCGCTCAGCGCCTGCCACCCGGCTCGGACGAGGCCGAATCCGACCCGCCGCGGGAACCCGGAGATCGCGAACGTGTCGAGCTCGAAGCCCGCGTCAGGAACGAGCTGCGACTCGACGCGGTTTGGCGACCCGGCGAACGTCACCGTCACCCCTCGCTCGCGCAGTTGCTCGGCGACTGCCAGCGCGGGCCGGACGTGCCCGGCCGTTCCGCCGGCCGCGATCACGCACCGCAGCTCTCGAGACCCGCCCATTGACGGCGATGTTAAGGAGAACCCCCATGCCGGTGAGCAGAACGACGAGGCTCGAGCCGCCGTAGGACACGAACGGCAGCGGAATCCCCGTCAGAGGTGCGATGCCGAGCGCGGCCGCGAGGTTGATCGCCGCCTGCCCGCACACGAGGGCCGTAATCCCTGCTGCGAGCAGCTTCCCGAACGGATCCTGGCAGCGCATCGCGATGCGGAAGCCCGCGACGGCGAGCAGCGCGAACGCGCAGATCACGAGCGTCGCGCCGACGAGACCGAGCTCCTCGCCGATGACGGCGAAGATCATGTCCGTGTGCGCCTCGGGCAGGTACGAGACCTTGCCCACGCCCTCGCCCAGACCGGCGCCGGTGAAGCCGCCGGAGCCGATCCCGATCGTCGCCTGCACGATCTGGAAGCCCGCTCCCTGCGCATCCGACCAGGGGTCGAGGAAGCTGAAGACACGGGCGCGTCGGTAGGGCTCGATCCAGATCGCGACGAGACCCAGAGCGACCGCGAGCACGGAGGCTCCGGCGAGCAGTCGCACCGGAACCCCGGCGACGAGGAAGATCGCGAGCATCATCCCGCAGAGCGTGATCGTCGTACCCAGGTCGGGCTCGACGACGATCAGGCCCGCGAAGACGAGCGTGAGCGCCCCGAGCGGCTTCATCAGCTCTCCGAACGTGCGCGGCGCGCGGCGTCGGGCCAGGTACGTCGCGGCGAAGAGGCACAGCGCGAGCTTTGCGAGCTCGGACGGCTGGAAGCTCGCAGGGCCGACGACGAACCAGCGCCGCGCACCGTTGATCGCCGGCCCGAGGACGAGCACCGCGACGCAGAGCACGAGCGCGACGAGCACGAGCGGCGGCGCGAAGTACCGCAGGCGGTGATAGTCGAGCCGGGCGGCCAACGTCATGCAGACGACTCCGACGAGCGCATACACGGCCTGGCGCTTGAGGTAGCTCATGGGGTCGCCGTTGCCGAGTGCAGCGGAAGCCGAGGTCGCGCTGTAGACCATCACGAGCCCGAACGCGACGAGCCCGAGCGTGACGAACGCCACGAGCCGCTGATCCGCGTGCCCGTCGCCCCTCACGCCAGCGCCTCCACGAGCTCGCGGAACGCATCGCCGCGAGCCTCGAAGTCACGGAACTGGTCGAAGCTCGCGCACGCCGGCGAGAGGAGCACGACGTCACCGGCCGCCGCAGCTCGTGCGGCTTCCCCGAGCGCGACTTCGAGCGTGCCGGCTTTGACGACCTCGACGTCTCGGTCGGCGAGCGCCGCCGCGATCTCGCCCGCCGCCTCGCCGATCACGTACGCCGTGTCGCCCGGCTTGAGCGCCTCGGCGAGCGGCTCGTACGACTCGTGCTTCCCGCGGCCGCCGAGAATCACGTGCAGCCGTGCGTCCGGGAACGAGGCGAGCGCACGGAGCGCCGCGGCGACGTTCGTCGCCTTCGAGTCGTTCACGAAGCGGACGCCGCCAAGCTCGCGCACCGTCTCGATCCGGTGCGGAACGCCGTCGAAGGTCGTGAGGGCTCGAGCGATCGCGCTGTCGCCGATGCCCGCCGCGCGCGCCGCGGCCGTCGCGGCGGCAGCGTTCTCACGGTTGTGGATGCCGGGAATGCGTGGCTCGGCGGGGAGCTCGTCGCTCGCCGCGAACTCGATCCGGCGGGCCGCGCCCGGGACCTCACCGAACCCGTGCGGCACGACGGCCACGTCGTCGGCGGTCTGCCGCGCGAAGATCCGGAGCTTCGCGTCGGCGTAGCGCTCGAAGGTGCCGTGCCGGTCGAGGTGGTCCGGCTCGAGGTTGAGGAGCACCGCGACGCGCGGCTCGAGCGTGTGGACGTCCTCGAGCTGGAAGGAGGACAGCTCGCAGACGACCCACGTGTCCGGTGCAATCGTCCCGACGAGCGACGTGAGCGGTCGGCCGACGTTTCCCGCCACCTCGACCGCGCGCCCGTCTGCGCGGAAGACCGCGCCGAGCAGCTCGCTCGTCGTCGTCTTCCCGTTCGTGCCGGTGATGCCGGCGATGGGGTTCGGGAGGAGCCTCGAGCCGAGCTCGATCTCGCTCCAGATCGGGACGCCGCGCGTCCGCGCGCGGTCCACGAGCGCCGTCTCGCCCGGGACTCCCGGGCTCTTCACGACGAGATCGATCCCCTGTAGCAGCGTCTCCTCCTCGCGTCCCAGGTGCACTTCGACGCCGAGCTCCAGGAGCCTTCCCGTCTCGAGCTCCTCGTTGCGGTCGAATCCGACGACGAATGCGCCCTCGCGCCGCAGCACCTCCACGGCTGCGAGCCCCGAGCGCGCCAGGCCGACGACGAGCACGCGCGTACCGGCGAGCTCGAGCGTGCTCATCTCAGGGCAGCGCGAACTGGAGGAAGTCGCGGTAGAAGAGTGCGAAGCCGGAGGCGCAGAAGATCGCGCTCACCACCCAGAAGCGGACCATGATCTTCGTCTCCGACCACGCCTTCATCTCGAAGTGGTGGTGGATTGGCACGATCAGGAACACGCGCCTTCCCGTTCGCTTGAAGCTGACGATCTGGATGATCCACGTGAGCACCTCGATCACGAAGATGCCTGCGATCAGCGGGAGCAGGATCTCCGTCCCCGTTACGATCGAGAAGCCGGCAATCGCGCCGCCGAGGGCGAAGGAGCCTGTGTCGCCCATCATCACCTCGGCGGGGAAGGCGTTGTACCAGAGGAAGCCGATCGTTCCCCCGATGAGTGCGGCCGCAAGGGTGGCGATGTCGAGGTAGATGTCGCTGCGCGCGCCTGGGTCGCCTGAGCGGATCCACGCGATGCCGGCGATCGCAAGGAACGTCAGCAGCATGATCACGATGACTCCCGCCGCGAGGCCGTCGACCCCGTCGGTGAGGTTCGCGCTGTTCACGGTACCGGCGATGACGAGGAAGAGCAGCACGTAGTAGCCCCAGGAGAGGTCGAGGGTCCAGCCGGCGACCGGCACGTAGACGTCGGTCGTGAAGGTCGTGCTCTCGTTCAGGAGCAGCGCGGCGACGACGGTGACGACGCCGAGGCCGATCATCTTCCAGCGCCCGGGCAGGCCGAGCGAGTGCCGACGGCGGAGTTTGAGGTAGTCGTCCGTGAACCCGATCGCGGCGCAGCCGAGGACGATGAAGAGGACCGTGATCCCCTCGGCCGTGTACTGGGAGAGGAAGACGAACGGGATCACCGCCGACGCGAGGATGAGGAGACCACCCATCGTCGGCGTGCCCTGCTTCACGATGTGCGTCTTCGGTCCCTCTGCCCGGATCTGCTGTCCGAGGTTCCGCGCGCGAAGCACTTCGATGAACTTCGGCCCGATCACGACAGCGGCGACCATCGCGATCAGGCCGGCAATCAGGACGGGAACCATGCTCGGGCGAAGTTCGCGATCTCGTCGGCGATGCCTTCGAGCCCGACGGCACGGGAGGCCTTCACGAGGACGGCGTCGCCGGGCTCGATCGTAGCGCGCGCCAGAACGAGCGCCTCGTCCGGTGTCGGCGCCCACGCTGCCGGCTCGTAGAGACGGGCGGGCTCGCCCACACCGAGGATCCCGATCTCGAGCGCGCGTGCCGTCTCGCCGATCTCGCGGTGGTACGCCTCCGAGGCCGTGCCGAGCTCTGCCATCTCCCCCAGGACGGCGACCTTGCGGCGCTCACCGGCACGTTCGGCGAGGTGCTCGAGCGCGGCGCGCATCGAGTCGGGGTTCGCGTTGTACGCGTCGTTCACGACGAAGCCGCCACCGGGAAGCGCGATCTCCTCGCCACGCCAGGGCGAGAGCCGGATGCCGGCCACACCCTCCTGCGCTCGCTCGAGCGGCAGGCCGAGCGCGTCGTACGCATGGAGCGCGGCGAGCGCGTTGAGCGCGAGATGGCGCTGCGTGAACGGCAGCTCGAGCTCCAGCTCGCTGCCGTTCACCCGGAAGCGCGTGGCCGCTCCGCGCCGCTCCACGTCCTCGGCGGCGAATCGACGGACCGTGACGTCATCGCGGGTGAGGAAAGGATCGAGCACGCGAGCAGCGGCGGGGACGACCGCGGTGCCCCCCGCGGGGAGAGCCACGATCGCCTCGGCGTTCGCCTCGGCGACCTTCTCGACGCTCCCGAGGAGCTCCAGGTGCTCGGGACCGACGTGTGGGACGACGGCGACGGACGGCCGTGCGACGGCGCAGAGCGCCGCGACCTGCCCGAGCCCGCGCATGCCCATCTCGGTCACGAGGATCTCGGTGTCGGGCTCGAGCCGGCACACGGTGAGCGGGAGGCCGATCTCGTTGTTCAGGCTCTTTTCCGCCCAGATCGTCCGCGCATGCGGCGCGCAGAGGGCGCCGAGGATGTCCTTCGTCGTCGTCTTCCCGGCCGAGCCGACGACCGCGACGACTCGCGCCTCCGACTTCTCGCGGACGAGTGAGGCGAGGGCTGCGAGCGCGCGCTCCTGATCGACCGGCACGAGGGTCGCGGCGCCGCGCGAACGAGCCTCCTCGACGTACCGCACGCCGGTGTTCAGCGCGACGAAGAGATCACCGGGGCCGGCCACGCGCGAGTCGTCCACGACCCGCGTGATCTCACCGTCGCCGGCGAGGTCTCCGAGGTCGAGACGCGCGACTTCCGCGAACCCGAGCGGAATCACAGGCGGCCCCGAACGGCCTCGCGCGCGACCTCGCGGTCGTCGAACGGCGTCACGACGCCTTCGACATCCTGGCCTTGCTCGTGGCCCTTCCCGGCGACGACGACGACGTCTCCGGCTTCCGCGAGCGATACGGCCCGCGCGATCGCGCTGCGCCGGTCCGGGTCGATCTCGACGTCGAGGCCGGCACCCTGCAGGACGTCCTGGATGATCTCGAGCGGCTCCTCGGAGCGCGGGTTGTCCGAGGTGACGATGACGACGTCGGCGAGGTCCGCCGCGACCTTACCCATGAGCGGGCGTTTGCCGCGGTCGCGGTCGCCCCCGGCTCCGAAGACCACGATCACGCGCCCTCCGCCGAGACCGCGGGCGGCCTCGAGCACGGTCGCGAGCGAGTCGGGCGTGTGTGCGTAGTCGACGACGACGGCGAACGGCTGGCCCTCGTCGATCGACTCGAACCGCCCCGGCACCCCGTCGACGGCAGCGATGCCCCGGGCGATCGCGTCCTCCTCGACGTCGAGCAGTAGCCCCGCCGCCACGGCGCCGAGCGCGTTCTCCACGTTGAACGCACCGCGCAGGTGAGTCTCGATCTCGATCCCGGCGGCACGAAAGCGGCTGCCCCGCGCGTCGACGACCAGCCCCTCGGGGCGCACGTCGGCTCCTTCCGCCAGGCCGAACGTCACGAGCGGTGCACGGTGGCCGTCCGAGAGATCCTCGGCGAGCCGTCTGCCCCACTCGTCACCGACGTTCACCGCCGCCGGCGGCGGGGAGGCACTCGTGAACAGCCTCCGCTTCGCGGCGAAGTAGGCGTCCATCGACCCGTGCAGGTCGAGGTGATCCTGGCTCAGGTTGGTGAACACGAGCGCGTCGAAGCGGACGCGGTCGAGGCGGCGAAGTGCCGATCCGTGCGAGCTCGCCTCCACGGCCGCGCTCCGGTCACCCGCGTCGAGCATCTCGCGGAAGAGCCGCTGCAGGTCGATCGCCTCTGGCGTCGTGAACGGAGCTGGCCGGGGCTCGCCGCCCACGTGCCACTCGACCGTGCCGACGAGCCCGGGCCTGCGGCCCGCAGCCTCGAGGATCCCGCGCAGGAGGAACGCGGTCGTCGTCTTCCCGTTCGTGCCCGTCACTCCCGCGAGCTCGAGCTCCTTCGTCGGCTCGCCGAAGAAAACGTCCGCAGCGATCGGCATGGCCTCTCGCGTCGAGTCGACGACGAGCTGCGGGACGCGGACCTCGAGCTCGCGCTCCACGACGACCGCGACGGCACCGCGCTCGATCGCCTCCCAGGCGAGATCGTGGCCGTCCACCCGGTCCCCGGAGACGCAGAAGAAGAGCGCGCCACTGGAGACGCTCCGGGTGTCGTACGCGAGGTCGCGAATCTCGAGCGGCCGCGACGCGACGACCTCGCTCGGCGCGAGCGCCCGGACCAGAACGTCCAAGTCCATTGTTCGCGCAGGATCGGAATCCGCTAGCGCGGAGTTCCGATCCGCGGAGACCCCTGAAGGCGGCCGCTCCGCGGCCGCGTCGTCGTGACTGCCATGTCAATCGTCAGTTCTAGCGCACAGCCGCTGGGGTCTTCGGCGCGTCCTGCGGGATCTCGAGGTACTGCAGGTTGAACCGCGCGATCTCGCGGAATGCGGGAGCGGCGACGGTGCCGCCGTAATAGCCGCCGCGCGGCTCGTCCACCATGACCATCACGACGAGCTTCGGCTTCGATGCCGGGACGAGCCCTGCGAACGACGCGACGTAGCGGGAGGTCGAGTAGCGCCCGTTCGAGTCGATCTTCGCCGCGGTGCCGGTCTTGCCTGCGACGGTGTACCCGGGGATCGCCGCCTGCGTGCCGGTGCCCTCCACGACGACGCCGCGCAGCATCGAGAGCATCTGGTCGGCGACGGTCCGCGAGACGAGGCGCTTGCCCTTCCGCGCGGCGACGCTCTCGCCACCGACGCGGTCGATGAGATGCGGTCGCACGAGCGTGCCGCCGTTCGCGATCGCCGCGTAGGCGCTCGCCATCTGGACCGGCGTGACTGCGATGCCGTGCCCGATCGGGACGGTGCCGATCGTCGAGCCCGACCACTGGTCGAGCGGTAGCGCAAAGCCCGACGACTCGCCCGGAAAGTCGATTCCGGTCGGCTTTCCGAACCCGAACCGGTCGATCCATTCTGCGAGGCGCCCCTCTCCCAGGCGCTGGGCGATGGTGATCGTGCCGATGTTCGAGGAGTACTCCACGATCTCGCGCACGCTCATCCGCTGTGTCCCGCGCGTATGGGCCTCGCGGATGGTGCGATCCGCGACCTTGATCGTCGGAGCGAGCCGGAAGGACGAGCGCGGGCTCACGATTCCCTCCTGGAGCGCGGCCGCGACCGTGACGAGCTTGAACGTCGATCCCGGCTCGTACGTGTCCGTCACCGCGCGGTTGCGTCGGCGGTCGGCGCGCGTCGTGGGAAAGCGGTTCGCGTTGAAGCGCGGTGCGGTAGCCATCGCGAGGATCGCCCCGGTCTGCGGGTCCATGACGACGGCGGTCGCCGACTTCGCCGACCAGCGGCGGACGGTCTCGGCGAGCACTTCCTCTGCATTCGCCTGGATCTGACGATCGATCGTAAGCCGGACGTCCTTCCCTGGTGTCTCCGGCTTCGTCTCGACGACGTCGAGCGCACGGCCGAACGGATCCTTGACGACCGTCTGGCTGCCGGGCTTCCCGGCGAGCGTGCCCTCGAGAGAGCGCTCGAGCCCCTCGAGGCCGACGTTGTCGAGACCTGCGAAGCCGAGGAGCTGCGCGGCGACCGGCCCTTGCGGGTAGTAGCGGAGCTCCTCCGGGTAGAAGCCGAGGCCCGCATAGCCGAGCTTCTCGAGCTTCTCGGCCTTGCGCGGGTCCGCCTTGCGCGCGACGTACACGAAGCCCCTCGTGCGGTCCACGAGCGTCGGATAGAGGACGGCGGGATCCGAGCCGAGAAGCTTGCCGGCCGCGAGCGTGAGATCGCGCGCGTCGTCTACCTGGCGTGGGTTGGCGTACACGGTCGTCGCGACCTTTCCGAGGGCGAGGGGCTCGCCGTTCCGGTCGACGATCGACCCGCGCGCGGCAGGGACGACCACCGTCTCCCGGTGCTGCCGCACCGCCATCGCGGCGTACTCGGGGCCCCTGATCACCTGGAGCCACACCGACCGGGCTAGGGCTGCGGCGAGGAGAACGAGGAACGCTGCCGCGAGCACGCCGATGCGGCGGTTCGTCGTCGCCGACTTCACTTCCCGAGCTCGATGTAGGTCGTGTCCTCGGGCGCGACCTCGACGAGTCCCAGCTCTCCCTCGGCCAGCCGCTCGATCCGCGTCGTCGCCGCGGCGCTCGAGATCTCGGACCGCAGCCGTGCGATCTCCGTCTTCAGCTCCGTGCGCTCGCGACCCGCCTCGTCCAGCTGGAGATTGAGGCGGAGCACCGCCACGTTCACCGCGACGACGCCTGCGAGGAGCACGGCGAGGAGCACGATCCAGAAGACGCCGCCGCCGAGGGCCCACGCCGTCTTGCGCGTGGAGGCCGAGCGCGCGCGAGGGACCCGCGAGGGCTGCGCGATCGTCGACATCAGACCCGAACCGCCACCCGCAGGCGCGCCGAGCTGGCACGCGGGTTGTGGTCGATCTCCGCAGCCGAGGGTCGGATCGGCTTGGGAGTCAGCACGCGTGCCTCCGGCTCCTTTCCGCACATGCACACGGGAAACTCCGGCGGGCACGTGCAGCCGCGCGCACGGTCGCGGAGGAACCGCTTCACGATCCTGTCCTCGAGCGAATGGAAGCTGATGACGGCGACCCTGCCCCCCGGGCGCAGCATCTCGAACGCGGCCGGGAGACCGGTCTCGAGCGACTCGAGCTCGTGATTCACCTCGATGCGAAGTGCCTGGAAGACGCGCTTCGCCGGATGCCCCTCGCCGAACCGGGCTGGCGCGGGGATGGACGCCTTCACGACGTCGACGAGCTGACCTGTCCGAACAATCGGCTCCTCGGCCCGCCGCCGCACGATGCCCCGTGCGATCTGGCGCGCGTACCGCTCCTCACCGAAGCGCCGGAAGATCGTCTCGAGCTCCCGCTCGTCGTACGTCGCGAGAACGTCCGCCGCGCTCCGCTCGTCCGACGCGTCCATGCGCATGTCCAGCGGAGCATCGGTCGCGTACGAGAACCCGCGCTCCGGCCGGTCGACCTGCATCGACGAGAGGCCGAGATCGAGAAGCACCGCGTCGGCGCGGACGCCGTTCGAAGCCAGCTGCGAGAGCACGACCGCGTAGTCGCCGCGCAGGAACCGGGTCTGCACGCCGCGGGTCGACGCCTTCACGCGGTCGAAGTACAGGCGCACGCTCTGGTCGCGATCGATCGCGACGAGCTTGCCGCTTCCCTGCAGGTCCGCGACGAGCATCCGCGAATGGCCGCCCGCGCCGAAGGTGGCGTCGACGACGGTCTCCCCCGGCTGCACGTCGAGGAGCTCGCGCACCTCCTCCGCGAGAACGGGGACGTGATCAGCTGCGTCTGTCCGCTGCACGTTCGGCAACATCTGCGACGCTCCCTTCGATCGCGCTGACGTGTTCCGCCCACTCCGGGCGGTTCCAGATCTCGATGTGGTCGTTGACGCCGACGACCGCGACCTCCTTGCCGAGCCCCGCGTGTCGGGCGAGATCCGGCGGGACGAGGACGCGTCCCTGCTTGTCCACCTCGGTGACGGCTGCCCCCGCGAACACGAACCGCTTCATCTCGCGCGCCTCGCGCGTGAGCGAGTCGAGCGCGGCGATGCGTTCGACGCTTGCCTCCCAGCTCTTGCGAGGGTAGACGTCGACCGTGCGGTCGATGCCGCGCACGAGCACCACCCCACCGCCCAGCCCATCGCGGAACTTCGCGGGCAGGGTGAGGCGATTCTTCTCGTCGATCGTGTGCTCGTGGGTTCCGTAGAACATCGGCTCGTCATGGGGTATCTCCCACGGATCCCCACCTTACTCCACTTTCACCCACCCCGCAACCCCTCGAACCCACCTGCCTGCTACGGGACGTGCGGCAGCCGTTCACAGGCTGTGAATGACTGCCTCGCAGGCGTTGGCGCCGACGCGTCCACGGCGCCGTCGCGCGCGACGACTATGGCAGCGCGATGGGCTCGGCGTGCACGCCCGGCCCCGCCCACGCACCGGCGCCGCAGCGCGCCGCGAACTCGAGCGCGTCGAGCCCTTCCAGCCCGGCCGCCAGGGCGAATGCGAGACCGGCCGCGAAGCAGTCCCCGGCTCCGTACGCATCAGCGGGCTGGGGCGGAAGCGGCGCCGCGCTGTACGGGCCACCGGGCTGCGCCCAGCCGCCGAGTGCACCCGACGTCGTGACGACCAGCCGAGGCTCGGGATCGATCTGCCCCGCCTGGTAGCGCTCGGCCTCGTCCTTGCCGCTCGAGACGATCGCATCCAGCAAGACGGATGCTTGCTGGAGCGTGGCGAGCTCCCGCGCCGTCGCCACGAGGACGCGCGCACGGCGCGCGTGCACGAGCGCATCGGCGTCTCCCGCGCACAGGTAGACGCAGTCGCAGCGCGCGAGCTCGTGCCACGGGAGGGAGTCGTCGTGGCCGCGCGGATGCAACTTGCGCCCGATGGTGGTGATCGTGCGCTCGCCGTCCTCGTCGAGGTAGGTGAAGCCGCCGCGCTGCGGAGCGTCGACCGTCGCTGCATGCACCTTGATCCCGCGCGCCTCGAGCTCCTCGCGAGCGAGCCGCGCGGGCTCGTCGTTGCCGACCGCGGTGAAGAAGTCCACCGAGTCGGCGAGCTTCGAGAGCTGCACGGCCGCCACCGATCCTCCGCCCGCGGCTTGCTCCCACGACTCCGTCGCATGGACGATCTCGCCGGCACGCGGCACCGCCTCGACGGGGACGAACTCGAGCCACTCGATGTGGCCGACCACCGCGGCTCTCATGCCCGCACTCTCACAGATCGACGGCCTGTTGCGTTTGACCGGGATGATGCACGCGGTGGCGATTCCCCCCTTCGAGCGCTTCTATGAGGAGCACCGCGGCGATGTGCTGAGTCTCCTTCGGCGGCGGCTCGGCGCCCAGCGCGCGGAGGACGCGTTCCAGGAGACCTTCCTGCGCGCACTCCGCGCGTACGGACGGCTCGAGCACGGCGAACACCTGCGTGCGTGGGTTCTCACCATCGCCCAGAACGTCGCACTCGACACGCTGCGCCGGACACGCCCAACCGAGGAGCTCGTAGATACCGCCGCCGTGGATTCTCGACCTGCGTACGCCGAGCTGGCGGACCTCACTGACGGCCTCGGACCGAAGGAACGCGCGGCAGTCGTGCTGCGCTACGGATACGACCTCTCATACGACGAGATAGCGGCCGCCCTCGGGTCGAGTCCCGACGCAGCACGTCAGGCGACCTCGACCGGCGTCCGTCGACTGCGAAGGAGGATCGCCTCATGACCGTCTCCCCCGATCTCGACCGCCGCTTCCGCGAGGCGGCTTTCGCGCTCGACCTCGTCGACGTCGGCTTCGACGTCGTCGAGTCGCCGATCGGCGATCTGTTCGTCGCCGCTACGACGCGCGGCCTGGCAGCGATCTCGTTCGACTCCGAGCCAGAAGCACAGCTCGAGCGCGTGGCCCGTCTCGCCGGCCCGGCCGTGCTCCGGTCGCCGCGGTCGGTCGATACGGCCCGTCGCGAGCTCGACGAGTACTTCGCCGGGAAGCGGCGCGTCTTCGACCTCACGCTCGACCTTCGGTCGCTCCCGCCGTTCACCGTCTCCGTGCTCGAGGAGCTCGCGCGGGTGCCGTACGGACAGACGACCACGTACGGCGCGCTCGCCGCGACGGTGGGACATCCCCGCGCCGCTCGTGCAGTCGGCACCGTCATGAACCGGAACCGAATCCCCATCGTGCTCCCCTGTCATCGCGTCCTCGGCTCGAGCGGCGACCTCACCGGCTACGCCGGCGGCCTCGAGCGCAAGCTGGCGCTCCTGGAGCTCGAGGGCGCACGCTGATCCACGCGGGCTGTGAAAATCGGCTCATGAGGAGGCTTCTCACTTGCTCCTTTCTTGTCGCCGTCCCTTTCTGTGCGATGGGGGTAGGCGCGGTCGGGCAAGGTCCGCGTCCTCCGGACGGCCTCATCGTCTTCTCGTGCTCGAGCTGTGCAGATGGGCAAGGGTCGGGCGGGCTCTACACGATCCGGCCCGACGGACGCGCGTTGCGCAAGCTCCAGCACGTGGTCGGCGACGAACCGGCGTGGTCACCCGACGGCCGGATGCTTGCCGTCACGCGTGACGACGGCATCTGGCTCAGCGAGGTCGATGGATCCAATGCGCGCCGGGTGACACGGCGTCACCCGCGCGGCTACGACGGGTCGGCCGCCTGGTCACCGGACGGGACCAAGCTGGTCTTCGAGCGGGGAACTCCGAGAACCACTGCCGGCGGCTATCGGTGGGGTCTCTGGACGGTCGCAGTACGAGGCGGGCGACCTCGACCGATCCTCGTCGCACCGGAAGGCGATGAAAAGCCGGAGTGGACGATCAGCCATCCGGACTGGTCGCCCGACGGCAGCCGCATCGCGTTCGGGTTCGGACGCGAACGCTTGAAGACGATTCGCCCCGACGGAACGGGAGTGCGACGGCTCGGCCCTCCGACACTTCACGGCCGCGATCCGCACTGGTCGCCGGACGGGCGGCGCATCGCGTTCCTCGAGTTCTCGGACTACGACAGGCCTCACCGGTTTCGCATCCTCGATGTCGCCAGTGGTCGCGTCAGGACCGTGTTCGCGACGGCGGGAGACGTGTGGGTTCAGTCCTGGTCGCCGGACAGCCGCTGGCTCGCCATCGCTGCGACGCGACGGGTCGAGTGCGAGTTCGTCATCCTCGACGACGAGTGCGAGAGCCTCGACCTGTGGATCGTCGACGCGACCAACGCGCGACGGAATCGCATCCACTCGTTCGGACAAGAGGGTGGCGACGTCACGGGCATCGACTGGAAGGCAGCCCGTTAGCCCGAGTCGTGCTACTCCAGCATCCGATACCCGACACCCCACACGTTCACGACGAAACGATCCTCGGGCGAGAGGCACAGCTTCTTCCGCACCCGCGACGCGTGGGACTCGAGCGTCCGCGTCCTCCCGATCGCCTTGAACCCCCACACGTCACGCAGGAGATCCGCCTTCGTCCACACGCGGTAGGGCTCCGACGCGAGCTTCGACACGAGCTCGAATTCCTTCGCGGAGAGGTCGACCGGGATGTCCCGGACGCTCACGCGCCGGGTCGGGCGGTCGATGACGAGGTCGCCCGCGACGATGCGATCCTCCGCGGCCGCCGACGTACGCCGGATCAGCGCCCGGATCCTCGCGAGCAGCTCGTCGTAGGCGAACGGCCGGCCGAGCGCATCGTCGGCTCCTCGCTCGAGCGCCCGTACGCGCTCGACGGGATCGGACCCGGCGGCGAGGACGATCACGGGCACGTTCCGATCCCACGTCCGCCCCGGCTCACCCCGGCGCAAACGCAGGCAGAGGTCCAGCTCGCCCAGCAGGACGAGGTCAGGTCGCGCCGTCTCGACGAGCTCGAGCGCCTCGCTCCGCCGCGCGGCACCCAGCACGGCGAAGCCGTCGTCGGCGAGCTGGCGCCCAAGGTACTCGCGCGTCTCGGGCTCGGGGTCGGCGACGAGGACGGCACTGGGCATGCCGACGACGCTAGCCCGGCCGCGCTCGCTGCGCCAGATGTCCTTTGTGGCGAGGAGTCAACAACCGTTCCTCAGTCGTCTTGCGCCGACCTGGCCTCTGTCGACACGGCCCAGCGGCCGGCGAGGGGCCCTCTCAGAGACGGCCGTGTCGCAGGATGCCCCACACGAGCCAGATCCCGAACACGCCGGCGATGAGGAACCCGACGAGTGCCAGCAGGTGAATACCTGCTGCGTGCGGGCCGTCCTTCGCGAAGACCCCGATGATCGCGGAGCCCAGCAACCCTCCGAGGATGACGAGGGCGACTGCGATCCGGTTCGTGGCCTTGTCGATGTGGTCGTCGATCTCGTCGATCCCCGGGTTCTCGATCCGCACCTGGAACGTGCCCTCCCGGAGCCGCTCGAGAACGTCCGAGACCTGGTACGGCATGTCGCGCGCGACGCTCGCGAGACCGACGGCCTCGCTCCGGAGCTGCTGCGACAGCGCGCGCGGGTGGAAGCGGTCGGCGAGCAGACCGCGCGCGTAGGGCTTCGCGACCTCGAACACGTTGAGGTCCGGGTACACCTCCTGACCCACCGACGCGAGAGTCGCGATCGCCTTGTCGAGGATGACGAAGCGGCTCGGGAGCTTCAGGTTCATGGAGTAGATGAGCTGGAACCCCTCGCGGATGATCTGGATGGGGTCGATGTCGGAGAGCCGGCTCCCGTAGTAGCGGTCGAAGAGGATCTGCAGCTCGGCGCGGAACTCGGCCTCGCGCAGAGGGTCGTAGCGGACGCCGAGCTCGCGCAGGCGTCGTGGGATCGCGTCGACGTTCTCCGTTGCGGCGTCCACGAACAGCCGGGTGAGCTTCGCCATGTCGTCGTCGGTCAGCTTCCCGGCCTGTCCGAAGTCCACGAGCCCGAGCGCGCCGGAGTCGAGAACGAAGATGTTCGCCGGGTGCGGATCGGAGTGGAAGAAGCCGTGCCGGAACACCATCGTCATCCAGGCGTCCGCGAGCTTGTACGCGACGTCGCGCCGCTCGTCCGGGCGCATCGACTCGAGGTCGAGGTCCGCGACCTTGGTTCCGCGCAGGTACTCCAGCGTGAGGATCCGCGAGGTCGAGTACTGCCGTACTACCCGCGGCACGACGACCCGCTCGTCGTGTGCGAAGTTGCGGTGGAACGTGTCCGCGTTCCGCGCCTCGTGCCCGTAGTCGAGCTCGAGCCGGATCGAGCGCGCGAACTCGTCGACGAGCTCCTGCGGATCCATGAACTCGAGCGCCTTGACGCGCTCGCGGAGAAGGCGAGCCGCCTGGTAGAGGAGTCCCAGATCGGCTTCGATCTGGTCGGCGGCCATGGGGCGCTGCACCTTCACGGCGACCTCGCGGCCGTCGGGGAGCACGGCACGGTGCACCTGGCCGATCGAGGCCGACGCGATCGGCGCGTAGTCGAACTCGAGGAACGCCCGGTCCATGCGCAGGTCGAGCGCGGCCTCGACGGCGTCCCGCACGTCCTCGAATGGGATCGGCGACGCGTCGTCCTGGAGCCCGCGCAGTTCCGCGACGATGTCCGGCGGGACGACGTCGGGTCGCGTCGAGAGGAGCTGGCCGAACTTCACGAACGTCGGCCCGAGCTCGTCCAGCATCGCCCGGAGCCGCTTGCCGCGATCGGAGCTCGCCGCACCGTCTCCGTTCGCGTCTCCCGGAAGGAGGTCGCCGAGCCGGTTGCGGCGCAGGACGTAGCCGAATCCGTGGCGTGCCGCCACCTGCGCGATCTCGGAGAGCCGCCCGAGGTTGCGCGACGACCCCTGGGTCGACGTCATGCGCGGGATTGTAGGTCGGGGCGAGTCGGCCTACGCGTCGCGTTCCAACAGCCGCACGCGGTGCTCGAGCTGCGCCACGCGGAGCTCGAGCTCGTCGACGACGTCGCGGGAGGCCGTGCCGAGCTCGGATGCCGCACGCGCAGCCATGCTGCCTCCCGTCTCTCCGAGCCGCGCAGCCTCACGCCGCCAGCTCTCGAGGACGTCGGTGATGACCGCCTTCACCTGCTCCCGCTCGACGCCGAGGCGGGTGCCGATCTCTGCTGCGAGCTCGTCGGCGTGTTGCGCGACGAGGGCGATCGCGCCGACCCCGGCGAGGCTCAGCGTCTCGAGCGAGCCGCGTTCGTTACCGGGCTCGGCCATGAGGCCGGGAGGCCCGCCGTTGACGACGGCGCTCCCGCTTCGACGAGGTGGTGGCCGGGGTGGGCACGGGCGGACGCGGCGTCGCATCCTCCGCGGGTTTGTGGACGTCCTCTGCGTCCTCCGATATGCCCTCCTCGGCCGCGATCTCCGCTGCCTCGGCCGCGAGTGCGCCTCCGACACTCGAAACGCCTGCGAGCGCTCCCAGGTCGTCGCGGCGACGCGCGAAGTCCGGCTCGCGCTCCTTGAGCAGCGCGAGGAGCGGGGCGGCGAGGAAGATCGAGGAATACGAACCTGCTCCGATCCCGATGAGGAGAGCGAAGGCGAAGTCCTTCAGCGTGTCTCCTCCGAAGAAGTACAGCGACGCGACCGGGAGGAGCGTGATGAAGGTCGTGGCGAGCGAGCGCGGGATCACCTCCCACAGCGAGACGTTTCCGATGACCCGCATCGACGCGCGTCGCATGAGCGGGACGTTCTCGCGCATGCGGTCGAAGATGATGATTGTGTCGTACATCGAGTATCCGAGGATGGTCAGGAGCGCCGCAACGGTTGCCGTCGACACCTCGCGCCCGGTCAGCGCGTAGATCCCGATGGCGATGAGGAGGTCGTGTGCCAGCGCGACGAGGACGCCGACGGAGTACTTCCACTGGAAGCGGAAGGAGATGTAGGCGACCATCAGGAGCAGGCTCACGAGGATTGCGAGCAGCGCGTTGTTGGCGATCTGCCGGCCGAAGCTCTCGGAGACGTTCTTCGCCCCGAACGACGTCGCCTGAACTGCGTCCGTAAGGCCCTCCTGGAGCTCGTTCTGCTCCGCCGTCGTCAGCGACTCGGTGCGGATCTGGAAGTTCGTGTACTGCCCGTCCGTCGACTCGCCGCGACCCTGGATGACGGCGTCGCCCTGACCGATGACTGCCGCCTCCTGACGAACCTGCTCCAGTGAGGTCGGCTCCGGTGTCCGGAACGAGATCTGCGTGCCGCCCTTGAAGTCGATGCCGAAGTTCAGACCGAGGAACGCGATCGCGATGACCGAGGCGAGGCAGAACACACCGGAGATCGCGAACCAGACGTTGCGTCGGCCGATGTAGTCCCAGCGCAACCACTTCGGCAACCCCTCGCCCGTGGCGCCCATGACCCGCGGGTTCTCGAGCCAGCCGAACCCGCCCAGCAGCGCGAGGATCGCCCGCGTCGCGAGCACTGCGGTCAGGAGCGAAAGGAGCGTTCCGATCAGGAGCATGAGCGCGAAACCGCGCACGCTCGCCGTCGCCACCGCGAAGAGCACCATCGCCGTGATCGCGGTCACGACGTTCGCGTCGATGATCGTCGCGAAGCCCTTCCGGTACCCCTGCGCGATGGCCGCGCGCATCGACCTCCCGGCGCGCACCTCTTCCTTGATTCGTTCGAAGATGACGATGTTCGCGTCGGCCGCGACTCCGAACGTCAGCACGAGGCCGGCGAAGCCCGGCAACGTCAGGGTCACGTTGAAGAGGAGGATCGTCGCGTACAGAAAGGCCGCGTAGATCCCAAGCCCGACCACGGCGACGAGACCGAGGAAGCGGTAGAAGACGAGCAGGAAGATCGCGACGAGGATCAGGCCGGCGATCGCCGCCTTCCACGCCTCGTTCAGCGAGTCCTTGCCCAGCGTCGCGGAGATGTCCGTGCGGTCGAGCGTCTCGAACTTGACCGGCAGCGCGCCGGTCTGGAGCACGAGCGCGATCTCCTTCGCCTCCTGGAACGAGTCGAGCCCCGTGATCTGCGCGCGCCCGCCGCCGATTCCGCCGCTGAGGCTCGAGTCGGTGTAGTCGATCTGCGGGAAGGTCTTGATCTCGCGGTCGAGGACGATCGCGAAGTGCTGCGGTGCGTTCCGGAGCTTCCCGCGGATCCAGAGGTTGCGGGTGATGTCCTCGAACTTGTCGGAACCCTTGTCGGTGAACTCCATCGTCACGATCGGCCGGCCGGCGCCGCCCGGGCTCGTGTCGAAGTCTGCGCGCGTGCCGGAGAGCTTGAAGTCCTCGCCCGTCATCTGCGGCACCTCGGGCGGGTCGTACTCGAAGAGGTAGTAGTAGGTTCGGTCGGGTGCGAGACCTGCGCCGCCGGCGCCGGGGCACACGACTGCACCCTCGCCGCACGTCACGACGGCCATTCCCCCGGGTACGGCGAAGACGTCTCGGTTCGGCTTGTTGCCGCCCTTGCGCAGCGCCTCCTCCTCCGCGCCGTAGGGGCCCGAGACGACGCGCTTCGTCGTCGGGTTGACGACGTAGTACTCATCGGACTGGCCGTCCTTCACCTGCGACTGCACCTGTGCGAGCAGTGCGTACAGGGACGTGCTCTCGACCGGGATGCCCTGGATCGTGACCGACGGGCCGATGAGCGAGTCTTCGAGATCCCAGAGCTCGAGCTGGGCGGTCGTCCCGATGATCTCCGCCGCGGCCTCGGGGTCCTGCACGCCCGGAAGCTGGATCACGATCTGGTCGTCACCCTGGGTCCTGATCTCGGGCTCCGAGACGCCGAGCTTGTCGACGCGGTTGCGCATGATCTCGACCGAGCGGTCGAGGTCGTCCTCGGTGAGCTCGCGGTTCGGCGGCGGAACGGCCTGGAGCGTCACCTCGAGACCGCCCTGGAGGTCGAGGCCGAGCGTCGGGGACTTGTGAATGGGCGAGCCCGGGATCGCGAGCAGCGCGACGCCGACGAGCGCCGCGGCGAGCAGCCCGAGAACGAGGAATGAGTTGCGCCTGCTCACGTTCGGCGGCCCAGGTTAGCGGCGGTCGTCTCCTGCCGAGGCATCGGCGGCCACGGCCCTAACCGCATCTTCCTCGTCCGTAACGGCACCTTCATCGGCGGTGTCCGCCTCGTCGGAGTCCTCGACCTCGCCCTCGACGACGTCGGGCTCCTCTTCCGCAGGCAGCACGGCGGCGATGCCCCGCCGCGTCATGTGCACGGATACTCCGTTCGCGATCTCGACGACGATGTCGTCTCCTTCGATCTCGGAGATCGTGCCGTAGATACCGCCTGTCGTGAGCACGTCGTCTCCGACGCCTGCCTCGTCGATCATCCGCTGTTGCTGGGCCTGACGCTGCCGCTGCGGACGGATCATGAGGACGTACATCACCCCCAGCATCAGCACCATGATGATCAGGAAAGACACGGTTCCTCCTCCGGTGGCCGCGCAAGTCGCGCGAGGGCGTCGGCTCGGAACGAAGAGAACGCTCCCCGCTCGATGGCCGCTCGCGCACGCGCGGTCAGGTCGAGTACGAATCGCAGATTATGCAGGCTGAGCAGGCGAAGTCCGAGAACCTCTCGTTGCGTGACGAAGTGGCGGATCGCCGCACGTGAGAAGCGCGCGCATGCGGGGCACGCGCACTCGGGGTCGAGAGGGCGTGGATCCGTCCGGTACGCCGCGCTGCGGAGGTTGAGCCGCCCCTCCCAGGTGAGCGCCGACCCGGTGCGCGCGGTCCGCGTGGGCAGGACGCAGTCGAACATGTCGATTCCACGTGCAACCACGTCGAGGATCCCTTCCGGATCGCCGATGCCCATGAAGTAGCGCGGCTTGCCCAGTGGGAGCAGGGATGCGGCCCAGTCCACGCACTCCAGCATCTCGTCCTTCGACTCGCCCACCGCGAGCCCACCGAGCGCGTAGCCGTCGAAGGGCAGAGCGGTGATCTCCTCGATCGAGCGTGTCCGGAGCTCGAGGTTCGTTCCGCCCTGCGTGATCCCGAACCGCAGCTGGCCTGCTGCGCGCGGAGCCCCGGCCTGGCGCTCCGCCCAGTGCGTCGTGATGCGCGCCGCGCGGTCGAGCTCGTTCACGGGAGCGCCGGCAGGCAGGCAGACGTCGAGACACATCGCGATGTCCGAGCCGAGCCGGCGCTGGATCTCCGCCACGCCCTCGGGCGTGAAGCGGTCCTCCGCTCCGTCGTACACGGATCGGAAGGTCACTCCGGCGTCGTCGAGTGCAGCGATGGTGTCACGGAGGGAGAAGACTTGGAACCCGCCCGAGTCCGTGAGGATCGGTCCGTCCCAGCCCGAGAACGCATGGAGGCCCCCGAGCTCCTCGATCACGTCCTCTCCGGGCCGGAAGTGGAGGTGGTACGTGTTGCCGAGGATCACGTCGGCGCCAAGGGCTCTCACCTCGTCAGGGTGCAGGGACTTCACCGTCGCCTTCGTTCCCACGGGCATGAATGCCGGCGTGCGGATGTCACCGTGCGCGGTCGACAGGGTGCCGGCGCGGGCGGCCCCGTCGGTCGCGTGGGTGTGGAAGCTCATGCGTGCGTCCGAGAGGCGAGAGCGTCGATGCGCGTCCGGGGCCACCCCGCGCCTCCACCCGCTGTGAGCGTATCCCGCATCCGTTCACGAGTGGGATACGAGACGGCGCCGACATCGCGCCGATACCGCGTGCGGGCGCACGAGGCTCCTCCGAGGGCGAGGGCGAGGTCGGCCCGCTTCGACATCGAGACCCTCACAGCGCCACCATCGCGTCGCCGAACGAGTAGAAGCGGTACCGCTCCTCGATGGCGGTCCGGTAGATCTCGCGCGTCGCATCCTCGCCGATGAACGCCATCACAAGGGCGAGCAGCGTCGAGCGCGGGAGGTGGAAGTTCGTCAACAGCGCGTCGACCCGCCGGAACGCGAATCCGGGTCTGATGAAGAGCGTCGTGCGCCCGCGCAGGTCTCCCCCACGCGCAACGGTCTCGAGCACCCGTACCGTCGTCGTGCCCACCGCGAGCACCCGTCTTGCAGCGGCGATCCGTGCCCACGCCTCCTCGGTAACGGAGTACCGCTCGCCGTGCAGCTCGTGCTCCTCGAGGTTCTCCGCCACCACGGGCCGGAACGTGTCGAGCCCTACATGCAGCGTCACGTGGGCGGGATCGAGCCGAGCCAGAAGCCCAGGCGTGAAGTGGAGCCCCGCCGTCGGCGCCGCGGCCGAGCCCTCCACCTTGCCGTAGACCGTCTGGTATCGCTCGGGATCGGCGAGCGGCTCGTGGATGTACGGCGGGAGGGGCATCTCACCGTCCGGCTCACCGGTGACGTCTACGACCCAACGGCCCGCTCCGAGCGCCGCCCGGAGCCGGACAGGGCCGAGACGCTCACCCGCGCGGAGCCGCCGCGACGGGCGCACCAGCGCCTCCCACGTTCCGTCGTCGCCACGCTCGACGAGCAGCACCTCGACCGCGCCCCCGCTCGTCCGACGGAGGCGCAGACGCGCAGGGACGACGCGCGTGTCGTTGACCACCACGAGCTCGCCGCTGAGCAACGCGGGGAGGTCGGCGACCATCCGGTGCTCGATATCGCCCGACGCGCGCCGGTACACGAGGAGCCGCGCATGATCCCGTGGCTCGATCGGCGTCTGCGCGATGAGCTCGGGCGGAAGGGCGTAGTCGAGCAGGGAGGTGTCCATCCGGCGCGGAGAGTAGCCTCGGGCCCGTGGATGCCCAGGCGCTCGAGCGCGCGAAGCAGCGAATCGCCGATGCGGCAGCCGGCCGCCCGGAGCCCGCTGCGATCGAGGCTGCTCTCGAACGCTCGCGGAGTCAGATCGAGGCACTTGCCGCGACTGCGGCAGAGCTCGAAGCTTCGATTCCCGAGCACGTCGGTGCAGCCGTTCGCGACGGCGTCCGCACGGAGGTCCTGCCGGTCGCCCGTCACATCGCCGAGATTCGCGGGCTCCTGAACCAGGCGATCCGCCGCCTGGAGCACATCGAGGGAGACCTCCTCGCCGAGCGCCACGCACGGGTCGACGACCTCGCCCTCCTTGTCGACCTCGTCACCTCCGGCTGGCGGGGAGTGGACACACGCCTCGCGCGACTCGAGCGAAACGCGGACGATGCAGTCGGGCGTGCTCTCGAGACGCTGCCGGCACCCGACGCCCCCGAGCGCGAGCTCGAGCGCGCCGCCGTCGCCGCCTAGGACATTCCCGCCGCTGCCGGCGAGACCGGGAGCACGAGCCTGAACCGGCTTCCGCTGCCCGTTCCCGATCCGAGCTCGAGCCCACCCCCCAACGCGACCGCGAGCTCGCGTGCGATCGGGAGCCCGAGGCCCGTTCCGTCGACGTCCTGCGAGACGAAGGCCTCGAAGATCCGGGCGCGCTGCGAAGGAGGCACGCCTGGCCCGGAGTCCACGACGTCGACGGCGACGACGCCGTTCGAGGCACCCAGGCGCAGCTCGATCCGGCCGCCGTCGGGTGTCCAGCGAAACGCGTTGGACAGGAGGTTCGTGATGACCTGGAGCACACGGTCTCCGTCGGAGACGATGACGGGAGCCTTCTCCGTGCCGCTCAGCGTGTAGTCGATCTCGCGCCGCCGTGCCTCCTCCGCGAAGGCGCCGTAGGCCTGGTCGAGGAGGCGCTCGAGATCGACCTCCTCGCTGCGCACGGTGAAGCGGTGGGCCTGGAGCTTTGCGAGGTCGAGGACGTCGCCGACGAGCCGCTCGAGGCGGTCGGTCTCCGCCGCCACGATATCGAGCGAGGCGCGGACCTGCTCGGGCTCACTCATGACACCCTCGCGAATCGCCTCGACGTGGCCCCGGATGGCCGTCAACGGCGTGCGCAGCTCGTGCGTCACAGACATGAGGAACGAGCGCTTGAGTTGCTCCGTCTCCGCGAGCTCGGAGACCATGCCGCGGAAGCGCTGCGTCAGCAGGGCGATCTCGTCACGACCCCGCGCCTGCGGAATCTCGACGTCGTAGCGTCCGGCCGCGACGTCCTCGGTCGCCCGCGTCAGGGCCCGTACGGGGTCCGTCAGACGGCGCGACAGCCAGGAGAAGAGCAAGCCAGCGAGCGCGACGCCAACAGCCAGCGCAAGGGCGAGGCGGCCGAGCAGCGTGAGCCACTGCTCCCGCAGCTCCGCCACCGGCTTCGCGACGACGAGCCAGCCGAACGGCTCGGTGCCCTGGACGAGCTGGACGGGCTGTGCCGCGGCGATGAAGCGCCTGCTCTCGCCCGGAGGTGTGAACTCGACCACCACCTGCGCGTCACGGTCGAGCTCGACTCCGCCGAGAGCGCCGCGGGGCAAGCGGGTGAGGCCGAAGCGCTGACCAGGAAAGAGCGATGCGCCGATGTAGAAGAGCTCGTCTCCGGTCGCGAGCTCGAGCTTCTCCGCGGCGAACTCGGGCGCCTTCGCGCCTTCGTCCGAGGAGCGGATCGCGGACTCGGCGTACAGCGCGGCGAGGCCCGACGCCTCGCGGCGGAGCTCCTCGACGATCTGCTCGCGCGTGACGTCCTGGAAGAGGCGCACGGCGAGACCGATCGACACGAGGCCGAAGACGAGGACGACCGCGAGGAACACCGCCGTGAGACGGAACCGGAGCGTTCCCAGCATGGAACCCAGGGTAACCGGCTAGATGGTCGAGACGGCCTTGTCGGAGCCGACCTTGTAGCCCACGCCCCACACGGTCACGATCGGCGAAGCGTCGCCGAGCTTCCGTCGAATCTGCCGCACGTGGACATCCACGGTGCGGGTGTCGCCCGCGAACGTGTAGCCCCACACGCGCTCAAGGAGCTGGTCGCGGGTGAGGACGATTCCGCGGTGGTCGAGGAGCTCCCACAGGAGGTCGAACTCCTTCGGGGCGAGGCGAATCTCCTCGTCGCCGACGTGCACCTCGCGCTTCCCTGCGTTGATCCGCAGGTTGCCGTGCTGCATCTCCTCGGACTCCGTGCGCCGCCGTTCCGGCGCGGCCCGCCTGAGGATGCTCTTGACGCGCGCGACCAGCTCACGCGGGTTGAACGGCTTCGTCATGTAGTCGTCGGCGCCGACCTCCAGCCCGATGATCTTGTCGATGTCCTCGTCGCGGGCGGTGAGCATGAGTATCGGAACGTCGGAGGTCTTGCGGACTCGGCGACACAGCTCGACGCCGTCGCCGTCCGGGAGGTTTAGGTCGAGGATCACGAGCGCGGGTACGTCACCGGCGAGCTGGATCAGCGCGGCCTGTGCGCTCGCCGCCGTCGTGACCGTGTACCCGGCGTTCCGCAGATACGCGGCAATGAAGGACGCGATCGAGGTCTCGTCTTCGACGACGAGGACGCTGTGGGGCGCGGTCACGGAGAGACCCTCGGTGTCGGACGCTCCGTCGCCGGTGGTGCGAGCTCGAAGCGCTGGGCGTCGCTGGGAAGCGGCGTGCAGAGCGCCGGCTCGAGGCTGCAATCCGCGCCGTTGAGCGAGTAGATGCCGACGTCGTCGCCGGGCTCCTTCGGTTCCGCGTCGAGCATGACGGTGCCACGACCGACCGCCGACACCGAGATACCTGATCCGCGCGCGACGACGCGATATCCCCCGCCGACCATGCGGAAGCGCAGGCCGAGGCCGCGATAGAGAACCGTGCGAGCACCGACGCGCACCTGCGTGACCTTACGCCCCGCAACGAGCGCGCCGTACCGGTCGCCCGGTGTCAGGTCGGTCACGCGCAACGATCCGTTGGCGAGCCGACCCAGCAGCGAGCCGCGGAGGTCGACCATGACGACACCCTTACCGCGCTCGACGGACAGCGTCCCCGCTCCGGGTTCCGCCGCACCGGCGACGGAGGTGGCTAGAGCGAGCGCGAATGCGCACGGGAGAAGGACGAGCTTCCGCATGGCTCGCCCTAGTATCGGCATCCGCCGTGTGACCGCAATGAGAGGGGTGTAAGGAGACTGTTAGCCACGAACAGCTCACAACGCTCGCGTCACCACCCCACCAGGTCGAGAATCGAGCGTCCCATTCAGTCCCGGCCGCGCGGGCCGACGGTCCAGAGCTGGTCGAGCGGCGGTGCCGCGCTGACGTGCTCGGGCTGCGTGACCGGCAGCCACCATAGATTCCACACTGACAGATGACCGAGATCACCGACTTCGGGCTCGTCGTGCTCGCCGTGTCGGCGACCGTGTTCGTCGCGCTGCTCGGGATGCGTCTGGCCGACCGGTTCTCCCTGCCGTACGCGGCGCTGTTCCTCGTCGGAGCGGTCGTCCTCACGGAAGTCTTCGCCGGGTTGCAGGACGTTGTCTCGATCCAGCAGGTCGAACGCCTCACCGTCGTCGCGCTCGTCATCATTCTCTTCGACGGCGGCCTCCACATCGGGCTCGGTCGCTTCCGCCGCTCGGCCGGGCCGATCCTCGCGCTCGGTGTCCTGGGGACGTTCGCGACCGCCGGAGTCGTCGCCGTCGCCGCCCACTACCTCCTCGGATTCGACTGGATCCTCGCCGGTCTCGTCGGCGCGGCGATCGCGCCGACGGATCCGGCCGTGACCTTCTCGGTCTTCGGCTCGCGCGAGATCCGCGGCCGCTCCGGGACGATTCTCGAGGGCGAGGCGGGCATGAACGACCCGGTCGGGATCGCGCTCATGATCGGGATGATCGAGCTCGCCACGGAGGAGGACGGCGACTTCTCGATCGTCGTCCAGGAGTTCGCTGTCGAGATGGCGCTCGGCCTCCTCGTCGGTGTGGCGGGCGCGCTCCTCCTGCTCCCCGTGCTGCGGCACGTGCGCCTCACGGGGCCGGCTCTGTACCCGATCCGGGTCCTCGCAGGCGCCGGCATCGTCTACGGCCTTGCCGCGGTCCTCGGTGGCTCCGGCTTCCTCGCGGCGTTCGTCGCCGGCATCGTCCTTGGCGACGCGGCGGCGCCCCGCAAGGGCGAGATCGAGGGCTTCCTCTCCTCACTCGCCGGCCTCGCCGAGATCGCGGCGTTCGTCGCGCTGGGTCTTACCGTCGGGCTCGGCGATCTCGGCAGCGCAGATACCTGGGTCGACGGGCTCGCCCTCGCGCTGGTTCTCGCGTTCGTCGCCCGACCGCTCGCGATCGTGCCGCTCCTCCTTCCCGCACGACTCACCTGGGGCGAGCGCGTCTTCATCGCCTGGGGCGGCCTGAAGGGCGCAGTGCCGATCCTGCTCGGAGCACTCGCTCTACTTGCAGGGATCGACGACGGAGAGCAGCTCTACGGAATCGTGTTCATCGTCGTGCTCTTCTCGGTGATCGTCCAGGGAACGTCGGTGCCGTACGTCGCGACTCGTCTGCGCGTTCCGTTCCGCCGTGTCGACCACGATCTCGCCGAAGTGCTCGAGTTCGTCGTGCGCGACGACGCGTTCGCGAACGGACGCCGGCTTGCCGAACTGCCCCTCGGCGAGCGAGCCTGGGTCGGCGTGCTCATCCGCGACGACCGGCCGCACGTGATCGCGGACGACGTGGTGCTCGTTCCCGGCGACCGCGTTCACGTCTACTGCCAACCGGAGGATGCAGCCGCGCTGGAGCGCATCTTCGCGGGCGCGGGCCTCTGACCGCTCGGGCGGGCGGCCGCGGCCCCACACCACGCGAGGTCGTCGCGCGCCGTTTCGTGGGCGCGGGTCAGTCGTACGCGTAGAAGCCCCGTCCGCTCTTCCGTCCGAGCAGACCGGCGTTCTTCATTGCGACGATGCGCGGCGGCGGTGCCATTCGCGGCTCTCGCAGCTTCTCGTACAGCGCTTCCGACGCATGGACGTGCACGTCGATGCCGACGAGATCGACGAGCGTGCACGGCCCCATCGGCCACCCGGCGCCAGCCGTCATCGCCGTATCCAGATCCTCGGGGGAGACCCGTGCGTCGTCGAGCACGCGGATGCAGTCGTTGAGGAGCGGGATGAGGACGCGGTTGACGACGAATCCGGGCGTGTCGTGGCAGCGGATAGGGCGTTTCCCCATCCGGACACCGACCGCGTACGCGGCCTCGACCGCATCGTCCGCCGACAGCTCGGCGCGCACGATCTCGAGCAGCGGCATGAGCGGCGCCGGGTTGAAGAAGTGCATTCCGACGACCCGCTCCGGAGTGGAGGTGCTCGCGGCGATCTCGGTCACCGACAGGGCCGACGTGTTGGTGGCCAGAATCGCTTCGGGACGCACGATGCCCTCGAGTGCCGAGAACAGCTGGAGCTTTGCGTCGAGGTCCTCCACGATCGCCTCGATCACGAGGTCGCAGGCGGCGAGATCGTCCAGCGCGGTCGTCGTCGAGAGCAACGAGAGCGACGCCTCGCGCGCGTCGGCGTCCAACTGCCCCTTCTCCACCTTGCGCCGGAGGAAGTGCGCGATCCGGTCGCGTGCCTTCGCGCCGAGCTCGTCCGACACCTCGCGCCCGACCGTCTCGTACCCGGCCTCGATCGCCAGTTGCGCGATCCCGGCGCCCATGGCGCCGAGGCCGACGACACCGATGCGGCGAACCTCCGGGACGGTCACGACTCAGCGATCCTACCCGGGAGGAACGGGCTCGCTCGGACGAGTGTCAGCCGTTGTAGCGGCGGCGCCGGGCGACGTCGTCGACCCGGGAATCTGCGCCAGCGAGGTACACGAGCAGGAGGAAGACTGCGATGAGCGTGATGAGGATGGCTCCGAACATGACCTCATGATGCACGCTCAGGTTCATCAGCACCAGTCGGAGTATTCAGTCAGTCGATCAGCGTAGCTGATACTCACGCATACGCTTCCAGCCGCGCGGGGCGCCATCAACCTTGAACCTCGCGGTGCACGTGGACGCGACTACGCATCGCCTCGTCCATGCGCGCTAGAGGCGCTCGAGCACTCCCGCGATTGCCTGGCCCTGCCCGATGCACATCGTCGCGATGCCGTACCGGGCTTCGCGGCGCTCGAGCTCGTTCAGAAGCGTCGCAGTGATGCGCGCGCCGGTCGCGCCGAGCGGGTGGCCGAGCGAGATCCCGCCCCCGTTCGGATTCACGTCGCCGGCCTCCCAGCGCTCGTGCAGGCCCGTGTCGGCGAGGAACTGGAGCACGACGGACGCGAACGCCTCGTTCACCTCGATCACGGATACGTCGTCCCAGCCGAGGCCGGCCTTCTGGAGCGCGCGCTCGCAGGCCTGCGGATTCCCGTGGAGCATCCGGTACGGGTCGACTCCGGAGAGTCCGAACGAGACGAACCGCGCGCGAGGCTCGAAGCCGTGACGTCTCACGGCGCCCTCGCTCGCGATGAGCATCGCAGCGGCGCCGTCGACGATCGAGCTCGAGTTCCCGGCGGTGATCACGCCGTCCGACGTGAAAGCCGGCTGCAGGGACGTGAGCTTCTCGAGCGACGTGTCTCGCCGCGGCGTCTCGTCCACCGCGAAGAGGACGACGGCCCCGCCCGCTCCGACCTCGACGGGGATGATCTCGTTGTCGAACTTCCCCTCGTCGGAAGCCGCGACGGCACGCCGGTGCGACTCGAGCGAGTACTCGTCGAGCGCCTCGCGGGCAAGGCTCCACTCCTCGGCGATCACCTCTGCGGAGATCCCTTGCGGCACGATCGGCCAGCGCTCGCCGATCTTCTCGTTCACGGCACCCCAGCCTGCCTCGCCCAGGTTCGAGCCCATCGGAACGCGCGTCATGTGCTCGACACCTGCCGCGACCACGAGGTCGAGATGGCCTGCCTGCACGGCGGACGCCGCGTTGAACGCCGTCTGCATGGACGAGCCGCACTGCCGGTCGACCGTCGTCGCGCACACGGTCTCCGGCCATCCCGCCACGAGCACCGCGCCGCGCCCGATGTTGAGCGCCTGCTCGCCGACCTGCGTGACGCAGCCCATCTGCACGTCCTCGATGTCTCCCGGATCGACGTCTACGCGACCGACGAGACCGTTCAGCACCTGCGCAGCGAGCTCGTCGGCGCGGAGGTCGGAGAGTGAGCCGTTCCGCCTCCCGATCGGAGAGCGGACGGCGTCGACAACGTACGCGTGCGCCATGGCTCAGAGCATAGAGAACGGGCATCTAGACTCCGCGCATGGCAACCACCGCGGCCGAGCGCAAACTCCTCGTCGACGGTGAGTGGATCGAGACCGGCGACTGGCTCGAGGTTCGCTCCCCGTACGACGGCTCGCTCGTCGGTCGAGTAGCGCGAGGTGGCGCCGAGGAGACTCGCCGCGCCGTCGATGCAGCCGAGCGCGCCATGGCGAGCCCGCTCGAGGCGCACGAGCGTGCGACGATCCTCGACCGCACCGCGCAGCTCGTCGAAGAACGCGCCGAGGAGATCGCGCGGACGATCTGCGCGGAAGCGGGTAAGCCCCTGAAGGCGGCACGAATCGAAGCCGCGCGCGCGCGCTCGACGTTCACGATGGCGGCGGTGGAGGCTCGCAAGCTCGCAGGTCACGTGGTCCCGATGGACGCGTCGCCCGCGGGGGCCGGAAAGGTGGGGCTCACGTTGCGCCTGCCGATCGGGGTCGTCGGAGCGATCTCTCCCTTCAACTTCCCCTTCAACCTCGTCGCGCACAAGGTCGCACCGGCGCTCGCAGCCGGTTGCGCGGTTGTCCTCAAGCCGGCGTCGCAGACTCCGCTCTCCGCACTGCTGCTCGCAGAGCTCGAGACCGAGGCCGGGCTCCCGCCGGGCTGGCTGAATGTCGTGTGCGGCCCGGCCGCCGAGGTCGGCGACGTCCTCGTCGAAGACGAGCGCGTCGCGCTCATCACCTTCACGGGCTCGTCAGGGGTCGGCTGGAAGCTCCGCGAGCGCGCACCGCGGAAGCGCGTGAACCTCGAGCTCGGGAACGCGACGCCCGTGATCGTCGCGGCCGACGCCGATCTCGACGACGTCGCCGCGCGCCTTGCCGCACACGCGTTCTCGTTCGCCGGTCAGAGCTGCATCTCCGTTCAGAGGGTCTATGTCGAGCGCTCGGCGTACGACGGGTTCCTGGAGCGATTCGTCCCGCGAGTCGACGCGCTCGTGGTGGGCGACCCGGCCGACGAAGCGACCGACGTCGGGCCCCTGATCGCGCCGGGTGAGCGCGACCGAGTGCTCGAGTGGATCGCCGAGGCACGTGCCCGGGGCGCGAGCGTCCTCACCGGCGGTGAGCTCGAGGGCGAGCTCCTCCGACCCACCGTGATCGTCGACGCGCCCGCCGAGGCGAAGGTCTCGTGCGAGGAGGTCTTCGGACCTCTGTGCACGGTGACTCCGTACGATTCGCTCGACGAGGCGATCGCACTCGCCAATGGGACACGCTACGGGCTTCAGGCTGGGATCTTCACGGCCGACGTGAAGGCCGCGCTGCATGCGGCGCGCGAGCTCGAGTTCGGGGGCGTGACCGTAAACGAGGCACCGACGTTCCGCGCCGACCAGATGCCGTACGGCGGCGTCAAGGACTCGGGGAACACGCGCGAAGGGCCTGCGTACGCGGTCCGCGAGATGACCGAGGAGCGGCTCGTCGTCCTCCAGCTCTAGGCTGACCGGGTGCCAGACAAGCCGGGCTCATACGTCGTCCCGCCTCCGCGCGAGCTGAAGAGCGAGCGCAAGGCGCTCCTCGAGATCCGCGAGGAGCGGCTTCGCGACCTGGGAGGTCTCGCGCTCGAGATGTACAAGCGCGACCGCTTCAACGCGGGACTCGTGGTCGAGCGCTGCGCGGAGCTCGTCGCGCTCGAGGCTCGCGTCCAGGAGATCGACGCGCTCCTCGACGGCAGTGCGCTCGTGCGCCGGGGTGGCGGCGGGGCCGTCTGCATCTGCGGAGCCCCGATCCTGCTCGGCGCGAAGTTCTGCGCCAGCTGCGGCAGGTCGCTGGGCGGCGGCACCGTCGATCCGCGGCCCACGGGCGCCGACGCCGTCGGATGACGACCTGCCCGCGCTGCCGCGAGCCGCTCGCCTCGGGCCAGGAGTACTGCCTCGCCTGCGGAGCCCGGATCGCAGACCCCTCGCGGCTGCGCCCGCGCACAGGCACGGGATGGGCACGCAGAGCCGTTGCGACGGGCGTTGTCGCGCTGATCGGCGCAGGCGCCGCAGTGGCGCTCACGGGGAATCAAGCGGATGCGAACGAGGTCGTCACCGCGACCGGCGGCTTCGCGACCGCGCCGCAGAGCACCACCGGAGAGGCACCGATCGGACCGTCGGGCGTCGCCGAGTGGCCAGCCGAGCAGGAGGGCTGGACGATCGCACTCGCATCTCTCCCGCAGACGTCGGGCCGTGCCGCCGCTCTCACACGCGCGCGGAGGGCCAGGGCGAAGAACCTCCCGCAGGTCGGCGTGCTCGACTCGTCGCGTTACGCCAGCCTGCATCCGGGGTACTGGATCGTGTTCTCGGGCGTCTACTCGTCCGAGGCAGAGGCCACGAGCGCTCTCGAGGTCGCCCGCCGTGCATCGCGAACGGCGGTCGTCCGTCGCGTCGTGCCGTAGCGCGGGGTTGTCTTCTCGGACGACAGGGAGAGGCGACTTTGTAACACGGCGGAAAAGGCGCTACACTCTCCGTGCGAAGCGCAAGCTTCGCTCCTTTTTCGCACTGTAGAACGGAATTCCGGGAGATCGACGAGGGCACTTGGACGATCACGCAGCCCAGCTTCGCTCGTGTATGTATCAATACTCGCGAGCGATCTACCGATCGATAAAGGACCTCATCGACCCGTACGCATCGCGAGAGGAGCAACTCGCGTTCCGGCGTTCGGTGCTCCTCGAGTGCGAGCGGACGATGGCGCGGCTCGCGGAGGATCCCCACTACTTCGCCCGTCCGGACCGCGCGCTGTTCGCCGACATCCGACGGTACTTCCCGATCACGGCCCAGGCACAAGTGGCGTGGTCGGTGCGAGAGGGAGTCGCCGCGGCAACCTCGTTCATCGAGCAGCAGGTCGAGGCGGGGCTGCTCGACGGCGGCGTCGCCCGCTGTCACGCCACCACGCGCAAGGGCAAAGCCTGCCAGCGGACGCCGCTGCCCAGCCGGGACTACTGCCCCTCGCACCAGCACCTCGAGCAAGCCGCAGTCGTCGCAGCCTGACTGTTTCTTGCGCAAGACCCGTATCCGCGAGCGGATCCGGATCGCGCAGGCGCAAAGACGCTCGAATCGCCTGACGCGCGTTATCGCTAGGCTCGGAAGTCGTGTCGCACGACGCCGACAAGCTCATCCGGCAGCTCTCGCTCGTGGCGTTCCTCATGGCCGAGCGCCGGTTGCTGACCGCCCGCGACGTCAAGTCGAACGTCGAGGGGTACAGCGAGATGTCCGACGAGGCGTTCGCGCGCCGGTTCTACAGCGACCGCGCCGAGCTCACTGCGCTCGGCGTCCCGCTGCAGTCCCAGCGCGACGAGTTCACCGGCGAGGAGCTCTACACCCTGCGCTCGGAGAACTACTTCCTCGAGCGCCTCGACCTCGACGACGACGAGCTCGCGGCGCTCCAGACGGCGCTGTACTACCTGGAAGGGAAGTTCGCCTATGCAGAGCCCTTCCGCCTGGCACTGCAGAACCTCGCACTCGGACGTGCAGGCTTCGCGGAGCCACCGACCGGAACCGCCGAGCGAGTCCGGGTCAGCGCGCCCGACTACTCGCCGGAGCTGGCGGGACGGCTCGCCAAGCTCGAATCGGCGATCTCGAAGCAACGCACCGTGCGGTTCGGGTACTGGAGCCCGAGGCGCGCTCGCCCCGGCGAGCGTTCGATGAACCCGTACGCACTCCGCCTGGACGAGGGCAACTGGTACGTCGTCGGTCACGACCTCGATCGCGGAACGATTCGAACCTTCAAGGTGTCGCGCATCCGCGGCGACATCCGGTTCGCGACGCGCCGCGAGCGCGACTTCCGGATCCCGCCCGACTTCGACGTCGAGAAGCACCGCATCCCGCGGCCGTGGCAGATCGGCGAGATCGTCGGACGGGCGCGTATCGCGGTGTCCGAGGACACCGCCTGGTGGGTCGAGCGGACGCTCTCGGACGCGGGGGTCGTCGACGACGGCATCTTCGAGACCGACTTCGCCAACGTCGAGCTCCTCGCCGGATGGGTACTCCGCCAGAACGGGCGCGCGGTACCGCTCGAGCCCGGCGAACTCGTCGACGCGGTCGACTCGGCCCTCGGCGTGCTCGTCGAGGCACACGACGGTGACGCACCGAGCATCGCGGGGCCGAAACGAACGGACCCGCGTCGACCGCTGCCGGAGCGACCGACCGGGCCTGTCGCCCCGGAGCGCTTCGGCGTCCTGCAAGCCCTCCTCGCACACCTCCTCGCGGCGTGCGGTGACGAGCGGTCGGCAACACTCGACGCGTCCGAGGTGGCGGCGCGGTTCTCCATCCCTGTGGAAGAGCTGCAGGATCATCTCTCGCTGCTGAACCTCGTCAACTTCGGCGGCGGGTGCTACGCCGTGTACGCCGAGCACGACGGTGACGTGGTACGGGTCGAGAAGGAGCTCTACGGGGACGTCTTCCGTCGCCCGCCGAAGCTGACACCGCTCGAGGCGCGGGCCATCCACCTCGCCATGGAGTACGTCGGCCCCACGATCGCGGCCGACGCTCACACGCCGCTCAAGCGCGTTCGCAAGAAGCTCGAGGAGACGTTCGGTCGCTTCGAGTTCGCCGGGACACCCGAGCCGCGTGACGGGTCGGCCGAGGAGACCCTCGTCGGGGTTCTCTCGGAAGGAGTCGAGAAGCGCCTCGTGGTCGAGATCGAGTACCTGAAGGAGGGCGACGACGCGCCCAGCTTCCGACGGGTCGAGCCCTACACCATCGAGCGCGAACTCCCCGTGTGGCGCGTGCACACGTGGGACCTGAGCGTCGATGCACCCCGTACGTTCCGGCTCGACCGCATGCGGTCGGCGCGGCTCACCGGAGACCGCTTCGAGGCGCGTCACGGATTCGACCCTTCGTACCTGCGCGATCCGCGTGTTGCGCGGCTCCTCCACTCACCGGACGTCGCCCGCTGGAAGCTCGAGCGCGGAGCCCGACCCTTGACGGACGGATCGGCGGTGGCAGAGGTGCCCTACAAGACGGAGGAGTGGCTCCTGTCCGAGGTCCTCGCCGATCGCGGAGAGACCGTCGTCCTCGAGCCTCGCCAGCTCCGCGACACGGTTGCGAAGCGCGCACGCCGACTGCAGCGCGAGCTGACCCGCGTGCCCAGCAAGCGCTGACGCTCACGTAACCGTCACAAGAGAGCGCCGATTCAGTCGCAGTGGCGCTCGGACCGTTCAACGGGCTCTATCGTTGTCGTATTCGAAAACAAGGAGTGCGACATGCGACTACACGCCCTTCGCCACACCCGCCCGCTGCTCGTGACGCTCGGACTCCTGCTCGGCGCGGTCGCCGGAACCGGAGCCGGCTCCCTCGCCGGGAGCGCCGCGGTACAGCCCGACCTGCCCGCGACCGCCGTGCTGGACGCAACACACCTCCCGCCCCTCCTCACGCTTCCCGGTGAGCACCCGGAGCTCGCGTACGAGGTCCACTGCGCTGCGGGTGCGTCCACGAGCGGCGAGGACCGATGTCTCGCCCGCGGCACGGTCTTCGCACGGCCGGTCGGCGACGACGGGTTCACCGCGATCCCCTTGGCGCCGCGTACCACGAACGGAATCCTTCAGCTCGCGAGCGCAGTGCCGGACGCGCTCGCCTCGCACCCGTCGGGATTCGAGTACTACGCGGTCATCGAGGCGCCCGACGTCGATCGGAGTGTCGTCCTCCCAGCGGGGGGTGCAGACGCACCACACGTCTCCCGTCGGCTCCGGGCTCCCGTGGAGATCGAGCTGGGCCTGCATCGATTCGGTCGCTCCAGTCCCCCGTTCGCGCGTGTCGCGTCCGCAGGCTGGGGCTCCGGCACCACCGAGGTCGGCCTCGAGGGTGGACGAGGCGCGAGCCCGGTGGGCGCCTCAGCGTTCGACGTCGACCCGGCGGGCAGCGTGTTCCTACTCGACCAGGCTCACCGACGCGTTCTCCGTTGGGACCGAGGCCGGCGAACGCCAGCACGCGTCCCGGTCTCGGTCAGCGGGACGATCGCAGACCTCGCGGCGAGCGCCGACGGCACGCTCTACATTCTCGAGTCGGTTCCGCAACGGGGACGCAACCCGCTCGTGCGACGGTACGACGAGGGCGGACGAGAGCTCGAGGCGATCGAGACGGCGGAGCGAGGCGCCTCCCAGATCCGGCGCTCGCCCGGCGGACCGCTCGTGCTCTCGCAGCCTTCTCATCACTGGACGCCGGTCGAGCTCGACGGCGGGCCCGCGTCGCCGGCCGAGCAGCTCCGCCACGGCCGCTCGGAACGCACGGTGCCAGGTGGCTCCGAGGTCGTCGTCTACCGGAACGGGAGCGAGCTCCGAGCCGCCATCGTGTCGGGCACGGCCGTCACGCGCTCGTGGCGCGTGACGAGCCAGACGCCGCTGGGAGAGGTCCAGCTCGCCGAGCCGCGGGGCCAGCGGCTCGTGATCGTACTCCGCGTGTACGAGGAGTCTTCCGCCGAGTTCGTGGTCCTCGTCCTCCGCCGCGAAGGGCTCGTGCAGCGCTTCGCGCTCGAGGCGTCCGACTGGGCCGAAACGGCCCCGCTCGGCCGGTTCAAGCTCGTCGGGCGATCGCTCTATCGGCTCGGCTCGACTCCTGCAGGGGCATTCGTCGACCGCTTCGACCTGGAGGTGCAGTGATGATGCGCACGAGCGGCTTCACCGCGTTCGCGACCGCCCTCGTCATCGGGCTCACGCTCGTCGGGAGTGCGACCGCCTACCACACGCGCTTCGTGGCGGACAACTGCAACTACGCAGCCCCGACGCCGACGCCGTACATCACCCGGGACGGCTCCGCGGCGGTGGCACTCCGCGCGCGCTACGAGGGCTACCAGTGGGGCGGAGGCTGCTGGAACGACAACGACCGTGACGACTCTCCGGGCGATCCGCAGGAGAACGCATCCACCGGCGGCGAGGGCGGGGACTGCTCGGGCTTCACCTTCAAGGTGTGGCGCGAAGCGCTCGACACCTCCGACCCCGGGTTCCATCAATGGGGGATGCTGCGGCACGTCCACGGCCCGTACACGGCGGCGGCGTTCAAGGCGGGCTCGGGCGCGCCGAACGTCACGGCGACGAAGCCCTCCCTCATCAAGATGGACGCTCTCGCGAGCGACGGCCACATCGGCCTGATCTATGCGGTGAACCCCGACGGCTCGGATCAGATCATCGAGGCGAAGGGCGAGGCATACGGGACGAACATCTGGACGCGGACGTACCGTGGAAGCGCAAGCTACAGCGGCGTTCGGCGCACCGGCTGGAGCTCGTGACGGGGCTCCGCCCGCTGGCAACCGGCATCGGCCTGCTGGTGCTGATCGCCGGCTGCTCCGGCGGTGAGGAGCGACGACCGGCACTCGTCGACGGTTCGGCCGCGCGCTCTCCTGCGGTGACGTTCCAGCGTGCGGACGGAGCGGTTGTCGCCACTCGCGTCCGCGTGGCCGAAGCGGCGAAGGTAGCGCGCCTCCGGTCGTGCGTCGCGGTGCTGGGTAGGCGGGCGACCGGTCGGGTCGTCGAGCGCATCGGGGTCCGAGGCGCGAGCGTCACGTTCCTCGATCCACAGCAGCGGAAGGCATACGCATGCGACTCACTCGGCGGAGCGTGGTGCGGCTGGGCGTCGGCACGTCTCGGATCATCCGGCGTCGACGATGCGCGACTCACTCTGAGCTGCCGCTCGAGCGAAGAGACGACAGTGGGATTTGCGTGGATCGAGCCGGGGCGCGGGACGCGCTGGGTCGTCATCGAGCAGGATGGCATCGCGGAGGGTTACGCAACCGCCGGAGACTCGCCGATCCGGGTGGTGTCGACGGACACGGACCTCGAGTCGGCGACCGCGCGTTTCCGGGTGAGCGAGTTCGCCCGCGACGGCACGTGGCTTCGGGACGAAGTCGTCGAGGCTCAGGTGGCGGATTGAGGCTCTGCCGCAGGAAGCACCATCGTGAAGGTCGTACCGACCCCCTCGCTGGACTCGACCTCGATCGATCCTCCATGCGCGTCGACGATCGCGCGCGTCACGGCGAGCCCGAGACCCGATCCGGGCGAGCTCGGCCGGACTCGCTCACCCGGCTCGAAGATGCGCTCGAGCTCGTCCGGCGAGATGCCGACCCCCGCGTCAGTGACGGCGACCACCACTTCTGCATCGGAGCTCGTGACCGAGATACGTACCGGCTCGGCAGTACCACTGTGAACGAGCGCGTTCCGGACGAGGTTGTCGAGTCCCTGACGGAGGCGAACGGCATCAGCCCGGACGAACAGCGGGTCGCCGTCGAGCCCGTCGGCGACGACGTCGGCACTCTGCAGTCGGAACGCCGCCGCGGTCTCCCCCACGAGCGCTCGAATGTCAACCGAGTGGAGGCGCACCGAGGCCACCGCGAGGTCGAGGACGATCCGCTCGATGGCGTGACACGCGGCGAGAGCGAGACGTACCAGCTCCGTACGTAGCGCGGCATCAGCCGGTCGCTCAGCGAGGGCTTCGGCAACCGCAGCGACTGCGGCGACCGGGCTCCGCACCTCGTGGACGACGACTGCGATGCGCGCGCGGTCGAGCTCGGTGCTCACTTCTTCCGCGCTCCGATCTGCGCCAGCGCCCACGCGGCCGTCTCGGCGAGCATGGGGTCGGGATCGTCGACGTAACGACTCACGTTTGGCCCGAGATCCTCCGTTCCGACGTTCCCCGCTGCGATGAGAGCGTTGCGACGGAGCCAGCGAGCGTCGTTCCGAGGCACGTACAACCGGTCGAACTCCGCGACGAGCGAATGCCCGTC
The DNA here is from genome assembly GCA_036276015.1 of Gaiellaceae bacterium. GTDB lineage: Bacteria > Actinomycetota > Thermoleophilia > Gaiellales > Gaiellaceae > GMQP-bins7. Next base: position 37,961 of record DASUCN010000011.1, on the reverse strand, counting down.
ACGCTCGAGCCAGTCGACGAGCGACACGCCCCCACTGGCTGTCTCATCCGTCACACCCTGCCTCCGCTTCTCGACCCCGCGGTTCCACGGGCACACGTCCTGGCAGACGTCGCAGCCGTAGACCATCGGCCCCAGCTCGGCACGGTACTGCTCGGGGATGGAAGCCGGTGCCTGCGTCCAGTAGGAGAGGCACCTAGTCGAGTCGAGGGTTCCCGGATCGTCCAACGCGCCCGTTGGGCATGCGTCGATGCACAACCGGCACTCACCGCAGTCGAGTCCAAGCGGCGAGGACGGCTCGATCTCCACGTCGGTGACGACGACGCCGAGGACGACCCACGAGCCGTGACGGCGCGTGATCGCCAGCGTGTTCTTGCCGTAGAACGCGATTCCCGCGCGAACGGCCGCCGCACGGTCGACGTGGTCGGACTCGTCCACGAGCACGCGATACGCCCCACCGAGTCTCCTCCCCAGCTCGTCGAGGCGCTGGCGCAGCAGGGCGTACTCGTCGCGCCACGTGTATCGCGGAAGCCGTCCTTCGTCGGCCCCCAGCGCCGGCTCGGGGCGGTAGTAGCAGAGCGCGCCGGCGATCACCGTCTTCGCGCCCTCGAGCAGGCGCTCCGGATGGCACGAGATGTCGGGCCGCGACATCGTGAAGCGCATGTCTGCGAAGAGCCCGCGCGCGCGACGGTCCACGATGTGCTGCTCGGTCTCCTCGTAGGGCGCAACCGGAGCAGCGCCCACGGCGTCGATCCCGAGCTCGACGGCCAGTTCCGTCAGCTCGGCGGCGGTCATGCGAGGATTCTGCCTCGTGAAGGCGATCCGGATACACGAGGACGGTGGTCCCGAGGTGCTGCGGTACGAGGACGTCGACGATCCGAACCCCGCACCGGGTGAGGTTCTGGTCTCGCTGCGCGCCGCGGGCCTCAACCACCTCGACGTGTGGGTGCGGAAGGGGCTCCCGTCGGTTCCCAAGCCCCGCATCCTCGGCGCCGACGGGGCCGGCGTCGTCGCAGCGCTCGGCGAAGGTGTAGACGGGTTCGAGATCGGCGACCGCGTCGTCGTGAATCCAGGTATCCCGCACGACGGCCGGATCACCGTCATCGGCGAGCACACGGACGGCACCTGCTGTGAGTTGAAGTCGATCCCCGCAGGGCAGCTCTACCCGCTCGACGAGGCGCTTTCATTCGAGGAGGCGGCTGCCTTCCCCCTCGTGTTCGAGACCGCGTACCGGATGCTCGTCACCAAGACCGCGCTCCAGGAGGACGAGTGGGTGCTGGTCTGGGGCATCGGCGGAGGCGTCGCACTCGCCGCGTTCGAGATCGCGCGCGCGCTCGGAGCACGAACCGTCGTCACGTCGTCGAGCGAGGCGAAGCTCGAACGAGCTCGCGCGCTCGGCGCCGACGTCGCCGTGAACCATGCCGACGGAGACGTCGTCCAGGCCGTCAAGGACGCCACGGGCGGCAAGGGTGCAGACGTGGTGGTCGAGACGGTCGGTGAGGCAACCTGGGAGCGATCGCTCGCCGCGGCCGCGCAGGAGGGTCGCGTCGTCGTGTGCGGAGCGACCTCCGGCCACAGCCCGCCGGCACGCCTCTACCGGCTGTGGTGGAAGCAGCTCGTCGTCTACGGCTCCACGATGGGGATGCCGTCCGACTTCGAGGGCGCGTACGGGCTGATCCGATCGGGTCGTGCCCGCGTGCACGTCGACAGCGTGTTCCCGCTGGCCGATGCAGCGCGTGCGCACGAGCGGCTCGAGGCTGGTGAGCAGTTCGGCAAGATCGTCCTCTCGATCCCCGGCTAGAGCGAGCAGTTGCTCGCTACGGGTGCGGCCCACTCGCCTCATTAGCGGATCAGGAACGGCCGACACGGCATCGGTGCGCGTCGCGAGCGTCTTTGACTCACGCGACCGAATCCGCATCCGCGGATTCCGGTCTGCGGACAATTCAGCCGAAGCCGAGGATGAACTTCGCGTCGTCCGACATCCGGTCGGGCGTCCACGGCGGGTCGAACGTCAGCTCCGCCTCGACCTCCTCCACACCCGGTACGGAGCGGGCAGCGTCGACGATGCCGTCCGCGATCATCGCGCCCGCCGGACAGCCCATCGAGGTCAGGCTGTACGTCACCTTGACCTTCGAGTCGTCGACCTCGACGTCGTACATGAGACCGAGCTCGACGATGTCCATCCCGAGCTCGGGATCCTCAACGCCGTGCAGGGCCTCGATGACGTCCTCGCGAGTGACCATGCGGCAAGTGTAGAGACGCGTCTCTACGCGACGGCGACGAGCTGATCCGCTCGGCGGAGCACGAGGTCGAGAACGTCTCCGATCGCACGGTCGAGCGAGTCGTTGTGGATGACAGGGACGTCGTGACGCCTGGCGCGCTCGACGAGGTAGTCCTGGATCTGGCGGATCTGCGGCAGCGAGTCGAGGTACTTCTCGAGCGGGCGCAGGCCCTCCGTCGCGTGGTCACGTACCCAGAAATGGCTGCGGTGCAGGTTCTCGTCCTCGATCGCGATCACGCACTGCACGACGAACGCGCCGGGATAAGCGACGTCGAGCATGCCAGGGACGAGGTGCACTCCTTCGAGCACCGTCGACCAGCGCTCGGTTGCGGCGCGCTCGAGAGCCGCATCGACGCCGACCAGGACGTTCCGCGTCTGGTCGAGAAATCCGAGGATCGCGGCGTCGCCCGACTCCTCCTCCTCGGCGCGTGTGAGTGCGAGTCGAGCCTCGAAGCTCGAGTAGTGGACCGACGGCATGAACTCCTTCGAGAAGAAGGTGCGCATCGTCTGCCGGATGAAGTCCGTCGACGTGACCCGCGTGATGCCGAGACGATGTGCGGCCTCGGTCGCGATCGTCGACTTCCCGGTGCCGGTTGCCCCGCCCACGAGCAAGAGGAGTGGCTCGTCGAGGCGCTGGAGCGCGTCGATCCGGCGAAGTCGCCGCACGGTGCGTGCCGCCTCCTCCTCGCCGATCAGCTCGGCGGCGAGCTCGCCGAGGCGGTCGAGATCGAGCGACAACGCGCCACGCTCGGTCAGGTCGCGGTCGGCTCGACGTGCGATGAGGTACGCGCGCTCGGGGTCGAGGCCGGTCACGACGAGCGCTCGCGCCATCAGGCCCTTCGAGAACGGCACCTCGTCGCCGAGCGGCAACGGGAGCCGATAGCGGCGCTCGCTCACCCCCGGAATTTGGCCACGTCGAGGAGCAGTCCGTCAAGGTCCGGCTCACCCGCGCGAGGGACCAGGTCGTTCGCTGCGAGCACCACCTCGGCGTCTCGAGCGAGCGCGGCTTCGGCCACGACGTCGACCGCCGCGGCCTTGAGCTCGACGAGATAGACGTCGGCGGAGAGCGTCTCGAGCTCGACGCGAAGCGCTGCTCTGTTCGCGAGATTCCCGGAGACGTGGACGACCCGGGCGCCATGCGTCTCCTCGAGGTGCGTCCGCAGACGACCGTGGGCGTCCTGCGGCGCCGCACAGAAGTACGCGACCGTGCGGCCGCGAACGCTCTGCAGCGGCCGGGGACGCAGTGTGGTCGCAACGATGGGGACGCTCTCCGGCACCACCCCGGCCACGCCCGCTCGCACCACTTCCCAACCGCTGTCCTCCTCGGCCATCGACAGCACGACGAGGTCGGCAAGGAGAAGCCGGAATGCGTTCAGGTACCCCGAGACGACGCCCGGATCCTGGTGACCGCCGACGACGACGACCGTGCCGCCCGCCGCGATCGGAGGTAGAGCGGCGCCGCTTCCGTCGAAGACGACCAGGTCCGGCGCGAGCTGTGCCGCGAGCCGCGAGCCCTCGAGAACGTTGGACGTCGCGACAGCGCCCGCGAGGCCCCCTCCGCATCGGCGACAGCCCACCGTCGCAACGCCGACCAAGGCTGCGGTCTCGAGGTGGTCGGACGCAGCATGCCGGCCGGACCGCGACAGCTCGACGAGCGCATCGACGGTCGGACGCACCGTGACGACCTCTGGCTCGGGCGGCCCGCCGCGCCCCATCGCGACGACGACCACCGCCCGATCCGACGAGAGCAGTCGTGCGACGTGACCCGTGACCGCCGTCTTGCCGACACGCTTGCCCGTGCCGACGACAGCGAGTGACGGAAGCGCAAACGGCGCCCGCTCGGGCGGATCGAAGCGGAAGTCCGCCCCGACGTAGGACACACCCGCGGCGAGAACCCGGCTCGCGAGTGCGAGCCGCTCCGGCGGTCCGAGCACCGGCTCGTCAGAGAGATCGACGACGACCTCCGGAGAGAATGCAGCGAGCGTCGACTCGACGTCCGCACCGAGCGGGACACCGTAGTCCTCGCCACCGCGAAGCTTCTCCTGTCCGCCGACGAGCACCGCAGCGACGAACTCGTACGGCATCTCCTCGAGGGCGTGTCGGACGACGGAGGCGTAGTGCTCGCCGTCGACGATCGCGACCGCTCTCACGTGCGCGCCGTGACCTCGTCCTCTATCGCACCGGTGTACTTCGCGTACTCGAGCGTGTCGAGCGTGAAGGAGACGAGCCGCTCTTGCCCGTGGAACGGATGTCGACGCCAGACGTCGACCTTGCGATCCGCGATCTCGATGACGTTGTAACAAGGCCTGGTGTTGCCACGGAGCCGCAGCGACGAAACGGTTCCCGCGTTGACGACGAAGAGATCCTCGAGGCGCCAGACGTACGGCACGTGCTTGTGTCCCGAGAGGACGAGCCGGACACCCGCGCGCTGCAGGCACTCGATCGCGTCGCCCGCGTCGTGGACGATGTTGCGCTCGCGGCCCGTCCCCGGCACGGGCAGCAAGTGGTGGTGCAGGACGAAGATCTTCAGGTCGGCCGGCTCGGCTCGAAACTGCTCTTCGATCCACCGGTAGCGACCGCGCCCGATCTGGCCGTGGTCCAGGTCGGGCTCGCTCGAGTCGACCGCGACGATGGCGACGTCCCCCTTGCGCAGCACGGAGTTCCGGTCGCCGAACATCTCCTCGAAGTGGACGTAGCCGACGTTTCGCGAGTCGTGGTTCCCGGGCACGACGACCAGCGAGTCGCAGTGGATGCGGTCTATGTACTCGCGCGCGGTCAGGTACTCGTGCCTGAAACCGAACGTCGTCAGGTCGCCGGAGCAGACGACGACGTCGGGCTCGAGCTCGTTGATCTCGCCGATCGCGCGCTCGAGGAGGCTTGCCTCGAAGTAGGTCTCGCCGCAGTGGAGGTCGGAGAACTGCGCGATCCGGAACACGATCGAAGTCTACGGCGGCTCGTCGGGGGTCGTCCGAGGCCGTTGCTACCCTGGCCCAGGTGCGGGAGGAAAGTCCCGTTTTCCAGGCATATTGCGGAAGCGAAGCTCCGCGGTTCGCGAACCGGGTCGAGGTCGAGTGCGCAAAGATCCTCGACTACTACGGCATCCCCTGGGACTACGAGCCACACTCGTTCGTCCTGGAGCGTGACGAGAACGGGAAGGTCGTCAGCGCCTTCACGCCGGACTTCTACCTCCCCGAGCAGAACTTGTTCATCGAGGTCACGGTCATGAAACAGTCGCTCGTGACCCGGAAGAACCGAAAGCTTCGCGAGGTCCAGCGCCTCTACCCGCACGTCAAGGTGAAGCTCTTCTACCGTCGCGACATCGAGCGGCTCGCGCAGCGGTACAGACTGCGGCTGGCTTCGTAGTGGCGCACGCGCACACATCCGATCCGGGTGCGGTCGGGGCCGTCTACCTCACGCGGGCCGAGATCGCCACGCGCGTGGCCGAGCTCGGCCAGGAGATATCGGCGGCCTACGACGAGCTCGACCCGATCCTCATCGCGCCGCTCAAGTCGAGCGTCGTCTTCCTCGCCGACCTGACGCGCGCGCTCTCGATCCCGCACACCCTTGACGTCGTCGAGCTTGCGCCGTACACGGGTGGACAGGGCGGCGGCGTGCGCCTCCTCAAGGACGTCGACTCACCTCTCGAGGGCCGGCACGTCCTCCTCGTCGAGGACGTCGTCGACACGGGTCTCACGCTCCACTTCCTCTGCCGGACGCTCGGCCTCCGGAATCCCGCGAGCCTCGCCGCCGTGGCGCTCCTCGACCGCCCGGTTCGACGCCTCGTGGACGCGCTCCCGCTTCGCTTCACGGGTTTCACGGTGCCCGACGAGCTGTTCGCCGGCTACGGGCTCGGGCTCGACGAGAGCTGGCGGGCATTGCCGGATCTCCACCTCGTCAGTTCGGTCGCGCTCCCGAGCGCCGCGACCGAGGCAGCCTGACGGCGCAGAGCCCGCTCGGGTCCCGCTAGAGGTAGAGCAGCGGGTCGACCGCGGAGCCGTTCACGCGCACCTCGAAGTGCAAATGAGGGCCCGACGAGTTCCCCGTGGACCCGACGAGCGAGACCGTCTCCCCCTGCGAGACCGACTGGCCCACGCTCACGAGCAGCGTGGTCGCGTGAGCGTACGCCGTCGACAGACCGTTGCCGTGGTCGATCACGACGAGATTCCCGTAGCCGCCGAGCCAGCCCGAGTAGATCACGGTGCCGGCAGCGGCCGCACGGTTCGGGGTTCCGAAGGCACAGCCGATGTCGATTCCCTCGTGCATCCGGCCCCACCGCATCCCGAAGCCGCTGACGACGACGCCGTCGCACGGCCAGATGAGCCCGGCCGCCGACGGCTGGCCGGTGCCCGTCGTCCCGGCTCCCTCCTGCGCCCCGCGAATCCTGGTCGCGAGCGCGGCACTCTGAGCGAGGAGACCCTCGACCTCGGCGAGATACTCGGCACGCGACTCGCGCTCGCTCGTCAGCGCGCTCTGCTTGAGGGACTCGACCGTCGACAGCCGGTCGCGCTCGCTCGCCAGCAGATCCCTGGCCACTCGAGCTTCGCTGGCGCGAGCGGCGATCACGGACACGGTGTCCTCCTGGAGCCTGCGTGTCTCCACGGTCGCCTTGCGCTCGGCTGCTGCCTGGATCCTCGCCTGCTCGACCTGCTTCGCGATGCGCTGATCCTGACGGCTGATGCGCGACACGAGCTCGACGCTGTCGATCACCTCGTCGAAGCTCGACGCGGAGACGAGGAACGACACGAGGTCGGGAGGCTCGTCGATGTATGCGGCGCGCACGCGCGCCTCGAGGATCGCCACCGCCTTGCGGTACTCGGCGCGCAGACGCTCGAGCCGGCGGGTCTGCTGGTCGAGAAGCGCGGTCAGCTCGGACAGGCGAGCCTGTGCGGACGCGAGCTCGGCCTCAAGCGCAGCGACCCCGGCCTGTGCCGTGGCAACGGCGGCCTGGGCGTCCTCCAGCTCGGCGACGACCGCCGAGAGCTGCGACGTGAGAACGCCCTCCTTGGCCTTCGATTCCGCAATCTCCGCCTGCAGCGCTGCGATCCGGGCGTCGACGGCCGCCTTCTCGCTTTCGGGCGTCTGCGCCGAGGCCGACGCCACCACGACCAGCGTGAGGAGGCAGACGAGGACGAGGGCTTTCCGTCCCATGGCCCTAGTTTCGCGCATCGACCTGTCGACCCTGCTCGGAATCGCTCGCCAGCGCCTGGAGCGCGGCTGCGACGTCGCGGCGGAGCGGCGCCAGCTGCGCGCGATAGTCCTCGTCCGAGATCGTTCCCGTACGGTGCTCGAACTCGAGCTCCTTGAGCGCCGCAAGCGCCCGATCACGTTCCTCGAGCAGCTCGAGCCGCCTCAGCTCCTCCGCGTCGAGCTCGACGAGGAGGTCCGACTCGGGCTCCGGCTCGCGAATGAACGGAAGCGCGACCGCAACGACACACGCGACGGCGAGCGCCGCGGCGAGGACGAGCGCGACGGTCACGCGGATGCGGGAAGACCGACCTCGGAGGCGCGCCGTACGAGCCTGCGCTGCTCGCGCCGGTCCGGCCACAGCGTGATCACCGAGCCGATGAGGAACACGAGCCCGGCCAGCCAGATCAGGTTGACGAGCGGCTTCACGAACACGCGGAAGTTCACGCTCCCGTCCGGATTGATCTGCTCGGCGATCACGAACAGGTCCTCCCCCGTCAGCCGGTCGCTGCGGATGCCGACCTCGTTCGAGACCTGCTGTTCCACGGTGTAGGCGTTCTTGCCCGCCTGGAGCGTCCCGAGAGCCTCGTCGCCTCGGCGCACCTCAAGCGTCGCGCGGATCTCGGTCGCGTTGGACACCTGTCGTTCGTCGAGCGAGCGGTAGACGAGCGTGTAGTCGCCGATCCGCAACGCGTCGCCCCGCTCGAGCCGTGCATCCGCGGCCGAGTCGAACGCGCTCGAGCCCGCGATGCCGATCGCGAGCATGACGATCGCAGCGTGGACGACGTACCCGCCGTAGCGACGGCGGTTGCGCGACATGAGCGACCCGAACGCGGCCGGCCACGAGCTCGCGCCCAGCGCCTTCCGTGCGCGGGTCCCGCGTGCGAACTCCAGCACGATCGTCGTCATGACGAACGCGGAGAACGTGTACGCGACGAGACCGGGGACGGAGCTTCCGGCACCGAGCACGAGCAGCACGACACCGGTGACGAGCGCGACGCCGGTCGGCCAGCGGAATGTCGTGAGGAGGCTCGCGAGCGACGCACGCCGCCACGCGATGAGCGGGCCGATGCCCATCAGGAGCAGGAGCGGGAGCCCGAAGGCGCGTAGGAAGAAGTCGTAGTACGAGCGCCCGAGCACGATCGCCTCACCGCGCACCGCCTCGGAAAGCATCGGGTACACGACACCCCACAGGATCGCGAGGCAGAGCGCGAGGAGGAGCAGGTTGTTGTAGAGGAACGCCGCCTCGCGCGAGATCGGCGACTCGAGCCGCGTGGGCGACCTGAGCGACGGGAGCCGCCAGAGCACGAGACCGATCGATACCGCGACGACGAGGCCGATGAACGCGAGGAACCACGGTCCGATCGAGCTCTGCGTGAAGGAATGGATCGAGTTGACCACACCGGAACGCGTGAGGAACGTCCCGAAGAGCGCGAGCGAGAACGCGAGGATGACGAGGAGCACGTTCCACACCTTCAGCATTCCGCGCTTCTCCTGGATCATCACCGAGTGCAGAAACGCCGTTGCGGCGAGCCACGGCATGAGGGCGGCGTTCTCGACCGGATCCCAAGCGTAGTACCCGCCCCACCCGACCTCGACGTAGGCCCAGTGGCTGCCGAGGAGCTGGCCGATTCCGAGCGCTGCCCACGCGAAGAGCGTGAAACGCCGCGTTGCGATGAGCCAGCGCTCGTCCAGCTTGCCGGACAGGAGCGCCCCGATCGCGAATGCGAACGGCACCGTGAGCCCGACGTACCCGAGGTAGAGGAGCGGTGGGTGCGCGAGCATGTACGGGTTCTGAAGGCTCGGCGTCATCCCGGCACCGTCCGGCGGCGCCGCCTGGGTCGCGAATGGGCTCGCCACGGCGACGAGGAGAAATGCGAAGAACGTCGAGACCGCGGCGAACACCGGGACGACCCAGACGATGAGGTCGCGCGCCCATGTCCGGTTCAGCGAGACGGCAACGGCCCCGAACGCGGTCAGGATCAAGAGCCACAGGAGAAGCGAGCCCTCTTGCCCTCCCCAGAACGCCGAGATCGTGTACGCCGTCGGGAGGGCCTCGCTCGTCGTGCGGGCGACGTAGGTGAACGAGAAGTCGTTGCGGACGAGCGCAGCAAGGAGAACGGCCGAGGCGACAGCGGTCGTGACGAACGACGCCACGAGCGCGTTTCGAGCGGACTGTGCGAGTCGACGCCGCCCGAGATGCGCCGCCGCCGCGCCCGCCACGAGGGCGTACACGGACAGGCCGAGCGTGACGAGGAGCGCGGCGCGTCCGAGCTCAGGCATCGGGGAGGGTCAGGCGGAGCCGCTCTGCTTCGGCACGTACTTCGAGGGGCACTTCGTGATCATCGAGCCGGGCTGCGCCACGAAGGTCCCACTTCGCAGCTCACCGTCGACCACGATGTGCCGGCCGACCTTGAAGAGATCCGGGACGGAGCCCGTGTAGAGGACCGCGACCTTCGTCGTGCTGTCGCCCGAGATGTCCTTGAGCCGGAAGCGGAGGCCGCCGTCGTGCGCGTCACCCCGAACCGGGCCGACGACGAGCCCTGCGAGCTGTACGTCACCCGAGCGCCCGGCGAGCTCGCTCGGGGCGAGCGAGGGGTTTCCACCGCCCGCGATGGACGTGTAGAGGAGGAACACGGCGAGCACGCCCGCCACCGACAGGGCGATCACGAGCCGCGCCGGACTCGCCTTCCGGGCCATGCGGGAAGTCTAGCCCGGGCGTGCCCGGTGCTCCCGCAGAGGCGATCAGGCCGCGCGCTCGGCCCGATCCGGCGCGGACGCACGGCGGTCGGGCATGCGGTACCCGTGGTCGATGCAGAGCGACCCGGGCTGCTCCTCCGTCAGCACGTCGCAGTACCCCTTCCCGTAGGCGGCCCGGATGAACGCGGCGACGATCTCGAGACTCCACTCGTCCACGTCCACTGCCTCCCGCCAGAGATCGGCGAGACGGAGGTCGATATCGAGCTCGAGCAGGTCGATGCGCGAAGGGGTCTGTGGGAGCTCTCCGGACACGTTTCGAGCGTACGGGTCCGGTCGGACGGAAGTGGCCCGGATCAGCCTTCTTCGCTGCGAACGGTGAACGGCAGCGTCCAGTCCTCGCGCGCGACGCCGTCAATGGTCAGCCTCCACTCGTATCTCCCCGGCTCCAGCGGGAGCGGGGTCGAGTTGACCGCTACCGGGAAATCGAGCGGTGTGCCCGGTTTGAGGCCCGGCGGCCGTCCGACCTCGAACTCGCCGCCGAACGCCACGACCTGGTCGGACTCCTCTCCGTCCTCGAACCCGATCGGGGTTCCGTCGGAGTCGAGGAGCTCGACCGAGAACGAGTGGCGCGTGTTCGCCTGATCCCACGGAACCTGGATGAGCAGCCCGATGCCGAATGCCGCCGGCTCAGGCCCCGTCTGCGACCAGCCGCCACCCACGATGGTGAGCTTCCCGTCCGAGACGACGGCGTAGTCGGCGAGGAGCATCGTCGCCTTCACGTCCGGAAGGCTCTCACATCACGGCCGTCTACGATCGGGGCGTGGCAGCTCGCATCCGTGTCGGCCCCGCCCGCATGCCTTCGCGCGAGTCGCCGGAGCAGGCGCTCGAGCTCCTCCTCGAGCGCGGGTACTCGGCCTGTGAGATCGACTTCGAGAGCGGCTTCTGGATGGACTACCCGTTCGCGGAGCGCCTCGGTGAGCTCGCGCGCGACCACGACGTCGCCCTTTCGGTCCACGCCCCACTCTTCGGGTTCATGGGGCATCTCGAGGCCAGCGGGCGCAAGTTCACCTCCGCGGTCGGCGCCCTCGACCGGAGCGCCGGTATCGCTGCCAGGAGCGGCGCCGAGCTCGTCGTCTTCCATCCAGGATTCTTTCTCGGGCGTAGCCGTGAGGATGCGATCGACGCGGTCGTCGAGCAGCTGGGAACGCTCAGGGAGCGCCTCGTTTCGAAAGAGCGGGCAGTGCCGTTCGGAATCGAGGTGATGGGACGCGTGCGTGACCTCGGCTCGGTCGACGATGTCGTCGAGATCTCCCGCCGCGTGGACTGGGTCCGACCGGTTCTCGACTTCGCGCACATGCACGCGACGAGCGACGGCGCGTTCCTCGAGGTGGAGCCGTTCCGCGAGGCTCTCGCCCTCGCCGACGGCGTCCTCGAGCCCGGGGTGCCGTTCCACATCCACTTCTCCGACATCGCCTTCGCGAACCGGAACGAGACGAAGCACCTGCCCTACGGCGAGGGCACGCTTCGCGCAGAACCGCTCCGCGACGCGCTCGCACGCTTCGACCGCCCTGCAACCGTCATCTCCGAGTCACCGGACGAGGGGTCGAGTCAGGCGATCCGCTCGGTGCTCGAGGGCTCGGCCGGAACGAGCTCCGCGATCCGCTCCTGACAAGCCGCTGCGTCGTCCTCACGCCCGCGCTCGCGATAGAAGACGACCAGGCGTTCGAGGACTTCGAGCTCGAGCGCCGGCCAGCCGTCCTTGGTCCCTTCGATCGCACGCCGGAACAGCGCCTCGGCCTCCTCGTCGCGACCCTGCGCGGCGCGGACGATCGCGAGCACCCCGTCGACCGTAACCGCGAAGTGCTTGTCCTCCGGCCTCGGGCTCCTCTGCACCTCGGCCATCAACCGCTCGGCCTCGTCGATCTTCCCGACCAGGGCGAGGACCTCCGCAAGCGACGCCTTGGTGTCCGGAAGGAACCCGCGATCGCCACGCGTCGCGGTGATCCGTAACGCCTCGCGAAAGAGCTTCTCTGCGCGACGGTAGTCGCCCCGCTTGACGGCCACACCGCCGAGCCTCATGAGCGCGGCCGCGATCGTGGGCTCGATCCCGAGCTCGGTCGCGGACTGTCGCACCTCCTCGTACACCGTCTCGGCGGCGTCGAGCTCGCCCCTCAGGGAGAGAAACCAGCCGTAGGCGAGCGATGCTCCCGCACGCGACCGGATGCTCCCGCTCTCGCCGGCCAGCTCGAGAGCTCGCGTGAGCAAGAGCTCGGCCTCGTCGAGCTCCAGGCGAACGAGGTGCGTCTGCGCGAGGATCTGCGCCGCAGTCGTCTGGAGATCCTTGCGACCTGCGTCCATTGCCAGCGCGTAGGCCCGCTCCATGTAGAGCACGACCTCGTCCATGTTCGCGTGCCAGCCGGCGATGATCGCGCGGATGGTGAGCGCCTCGAACCGTGCAACCGGGTCGTCCTGGTCGGCGAGCATCTCGAGCGCTCGATCGACGAGCTCCTGTGCACGATCCGCGTCGCCGTCACGCTTGAGCGCAGCCTCGCCGAGCGCTGCGACGGCCATCGCCTCGAGGACCCGATCGTCCAGCGCCCGCGCCTGCTCGCGCACCTTCTCCATCTCCACCTGCACGGCCGACCAGTCCTGCAGCCTCCATGCCGCCCGTGCGGCCACGTACCTGGCACCGAGGGTCGGGCGGAGCTCGAGCGCGCGCACGCCGAGCGAGCGCGCGTTCGCGTACGACTCGCGGGCGATCGCACGCTTGGCCGCCTTCACCAGCGCGGCAGCAGTCTCGTGTGCGAGCTCCTCCGGCGGCGCTCCCTCGAGCTCGGTGAGGAACTCGACGGCCTGGTCGAGGTGATACGCGCGGATCTCGACGAGCTCCTCGCCCGTGCGATCCGCGAGCCACTCGGCGAAACGGGCGTGGTACTGGGCGCGGGCAAGCTTCGACAAGCCCGTGTAGGCGACCTCGCGGATGAGCGCATGCTTGAAGCGATAGGCGGCCTCACCGGAGATCGACGAGCGCGGCTCTCGAAGGAGGAACTCCCGCCCCAGCAGGTCCTCCAGCGCCTCGGTGTGGTCGGCGACGTCTGGCGCGAGGTGCTCGAGCGCTCCGCGCCAGAAGACGCGACCAATGACGGATGCGCGCTGCAGCAGTGTCTTCGCGTCGGGCGAGAGATGGTCGATACGGGCTGCGATGAGCGCCTGCAGCGTGTCAGGGACGCGATCGGCCGAGCCGTTACCGGAGCCCGACTCGACGAGCATGCGGATCGTCTCCTCGACGAAGAGCGGATTCCCCTCCGCCCGATCGAGCGCTTCCCGCGGGAGTGACGTCGGACGCTCGCCCGCAGCCCCCGCGAGCTGACTGAGAAGCTGCTCCACGAGCTCGGCGCTCTCGTCCTCGGAGAGCGGTTCGAGCTCGATGGCGGTCGAGCGAACGCGACCTCCACCCCAGTCCGGTCGCGTCTCGAGGAGCTCCGGCCTGGCGAGGCAGAGGATGAGGACGGGCGCCCGCACCCAATCCGCGATGTGCTCGATGAGGTCGAGCAGCGGCGCCTCGGCCCAGTGGATGTCCTCGAAGAGCAAGATCAAGGGCTGCACGTCGGCAATGCCCTGCATGACCTCGCGTGCGGCCCAGGCGATCTCCTGCGGGCTTCGCTCGCCCTCGAGCGCCTCCATGAGCCCGGAAGCGAGACCCAGCACGTCGGCGACCGCCTCCTCCGCGCAGCACTCACGCAGCTTCTCGAAAGCCTCCTCGAGCGGGTCGTCGTCGGAGATCCCGGCCGCCGCCTTCACCATCTCGCCCAGCGGCCAGTACGTGACGCCCTCTCCGTACGGGAGCGCGCGGCCCATGAGAACGCTCGCCCGCTCGACGCCGTCGAGGAACTCTCGCGCAAGCCGGCTCTTCCCGACGCCGGCCTCGCCGTAGATCGTGAACAGGTGCGCGCGGCGATCGCGCAAGCTGCGATTGAACGTGTTCTCGAGGAGCTCGAGCTCGGCCTCGCGCCCGACGAGCGGGGCACGCGGCCCGACCGGACGGCCCGGCCCGTCGAGGAGATCGACGACGCGCCATGCCCGAAACGGCCCGTCGATCCCCTTCAGCTCGAGGGGGCCGGCGTCCTCGCCTACGAGACTCCCGGCTGCGAGCCGGTAGGCGGTGGGACCGACGAGGATCTCCCCGGGTCGCGCCGCCTCCTGCAGGCGTGCCGCGAGGTTGACGGCCTCGCCGGTGGCGAAGGTCGACTCCGCACCGTCCACGACGACTTCGCCGGCCTCGATCCCGATGCGCGCCTCGAGCTGGAGCTCGTCGACGGCTGCGCGCATCGCGAGCGCCGCCCGGATCGCGCGCTGCGCGTCGTCCTCGTGCGCCTGAGGAACACCGAACGCCGCCATCACCGCGTCGCCTGCGAACTTCTCGACGATGCCCCCGTGCTGCCGCACGCAACTGGAGACCGTCTCGAAGAAGCGTGTGACCCGTCGCCGCACGACCTCGGGATCTGCGCCCGTCACCAGGCGCGTCGAGTCGACGATGTCCACGAACAGCACGGATGCGAGCTTTCGCTCCACGACTGAAGTGTAGAAACGCCGGCGGGGGCGACTACCATCCCGCCGTGCTCGATCCGTCCGTCTTCAAGGCCTACGACGTCCGCGGGATCTATCCGAGCCAGCTGGATGAGGAGGGCGCCTATCGCGTCGGACGCGCATACGCGGCGCACTTCGAGCCGCACACCGTCGCCATCGGGCACGACATGCGGATCTCGTCGCCCGCGGTGTACACAGCCGTCGTCGAGGGCGTCGTCGACGCGGGCACCGACGTCGCCGAGCTGGGCCTCATCGGGACCGAGATGCTCTACCACGCGGTCACCGAGCTCGGCCTCGACGGCGGCATCTGCGTGACCGCGTCGCACAACCCGAAGGAGTACACGGGGATGAAGATCGTGCGTCGCGGCGCCCTCCCGGTCGGCGGCGACTCGGGTCTCGCCGAGATCCGGGCCCGCGCGGAGTCCGGGTTCGGCGAGAGCGATCGCCGCGGAACGACGAGATCCGAGGACGTCTGGCCGAGCTTCGTCGCCAAGGTCCTGTCGTTCGTCGACATCGAGGCGATCCGCCCACTGCGCGTCGTCGTGGATGCAGCGAACGGCATGGCGGGAGTGATGCTGCCCCCGGTCCTCGAACGGCTTCCCCAGCTGGAGATCGTCCGCTGTTACTTCGATCCCGACGGCAGCTTTCCCAACCACGAGCCGAATCCGCTGCTTCCCGAGAACCGTGAGTTCATCGTCGCGAAGGTGCAGGAGGAGCACGCCGACCTCGGCGTCGCCTACGACGGCGACGCAGACCGCTGCTTCTTCGTCGACGACACGGGTGAGTTCGTGCCTGGCGACTTCGTCACGGCGCTCCTCTCCGAGGCCGTCCTCGCGAAGGCGCCCGGAGAGAAGATCCTCTACGACGTCCGTGCGAGCTGGGCCGTGCCCGAGACGATCACGCGCGCCGGTGGCACCCCGCTCGTCAATCGCGTGGGCCATGCCTTCATCAAGCAGCGCATGCGCGCGGAAGACGCCGTGTTCGCCGGCGAGGTTTCCGCGCACTACTACTTCCGGGACTTCTCGCAAGCGGACACCGGCGTCGTCCCCTTCCTCGTCATGCTCGAGCTGCTGTCCCGTAGCGACCGTCCGCTGTCGGAGCTCCTGCGCCCGTACCGCGAACGGTTCTTCCTCACGGGCGAGATCAACACCCCGGTCGCCGACGTCCCGCTGAAGCTTCAGGAGCTCAAGGAGCGCTATACGGCCGAGGGCGGCCGCGTTTCGCACCTGGACGGGATCTCGATCGACTTCGACGACTGGCACTTCAACGTGCGCCCGTCGAACACGGAGCCACTGCTGCGGTTGAACCTCGAGGCGCTGTCGGAAGCGCGCATGGTCGAGAAGCGGGACGAGGTGCTCGGCGTCATCCGGGCCTCGTGAGCGCGGCGGCGCCGGAACTCGGCCGCGTCACCGACCGGCGACCGCCGTTCAAGTACTCGGCGCTTGCCCGCGTCTGGTTCTCCGACACCGATGCGCAGGGGGTCGTCTACTACGGCCGCTACCTCCCCTACTTCGATCACGCACGAACCGAGTACCACCGGCACCTGGGCGGGCTCACAACACCTGGGTGCGAGTTCGTCATGCGCGCGTCCGCCGTCGACTACCACGCCCCTGCGCGCTTCGACGACCTCATCGAGGCGTTCGTGCGCGTCTCGCGCATCGGGCGGACGAGCATCGCGTACGAGTGCGCCGCCTACCGCCTTCCCGACGACACCCTCATGGTCACGGCGCATCAGACGCTCGTGCTCATCGAGGTCGCGACTCGGCGCCCGACGGCCGTGCCGGATGGGCTGAGGGCGGCGCTGCGGGCGTTCGAAGGAAGCGACGTCGCGGAGTGAGCGGCGCTCCACTCGACGAGATCGAGCGCGCGCTCGTCGAGCACGCAGAGGTCGACGACGCTCTGCGCCACGTCATCGTTGCCCTGGCCGCGGAGCCCGCGATCGCCTGGGCCGGCATCTTCTTCCTCGACGAGGGTGAGCTGATTCAAGGGCCGTCCGCCGGGACACCGGACGAGACGCGCCGCACCGTCGTCCCGATCTCGTTCCAGGGAGGACTCGTCGGCGAGCTCCGGGTCGACGGCGATCCGGACCGTGCCGTACTCGAAACGGTGGCGACGCTCATCGCCCCGCAGGTCCTCATCGGCTGGGACACCGGCGGCGAGAGTTGGGAGCCGTAGCGCGATCGAGGATCCGCTACGGGATCCTCGATCTGGGTGAGCGGTTGAAATGCCGCGCGCCCGCACGAAGCGAGCGCGCGGCTCCCTTCCCCTCTCCCCACATCTCCTTGTATTCACGCGTTCGAGGGATGCAATCCCTCGATCGAGGTACCCCCCTCGAACGAGGGATGTCCCTCGATCGAGGGACTCGAGAACGCTGTCGGGGCCGAACGCCTCGCGCCCGACCCCGACGGTGGTGGTGGTGTCGCTCTAGCCCGACGGGCCGAAGAAGGACGGCGGCGCGCGCGGCTCACCCGAGCCGCGCCAGAATCGCGGGTGCGGCCCGTCGTGGCGCCCGCCACGCAGCTCGCCGGCGACGAGCGCCTGCATCCGCTCCTCGAGCCCCTTCTTCAGCTCGGCGGCCTGCTCGTCGGTGAGCTTGGCCTCCGTGACCGCCTCGTCGATCCGCTTCGTCTGCGTCGCGACGAGCTGCTGGACGAGCGTGTCCACGCTCCTGCCCTGCTCTTTGGCGATCTCGGCGAGCGTCTTGCCGTCGCGCAGCTGCTCCCGGAGCTCCACCTCGGTCAGGCCGAGGTACGACGCGGCCGCCTCGAAGACAGCCGCGAAGTGGCCGTGGTGGCCGAAGCCGTGCCCGCCGCGCCCGTGAAAGCCAAGGCCTCCGAGAAGCGGGTACTCGTCGTCGTCGATCCTCTGCTTGAGTGCGTCTGCCTGCGCTTCGGTGAGCCGACCGGCGTCGACGGCGTCGTCGATGCGGTTCTTCAACGCCTGCTTGAGTGCGCCGGAGAGCTCGGCAGGCTCGACGCCGAGCTGGTCCGCCGCATCGTCGATCACCGCCTTGCTCTCTTCGCTCGGCGACCAAAGCTGCGAGGCAGCAATCGCACCCGCCGCGCCGAGTCCGGCGACGAGGAGCGCCACGCCTCCCGCGCCGGCCGCGATCGTCAGTTTCTTCCGTCGTGTCATGGACAGCATGGGAGCAGCCGCGCCTAAGAGGCCGGTGAGAGGGGGTTAAGAGCTCGTGCGGACTCGGCGTTGAGCTGAGTGGCGATACGAGGTCGCTAAGAAGCCGTCGCGAGCTCGTGCGACGTGCCCAGCGTGAGGACCATCCGCGTGCCCCCACCCTCGGCCCGCTCGGCGACGACACCGCCACCATGCGACTCGGCCACCTGGCGGACGATCGCGAGGCCGAGCCCGGAGCCGGGCATGCCCCGCGCGGCGCGGGCTCGATAGAAGCGGTCGAACACGTAGGGCAGATCCTCCTCCGCGATCCCGGGCCCGTGATCCCGCACCGACAGTTGCCCGTCGCGGAGGATCACCTCGACCTCGGCTCCCGCAGGACTCCACTTCGCGGCGTTGTCGAGGAGGTTCCCGACGGCTCGCTCGATCGTCGCGGGGATTCCGTGCACGACAGCAGGCTCGAGCTCGACGTTGTAGACGACCTCGGGACGGTTGCGCCTCGCGCGCTCCACGACGTCGGCGACGAGAACGTCGAGCCGTACCTCCTCGGGCTCGACCGTCATCTGCTCGGCCCGCGCAAGCTCGATCAACTCCGAGATGAGCGTCGTCATCTCGCCGAGCTGCTCGATGACGTCCGACAGCAGGCGCGTGCGCTCCTCGGGTGGAAGCAGGCGATCGCTCGCGAGAACCTCGATGTTGGTGCGGACGCTGGTGAGTGGTGTCCTGAGCTCGTGCGACGCGTCCGCGACGAGCTGCCGCTGGGCACGCGTCGACTCCTCGAGGGCTGCCAGCATCCCGTTGAAGCTCGTCGCCAGCCGGCTGAGCTCGTCGCTGCCGCCGACCTCGATGCGCTCGGAGAGGTCCTGGGTCTCGCTCACCCGCTCGACCGTCTCGGTGAGGCGGCGGACGGGCGTGAGCGCCGCTCGCGCCACGACCAGCCCCAGACCGGCGGCGATGACGACTCCGCCGGCTGCGATGAGGAGGAGCAGGAGCCCGATGCGCCGCAACGACTCGTCGACCTCGTCGAGCGGACGTGCGACCTGCACCGCCGCCCCAGGTGCATACGCGAAGGTGAAGACACGGATCCGTCTCCCCTCCACCTCCACGTCACGCCAGAACGCTGCGCTCTCGCCCGCCGCGACTGCGAGGACGTCGTCGTCCACCGGAAGGGCGACGTCCTGCCGCGGAGGGACCAGCGTGCTCCCGTCCGCCTGAACGAGCTGGGTGTAGCCGCGGACCTCGCCGAACTCGGGACGGACCGCGAGGAACGTGTCGCCCTGCGGTGTGTCGAAGATCCGGATCGGATGCTGGACGAGATCCGCGGAACGCTCCTCGAGCGCCTCGTCGACCGGCGCGCGCAGCTGGCCCCGCGCCACCACGTAGACGAGTATCGACGCGGCGACGACCGTGAGTGCGACCGCAGCCGCCGCCGACACGGCGATGCGTGCCCTGAACGTCATGCCTCGCGAAGCGCGTAGCCCACGCCGCGAACCGTATGGATGAGACGCGGTGCGCCGCCCTCCTCCGTCTTGCGTCGGAGGTAGCCGATGTAGACGTCGAGCGAGTTGGAGGTCGGCCCGAAGTCGTAGCCCCACACGCGCTCGAAGATGATCGAGCGCGTGAGCACCTGCCGGGGGTTCCTGAGGAAGAGCTCGAGCAGCGAGAATTCCGTTCGGGTCAGTTCGATCGATCGAGTCCCGCGATGGACCTCACGGGTGCCGAGGTCGAGCTCGAGGTCGGAGAAGCGGAGGACGTCAGCCGACCCGTCCCCGTTCGCCCGCCGGCGGATGAGCGCCCGCAATCGGGCGAGGAGCTCGGCAAGAGCGAACGGCTTCGGGAGGTAGTCGTCCGCACCTGCGTCGAGACCCGCGACGCGGCTGTCGACCTCGGCGCGCGCGGTGAGCATGAGGATCGGTACGTGATTGCCGCCATGGCGAAGGCGCCGGCAGACCTCGAGCCCGTCGATGCCGGGCATGAGGACATCGAGGATCACGGCGTCGGCAGGCGTCGGGGCATCCAGACGGTCGAGAGCCTCTTCGCCGTCCTCGGCGAGCTCCACGTCGTAGCCCTCGAGCTCGAGTGCCCGGCGGAGCGACTCGCGCACCGCTCTCTCGTCGTCCACCACGAGGACTCTCATGGCCCGCATTGTGCGCTGCACCCGCGTGCGCGACCCCGGGTCTTAGCGACTTCTTAGCCCCCGCTTACCGGCTGCTCATCCCGAGTCGCGCGGCTTCAGCCACACTGAGCGCGTTCGATGGCAGCTCGCACACGGACTCCCCTCGTCGTCGCCGGCCTCGTCGCCACTCTTGTCCTCGGCGTCGGACTGGGTGTCGCGTCCTTCGCCCTGCTCGACGACGGGGATGCGACGACGATCGTCCGGCAGGTCACCGTCCAGGGAGCGGAGCCGGTCGCATCCGGTGACCTTTCCGCGAGCGCGATCTACGAGCGCGCGTCGAAGGCCGTCGTCGAGATCTCTGCCCGTGGCGGCTCTCAGCAGGCGCAGGGCTCGGGGTTCGTCTACGACTCTGCCGGGCACGTCGTCACGAACCAGCACGTCGTCGCAGGATCGTCGGCGATCTCCGTGAGCTTCTGGAACGGCGTTCAGCTCGACGCTGAGCTCGTCGGGACCGATCCGTCGACGGATCTGGCGGTGCTTCGCGTCGATGCTCCGGCAGGACTGCTCTCTCCGCTCCAGCTCGCGGACTCGTCGACCGTGCGCGTCGGTGACCCGGTACTCGCGCTCGGAAGCCCCTTCGGCCTCGAGGGCACCATCACAGCCGGAATCGTGAGCGCGCTCCACCGCGAGATGACCGCGCCGAACAACTTCACCATCACGGACACGATCCAGACGGATGCCGCCATCAACCACGGGAACTCCGGCGGCCCCCTCCTCGACCGGCGCGGTCGCGTCATCGGCGTGAACGCACAGATCGAGAGCGAGTCCGGCGGCTCGGACGGCGTCGGCTTCGCGATCCCGTCGAGCACGGTGCGTGCGATCGTGCGGCAGCTCATCGCCACGGGCGAGGTTCGCCACGCGTACCTCGGCATCCAGATGTCCCCGGTCGAGGACGGCGCGGCGATCACGCGGGTGGTTCCCGGAACGCCCGCCGACGACGCCGGGCTTCGAGCCGCCACCGGAACCGAGGTCGTCGACGGCCGCGAAGTCCCCACCGGCGGCGACGTGATCGTCGAGTTCGACGGTCAAGCCGTCCGGACTCCGACAGCGCTCCAGAGCGCGGTGGACGCGCGGCAGCCGGGTGAGAAAGTGTCGATCGCGTTCCTCCGCGACGGCGAGCTTCACACCGTCGAGGTCACTCTCGCCCTCCGACCCTGAGACAGAACTAGACGTACGTCTAGTGTGGACGCCGCCGAGTGCGTCTGTATGCTGCGTCGTGGGAGGTAGAGGAATGGGTAGAGGAACGGGTAAGGCTCGTCCGTCCGCGTTCGTCTTCGCGGCCGCATACATCGCCTTGGTTGTCGGGCTGTTTCTCGCGCTCGGTGGCGCTGCCTACGCACAGTCACCGGCCACGGATCAGTACGACAACAAGGTGAAGGGCGTCCAGGTCTCGGCGACGGCGGGCGGCGACACCGCCTCGGCCGCCGCAGAGTCCCAGGCGCTCCCGAACACGGGTCTTTCGCTTCTCGGCGTCGTGGTGGTAGGCGGCGCGCTGGTTGCCGGTGGGTTGCTCCTCCGGCGCCGCGAGCAGCGCAAGAGCTAGCCCGCACGCGGGACGTCATTCGCCCGGCAGGCCCTCCTCACGGGGGTTGAGTTCGTGCACCCGGTCGTACGCGGCGGCTCTCTCCGCGCCGCGTGCGACCTGGGCGACGTGGAGCCAGGCGACCCAGTTCCGGGGATCCTCCGCGACGGCGTCGCGATATACGGCGAGCGCACCGGCTCGGTCGCCCGTGCCCGCTGCGACGTCACCGAGCACGAGTTCTGGCTCATGCGACCAGAAGAGGAGCGCCTGCGCTCGCCGTGCGTCGTCTCGCGCCTCGCTCCAGTCTCTTCGAGTCACGGCCTCGCGTGCAGCGAAGAGCGCCTGATTCCCGACGAGGCTCCACACGGCAAGCACGCTCAGCGTCCCCGTCACCCCCACGAGCGCAAGACGGCTCCCGGCGTCCAGGGCTCCCCCGGAACGACGCTCGGCGGCCAGTAGCCCCACGCTTCCGACGAGCAGAGCCGTGGTCGTCAGGCCGACCATCTCCCAGTGCCAGTCGAGGCTCGCCGCCGCGGCCCATGTCGCATACGCGCCGAACGCCGGAGCGACGAAGCGCGTGCGTCGCGCTCGCACCGCGGCGACGATCGGCACAGTCAGCGCGGCCGCGAGCAGGAACAGTCCGACGATGCCGAGCTCGGAGAACGTCTCCGCATACAGCGAGTGAGCGTCGCGAACGATCTGCCCGCTCGGACGACGCTCGTACCAGACGTACTCGTACGTCCCAGCACCCCGGCCGCCGACCGGATGCTCCATGCCGACGTCCCACGCGAGCCCGAGCGTCTCGGTGCGTCCGTTGCTCGAGATACTGAAGAGCCGGTCATTGAGATCCGGTCCCGCAGCGGTCGGGGCAGCCTCGAACCGGTCACGGAGCTTCGAGATCCCAGCGGCAGGGCCGCCGACAGCGACGAGAGCCACGACGACGGCGGAGCAGACGGCGATGGCCAGCGCCACGTCTGCGATCCGGCGCTCTCGCCGCCGCAACGGCACACTGCCGGCGATCCGATGTGCGAGCCAGCCGAGCGCCCCCGCGAGGACGACGAGCGCGGCGAGCACCCAGGCGACGCGATGACCCTGCTGCGTCGCGATCGCAAGCGGCGAGTCCGCCGTCGTAAGCGCGTCCTGCCGCGACGCGTAGATGACGCCGACGATCGCGACCGGACCGACTGCGAGGAGAGACCAGAGGGTGCGAATGCGACGTGGATCGAGCGCGATCGTCGTTGCCGCGCCGAATCCCAGCGCCATCCACGACCCCCGCGAGAAGGTGAAGTAGAGGGCAGCCGTCGAGAGTGGGACGGTCGCACCGGCGACGAACGCCAGGCTCGATCGCCGCGTGTGGGCGACGACTCCGACTGCGAGGATCGCGGCGAGGGCGGCAAGGAGTCCGAACGAGTTCCAGTAGCCCAGCGGCTCCGCGAGCCGGTAGGCGTTGAACGAGTCGTCGTCGAACCCGAAGCGATCCGGGAACAACCGCGTGGCGAGCCCGTAGGACGCGACGGCCACGACACCAACGGCCGCACCGCAGTACACGCCCGCCGCGTCGCCGCGTCTGAGCACCAGCGCCACCGCCAGCGCTATTGCCACGTACACCAGCATCCGCTCGGCCTCGCGCCCGGAAGCGGACGGACTGAGCGACCAGATCGAGGACAGCGCGATCCAGACGGCGAGCCCTCCCATGAGCGCCACGAGCGCGACGCGGAGGCGCCCGGGCACCCGCACCCGGTCGAGGATGATGAGAAGGGTCGTCGGAACGAGGAACGCGAGGGCAACCCACCCCCACGACTGGGAGAAGTACGCGCCGGAGCTCGCGTTCGCAGCGACGACGAGTGCGGCGACGGCGACGGCCACCAGGACTGTCCTCTGTCGTCTCGTCATCTCGTGTCCGCTCGGCTCCGGATCTCTCCCTACTCTGTGACCGAGCGATGAGACGTCACCTCGGCACGTTCCTTCTCGTCATCGGCGTCGGCGTCCTCGCCTGGGCCGCCACCGTGTACCTCTGGAAGGACCCGCTCACGACGGCGTACACAGCGTACGAGCAGCGGCGGCTCGCGTCGAACCTCGACCGTGAGTTCGAGAGCTGGACGCCGACACGGGAGCCCGTCTCGCGGCCTGCGAACCCCAAGCCGAAGCCACAGCCTCACGACGACCTCTCCCGCGAGGCGCGGAGGTTCCGGCTGGCGGCCGAGGAGGGAGACGCGATCGCCCGCCTGCGCGTCCCGAAGCTCGGGCTGAATCTCGTCGTCGTGAACGGCACGGACTCGAGCGACCTGCGACGCGGGCCGGGCAGGCATGAGGAGACCTTCATGCCCGGTGAGGGCAGGCTCGTCTACGTCGCCGGTCACCGCACGACGTACGGCGCA
The DNA here is from genome assembly GCA_036276015.1 of Gaiellaceae bacterium. Classification (GTDB taxonomy): domain Bacteria; phylum Actinomycetota; class Thermoleophilia; order Gaiellales; family Gaiellaceae; genus GMQP-bins7. The sequence continues at coordinate 14,007 of DASUCN010000011.1, read as the reverse complement.
CCGTTCTCGGACATCGACCGTCTCAATGCCGGCGACACGATCTCGATCGAGCTTCCCTACGGCTCGGTCGAGTACCGCGTCACGGGCCAGCGCATCGTCGACGACAACGACCTCTCCGTCCTCGAGTCGCGCGGGCGCGAGGAGCTCGTGCTCCAGGCCTGCCATCCGCGCTTCTTCGCAAGCCGGCGGCTGCTCGTCTACGCGCGGCCGGTCGCGATGCAGGCTCGAAGCTAGATTCCGCGTATGGTCGAGCGCTGGCAAAGCGTCCGCCTGCACGACATCGAGCCGATCCCCGTCGTCAACGAGACGCTTCTCTGGCGGCCGGTTCGGCGAACGCTCGACATCGGCGCCTTCGGGATCAACGCGTACGTCGCTCCGCGTGCGGGCGACGACGTCGTCGAGGAGCACGACGAGACGGCCCTCGGGCACGAGGAGGCATATCTCGTGCTCGCGGGCAGGGCGACGTTCACGCTCGACGGGGAGCGCCTCGATGCGCCGGCGGGGACCGTCGTGTTCATCCGCGAGCCGGGCGTGGTGCGACATGCGAGGGCGGAAGAGCCGGGAACGTCCGTCCTCGCGATCGGCGGACCACGCGGAGCCGCGTACGAGCCGTCACCGTGGGAGGACTACTTCGCCGCGGAGCGCCATCGCATCGCCGGCGATTACGACGCGTACGCGGCAGAGCTCGCCGACGTGCTCGCACGGCGACCCGACCACCCTGCGACGCTGTACCACCTGGCTCGCGCCGAGGTCCTTGCGGGTCGCCGGGCCGATGCGATGGCCCACCTGCGACGAGCCGTCGAGCTGCGGCCCGAGTGGGCGGAGAGCTTCGACAGCGACCCCGACCTCGCTCCGCTCCGCGAGCAGCCCGACTGGCCGCTCTAGCTGGGTGTCACACGGTACGCGTCGAAGACCGCGTCGAGGTTGCGGAGGGCGGTGAGGAGCGAACGGAGCTCCTTCACCTCTCCCACCTCGGCCGTGTACCAGTTCCGTGCCATCCCGTCCTCGACCACGCCGCCGTAGGAGACGATGTTGGCGCCGTGCTCGGCGAAGGTGCGCGCGACGTCCTCCAGCAGGCGGGCGCGGTCCCACGCATCCACTGCGATCTGGACGAGGAAGCCCGATGACGCGCCCCCTTCCCACTCCACCTCCGTGAACCGCTCCGGATTGCGCTGGAGAGCACGCACGTTGGGGCAGTCCTCGCGATGCACCGTGATCCCGCGCCCCATCGACACGTAGCCGACGATCTCGTCGCCCGGAACGGGCGTGCAGCACTTCGCAAGCCGCACGAGCACGTCCTCGACGCCGACCACGTTGATCCCGACGCGGTCGCTCGAGACGGCTTTCTTCACCCGTGACGGCTTCGTCGGGACGATCGGCTCGGTCGCGACCTCGTCCGTCTTCAGGCGTTGGATGACCTTGTTGACGATCTGCGTCGGCGACAGCTTCCCCGCTCCGAGCGCGACGTAGAAGTCCTCGGCCTTCTTGAACCCCGTCTCGCGAATCACCTGGGCGAGCACGCTCGACCCCTGCAGCTTGCGGTACGGCAGCTTTTGAGCCTTCAGCGCCTGATCGAGCGCTTCGCGGCCCTTGGCCTCGGTCTCCCCGCGCGTCTCGCGCTGGTACCACTGGCGTATCTTGTTGCGCGCGCGCGACGAGGTGACGAGCGCGAGCCAGTCGCGCGACGGGCCCCGCCCGGACTTCGACGTGAGGATCTCGACGAAGTCGCCGCTGCGCAGCCGGTAGTGGAGGGGGACGATGCGGCCGTTCACCTTCGCGCCGACCGTCCGGTGGCCGACGTCCGTGTGTACGGCGTACGCGAAGTCGATCGGCGTCGCGCCGGACGGCAGCACCTTCACCTCGCCCTTCGGCGTGAAGACGTACACCTCCTCCGAGAAGAGGTCGGTGCGCAGGCTGCGCATGTAGTCCGCCGGATCCTGCTCCTCGGCCTGCCAGTCCATGAGCGACTTGACCCACGTGAGCCACTCGTCGTCGGTCTTCGCAGCGCGGCCGCGCTTGTACAGCCAGTGCGCGGCCACACCGTACTCGGCCTCCTCGTGCATGTCGCGCGTCCGGACCTGGATCTCGAGCGGCTTGCCCTCCGGTCCGATCACCGTCGTGTGCAGCGAGCGATAGCGGTTCAGCTTCGGCATCGCGATGAAGTCCTTGAACCGCCCCGGCATCGGCTTCCAGAGCGAGTGGACGAGGCCGAGTGCCGCGTAGCAGTCGCGCGTTCCCTCTTCGTCCGTCCGCTCGCAGATGACGCGGATCGCAGTCAGGTCGTAGATCTCGTTGAACTCGCGACCCCGCTTGGCCATCTTGTCGTAGATCGAGTACAGGTGCTTCGCGCGCGCGGAGATGTCCGCGGGCACGTCCGCCTTGGCGAGCTCGTCGCGCAACACCTCGGCCGCTTTCTCGGCCTGGGCTTCGCGATCGGCGCGACGATCCGCGACCATCGCCTTGATCTCGGCGTACTTGCGCGGATGGAGCGTCTGGAAGGCGAGATCCTCGAGCTCCCACTTCAGTGCATGGATGCCCAGCCGGTGGGCCAGCGGCGCATACACCTCGAGTGTCTCGCGCGCCTTCTGCGCCTGCTTCTGTTTCGTCTGATACTCGATCGTCCGCATGTTGTGAAGGCGGTCCGCAAGCTTGATGAGGATGACGCGCACGTCCTGCGCCATCGCGACGATCATCTTCCGGTAGTTCTCGGCCTCGGCCTGCTCACGGCTCTGGAAGCTGATCCGGGTCAGTTTCGTGACGCCCTCGACGAGGAGGGCGACATCCGTCCCAAACTCGGTGCGCAGCTCCTCGAGATCCGCGTCGGTGTCCTCGATCACGTCGTGCAGGAGTGCGGCCGCGATCGTCTGCTCGTCGAGATGGAGCTCCGCACAGATGCGGGCCACGCCGAGCGGATGGTGGATGAACTCCTCGCCCGAGCGCCGCGTCTGGCCGGCATGCGCACGCTCTGCGTACTCGAAGGCACGGCGGAGCAGATCCTTCTCGACGTCCGGGTTGTACGCCTCGACCTCGGCGATCAGCTCCTCGACCAGGTCTTCGCGATGTCGCTTGGCGTCGAGGACACTCATGAGTTCAGTGTACGCGGCTCCCTCGCGCGGAGGATCCGCCGCGACCGGGGCGAACTCAGGGCGCCCATGCGCAGTTTCCGACGCTGGTGGCGACATCGACATGCGAGGCGCCTCGCGCTCGCGATGCGCGACGCGCTGCTTCCTCTGCACACCTCCGGCACCCGCTGACGCGCTGACCGCACTCGCGCGTCAGGCGGCTCGCGGTAGCGGCGGCTCGAGCAGGAGCGCGCGAAAAGACTCCGACTCGAGAAGCTGGCGCCGGCTGCCCTCCGCGAGTGCGAGCTCGTCGAAGATCCGACGGGCCTCGGGCGTCCATGCTCCCTCGCCGCCGCGCCAGAGCTCGGCGAGCTGCGCGCGCAGGTCCTCGTATCCCTCCGGCGTGTCGAATACCCGTCGCACGACGAGCTGCGGCGCGACGGTGCCGTTCCAGTGGTTCTCCTTGAGCCGGAACGCGACGTCGAACCGCTGTGCTGCGCGGAGTCTGTCGATCTGCGCGCCCTGACCGAAGGCGATCGCGGTTCCGGCGTCGCGCCCGTTCTGCCGGACACGAAATCGCAGGTGCTTCCCGTCGCCCACGGTCGCGGGCGCAACGGCTTCGGTCGACGGCACGAGCAGGGTCGGCTCCGGGTTCCCGAGCCCGAACGGCGCGAGCTGCGCAAGCTCCTCGGCGAGCTCGAGCGTGAGATCTCGCGCGGACACGACGGCATCCACCCGAACCGTCTCGAAGAGGTCAACCGCATCGAGATGAGCATCCGCGTGCACCGCGAACGCGTCGGCGAACGCCACGATGCTCTCCCCGTCGATCGACAGGCCGGCGGCTGCGCGATGGCCGCCAAACCGAAGGAGGTGCTCCGAGCACGCTGCGAGCGCACCGTGCAGGTCGAATGCCGGGATCGAGCGTCCCGAGCCCTTCCAGGCATCTCCCGAGCGGGTCACGAGAACGACGGGCCGATGGAAGCGCTCGACGAGACGGGACGCGACGATTCCGATCACGCCCTCGTGCCAGTCCTCGCTCCAGAGGACGTAGCCTCGCTGCCGCTTCCGCGACTCCGGCAGCTCCTCGACCGCAGCGACGGCCTCGCGCAGGATCCGGTCCTCGACGGCCTGGCGGTCGCGGTTCAGCTCTTCAAGTGTCTCCGCGTGAGCTCGTGCCAACGCGACGTCGTCCGTCAACACCAGCTCGAGCGCGACGTCGGGCCGGCCGAGCCGGCCAGCCGCGTTGATCCGCGGCGCGAGCCGAAAGCCCACCGCACCCGAGTCGACGGCCGCCGGATCGACGCCGGCACACCGCATCAGAGCGTGCAGGCCCGGCTTGCCCGTTGCCGCGAGCGCGCGCAGACCCGCAGCCGCGAGCGCACGGTTCTCGTCGAGGAGCGGGACGACGTCGGCGATGGTCGCGAGCGCGACGAGATCGAGGTGGCGTTCCAACGCAGGGTGTCCGGGGCCGAGCAGCGCCTCCCCCAGCTTGAAGACGACGCCCGTACCGCACAGTTCGGGGAACGGGTAGCTCGAGGGCCGCGTGGCCACGACCGGGCACGCAGGGAGCGCTTCCGCAGGCCGATGGTGGTCGGTGACGACGACGTCGAGCCCGCGTCGCAGCGCGTCCGCTACCTCGTCGACTGCCGTGATGCCGCAGTCGACGGTCACGACGAGCCCGATGCCGTCGTCGGCGAGGCGCGCGAGTGTGTCGCGCGAGACGCCGTATCCCTCCTCGAACCGACTCGGAAGGTGCCACGAGACGTGGGCGCCGAGCTCGCGGAGCAGTACCACCGCGAGTGCCGTCGCGCAGATGCCGTCCACGTCGTAGTCCCCGTGCACGCAGATCCGCGTTCCGTCTGCCACTGCGGCACGGATCCGGGCGACAGCGTCGCCCATGTCCCCGAGGAGCAGCGGATCGTGGCCGGGCAGCGCCGCGTCCAGGAAGCGGCGCGCCTCGACGGGTGTGGCGTGGCCGCGGCGCACGAGAACAGCGGCGGTGATCTCGTGGACCTCGAGCTCGCGGGCGAGCGAGCGCACCAGACGCGCGTCGACCGACTCGATCGTCCAGGAGCTCGTCACGTAGGTGACGGTACGGACGGTGTCGGACGCCGTCGGCGCGCGGCTACGGCCGCGCTCGACGCCGCCGCAGCGAGTCGAGAACGACCTTCACCCAGAGCACCACGAGGCCGACCGTGGCGCCTACCACGACGACCGCGATCGGCGTCACGAACGCCATCTGCTCGAGGGAGTACTTGGTCACCGCGGCTCCCGCGAGCCAGATGACGAGCACGAGCACGGCCATGACGGCCCACAGTCGCCGGTCGTTCACGTCGGAAAGCCTAGACGGCTGGCCGGTGATGTCCCGTCGATGCGGGGATGGCTCCGACCGAGCCAGAGACGCCGCCCGAGCGCGCGCGTATCGGGAATACGGGCGCGTGAGGGCGGCGCCGTCTGGCGATGCGTCGGAGCCACCATCCGCGCGACGCGGAATTGCCGGCCAGTCGTCTCGATACGCTGGGCTGGATGCTCGCTGCGAACTACCGCTCCGGAGACGACTTCGTCGTCGAGTTCCTGGGTCACCGCTTCGAGTTCTCGGCTCGCGACTTCGAGGAGCGCGTCATCGCAGCGGCCGTACGGCTCGAGCTCATCGCGTCAAACGACGTCGACGGGCATGAGTCGGCGGATCTGGTCGAGCTCGTCGCCGACGGACGGATCGTCGATCCGCAGAGCGGCCTCGGTCTGTACCTGGTGCGCCACTGGGAGGCGGTCTCGCTCCAGAACGGCGAGTCGCTCGTCTACTGGCTGCGGAAGCTCGTCTTCCGCGGCGCATGGCTCGATCACCGGGTCAAGGAGGGGCTCCTCGACGTTTCCTGGATCGACGACACCGGCGACTTCGGCTACGCCGAGCCGCAGGGTGGTCGCACCTTGCTCGAGCTCGCCCCCGTCCCGTCGTGGGCGGAGCTGCAGTACCGAGGCTGATCCGCGTACGACGCTTCGGCCGAGAAGCGGGTCAGTCGGTGGGCACGAAGCCGAACGAGCGCTCGGGATCGGGCGCGGAGATCTCGATCGAGCGCACCGCGCCGATCGGGACGATGAGCTTGCGCGGCTGGTCGTCGTCGCCACGGTGCGGCGTGAACGAAAAGAAGCCGAATCCCGGTTCCGCCGTCGTCGACGCGATGGTGTAGCGCGAGCCGTCGACGAGCTCGACGCACACCTCAGCCTGTTCGAGCTCGTGCTCCGCCGCGAAGCTCGCGATCATGCGGGTGACGCGCTGGACGAACTCGTCGAGCGGGCCAGCGGCTCCTGGTGTCCAGACGTGGACGGACACGGCTAGAAGAGACCGTCCGTCCGCCCGGCGCCGATGTGCTCGCGTCCGAGCTCGGTGATCACGCGTCCGCGGGGTGTGCGCTGGAGGAAGCCGAGCTGCAGGAGGTAGGGCTCGTAGACGTCCTCGATGGTGTCCGGTTCTTCCCCGAGCGACACCGCGAGCGTGGACAGGCCGACTGGACCGCCGCCGAACTTGTGCGCGATCGCTGACAGGAGCTCGCGATCGATCCGCTCGAGGCCGGCCTCGTCCACCTCGAGCAGCTCGAGAGCCTCACGGGCGACGTCGATGGTCACGATCCCTGCGTGGCGGACCTCGGCGACGTCCCGTAGCCGGCGCAGGATGCGGTTGGCGACGCGCGGAGTCCCCCGCGCACGCCGCGCCACCTCGTCGGCCGCCTCGCCGGCGATCTCGACGCCGAGGATCCCCGCCGACCGGCGTACGATGATGGCCAGCTCGCTCTCGTCGTAGTAACCCAACCTGAAGGTCATCCCGAAGCGGTCGCGGAGCGGCGTCGTGAGCAGCCCCGTGCGCGTTGTCGCACCGACGAGCGTGAACTGCGGAAGATCGAGCGTGAGGGTTCGCGCACCCGCGCCCTGGCCGACGACGATGTCGAGCCGGAAGTCCTCGAGCGCCGGATAGAGGATCTCCTCGATCGCGCGGTTCACCCGGTGGATCTCGTCCACGAAGAGGACGTCCTTGGCATCGAGACCCGTGAGGATCGCCGCCATGTCGCCCTTCCGCTCGAGAGCAGGACCGGCGACGGTGCGAATGCCGACGTCGAGCTCCTCGCGGATGATCGTCGCGAGCGTCGTCTTGCCGAGGCCGGGCGGCCCGACCAGAAGCACGTGATCGAGCGCCTCGCCGCGAGCCTTCGCCGCCTGGAGCGCGATGTCGAGCTGCTCCTTGGTGCGCTCCTGGCCGATGAAGTCGTCGAGCCGACGTGGCCGGAGTGACTGCTCGACCTCCTCGTCGCCGTCGCGCAACGCGGGCGCCAGGAACTGACTCGTCACGCAGCGCTCCTCAGCGCCTCGCGCACGCGCTCCTCGGCAGGAAGCGCCGGATCGATGCCCGCGAGTGCCTGCTCGGCCTCGATCACCGAGTAGCCGAGCTCCACGAGCGCGTCCCGTGCGACGAGCTCACGGGGCGCGTCGCCGCCCGCGGGCACCACGGGCTCGGCGAGCGATCCTTCGAGCTCGAGGACGATGCGCTCCGCCGTCTTCTTCCCGATCCCCGGGATGGCCTGGAACCGAGCCACGTCACGGAGCGCGATCGCACGGCGAAGCTCCTCCGGCGAGGAACTCGAGACGACCGCCAGCGCGACCTTCGGCCCGATGCCACTCACACCGAGGAGCTGGATGAACAGCGTGCGCTCGGCGGCGTCTCCGAAACCGTAGAGCTGGAGTGTGTCCTCTCTGACATGGAGGTACGTCTCGACCGTGACCTCGGAGGCGGTCTCCGCTCGCCGCAGTGCGCTCGGGGTCGCACTGACGAGATAGCCGACACCGCCCACGTCGAGCACGAGTCCGTCGACGGTGCGGCCCGCCGGAATGCCACGGAGACGCGAGATCACCGCACGAGCTCCTGGAGCGGCGAGCCGAGGGCATGGCAGATCGCCACCGCGAAGGCATCCGCCTCGTGCGACGAGCCCAGGTCGTCGGGCAACGCGAGTATCAGCTTCACCATGCGCTGCACCTGCTCCTTGTCCGCCCGGCCGTACCCGCAAACCGTCTGCTTGACGCGCGCCGGCGCGTGCTCGGCGCACTCGACCCCGGCTGCGGCGGCCGCGACGAGCACGGCGCCTCGCGCCTGTCCGACGGAGAGCGCGATGCGGGCGTCGGCACCCACGTAGGACTCCTCGAGCGCGACGGCGTCGGGCTCGTGCTCCGCAATGAGCCCCTGCACTCCCTCGTAGATCGTCAGCAGCCGCACGTCGAGACGCGCGCGCGCGGGTGTCCGCCAGCAGCCCGACGGGCCCGCCCGGAGGCGCCCGCCGCTTCCGTGGACGATCCCGTACCCGCACGCAGCCGTCCCTGGGTCGATGCCGAGGACCTTCACGTATGGAAGTTACGCGGCGGTTCGGATGTTCCTGCGACGCGCGGCCTCAGCCGCCGGCGGCTTCGCAGTTCTCGTTGGCCCAGGCCTGGATCCGCTCGGATGCGGCCGTGAGCTCGGTCTGGTTCGCGTCCGTAAGCGCAGCCTGGAGCTGCTGGAGCTGCTCCGCGCTCGGAGTCGTGCCCGCCGTGATCCCGATGTCCTCCAGCTTCGCCGTATAGTCGGCGAACCAGTCGGCGAGGACCTGGACGTCCGCCTTGATCTCGTCCGGAACGTCGTCGGCGAGATTCTGGAGCGCCTCGGCCGCCTCTTCGTCGCTCGCACCGGAGATCGCCTGGGCGAACGTCGCACCGATGCTCGCGAGCTGCAGGCAGTCCTCGTCGTTCAGGATGCCGGAGACGTCGACGTCGGTGTCCGTCGTCTCCTCGGAGGTCGTGTCCTCCGAGGTCGTCTCGGTCGTCGTCGTCTCCTCGATGGTCGTCTCGTCGGAGGCCGACGACTCGTCGTCGCTCCCTCCACAGCCCGCCGCGACGAGCGCGAGAGCGAGCACGAGAACAGAAAGCCAGCGCATCGTCGGTGACCCTAACACCGATCTACGCGAGATGCTGCGAGAAGAACCCGACGATTGTGTCGTAGCAGCGGACGCGGTTCGCGAGCTTCAGGACGTCGTGGCCCTCGTCCTCGAAGACGAGGTACTCGACGTCGCGACCGATCGCGCGCAGCTGCTCAACGACGTCGCGCGACTCGCGCTCGACCACCCGGGGGTCGTTCTGCCCCTGGATCACGAGGAGCGGGCACGCAATGTTCTCGATGTGAGTCTTGGGCGAGCGCTCGACGAGGAAGTCGTGATCCTTCTCGGGATCGCCGACCGAGAGCGCAAAGTACGGCTTCCAGGTCTCCGGCAGGCGATCCAGGAACGTGAAGAGGTCGTACGGCCCGAACATGTCGACCGCAGCGCGCCACAGCTCCGGGCGACGCGACGCGAGCGTCAGCGTCATGTATCCGCCGTAGGAGCGGCCGACGACACCGGCGCGTGAGGCGTCGACGCGCTCGTCGCGCGGGAGCACCTCCGTCATCGCATGCACGTGATCGAGACGGTCGAGGCCGCCCCAATCGCGGTCCACGCGCTTCGCGTAGTCGAGTCCATACCCGGTCGAGCCGCGCGCGTTGGGAACGAACACCGCGAAGCCCTCGAGCGTGAGGATCTGGATGAGCGGCATCGAGAACCAGGCGAAGTTCGGGCGCTCCTGGCTCTGCGGGCCACCGTGCACGTAGTAGACGAGCGGGCGCGGGCCGTCGAACCCGAGCTCCGGCGACGGGAGGTAGAGGCGAGCCGAGATGCGCAGTCCGTCGTGCGACTCGAAGGAGGCGTCCTCGCCGGCCGAGAGCAGTTCCGGGGCAAGCCCCAGCGCCCGCTCCCGCGTGAGGGCCACCGGGTCGCCGTCCTCGGCGGGAAGGACGTGGAGCTGCGTCGGCGTCGTCGCGGTGCAGAAAGACACGACGAAGCGGCCGCTCTCCTCGTCGTAGTCCAGGCCGTGCAGCACGCCTCCCGCGAGCTCGCCGTCGCCGACGAGCACGCGCTCGACGGAGAAGCTGCGCGCGGATTCGTCGAACGCGCCGGCGTACGCCCACGAGCAGCCGTCGATGTTGTACGTGATGCAGTAGCGGTCGTCCCAGAGGTGGTCGATCTCTTCGAGCTCGCCAGCGCCGTCGTGTGCGAGCCCCACGATCTCGACCGGCTCGACGTCCCCCGGGCGGTCGAGATCGAGGTAGGCCAGCGATCCCCTGTCGTCGTAGAGCGTCGTCGAGAGAAGGACACCGTCACCGCTCGCCGTTCCGTAGCCTCCTCGGAATCCCGTCGGCACGGTCGGAGCGGATGGATCGCGCTCCTCGATCGGCGTCCCGAAGAGCAGCCGGCGCTCGCCGTCGACGATCTCGTAGAGGACGACGTCGCCGATCGTGTACCCGTCGGCGATCGCAACGCGCGCGTGGTCCGGCGTCCAGGCGGAGACGAACGCTCCGTAGGGGCTCTGCCACAGCATCTCCGTCCGCCCGCTCGCGAGAGCGACGCGCACGGCGCTCATGACGGACTCCTGCCGCGACTCGACGTTGAAGTAGGCGATCTGCTCTCCGTCGTCGACGTGGACGAGGTGCGAGCGCGAGCCCTCGAAGGTCTCGGCCGCGAGCGGCTCGGGGAAACCGCCGTCCACCGGGACCACGTGCGGGACGTAGTTCTCGTCCCCGTCAGAGTCGACCATCACGATGATCCGCCCGAGGTCGGCGCACACGTGGAAGAGCTCGCCACCCACGAGCTCGGGGTTCTGGAGCGCGATCTGCGGGGGGAGGAGCGGTTCTGGCACGCCGCCCGACGCGTCCATCGCGTACAGGCTCAGGTGCCCGGAGAGATTCGAGACGAAGGTGATGCGGTCTCCACGAAGCTGCGGCTCGACGAACAGGCGCGCCGAGAGGAGCGACTCGATCCGATCCGCTCTCCGTCCCGCCGTGTCCGCCGCCGCGATCGCCACAGGTCGATCTAGGAGGCTACCGCCTCGAGGACCGCTTCGGGGATGTCGAAGTTCGCGTACACCTCCTGGACGTCCTCGGTGTCCTCGAGCCCCTCGACGAGCCTCACGATCTTGCGAGCAGTCGACTCGTCCGCGACGGCGACGGTGGTCTTCGGAACCATCGCGAGGTCGACCGAGTCGATCGTGACGCCGGCCTCCTCGAGGGCCGCGCGCACGGAAGAGACGCTCTCGGGCGCGGAGGTGACGACGTACGTCGAGCCGTCGAGCGCGACGTCGTCGGCGCCTGCATCGGCTGCAACGAGGACGAGCTCGTCCTCGTCGGCGTCATGTGCGGCCACGAGGATCACGCCGCGTCGCTCGAACTGCCAGGCGACGGCCCCTGTCGTTCCGAGGTTTCCCCCGTGCTTCGTGAATGCGTGCCGGACCTCGGACGCCGTACGGTTGCGATTGTCAGTGAGCGCCTCGACGAGCACCGCGACGCCCTCCGGGCCGTATCCCTCGTAGAGGACCGTCTCGAAGTTCGCCGCCTCCGCGTCGGCACCCGCGCCCTTGGCGATCGCGCGCTCGATGTTGTCCTTCGGCATCGAGTACGAGCGTGCCTTCTCGATCGCATTCTGGAGCGCCAGGTTCGCGGCGGGGTCGGGACCGCCCTCCTTCGCCGCGACGATGATCGCGCGCGAGAGCTTCGAGAAGAGCTGGCCCCGCTTCGCGTCCGCAGCGCCCTTCTTGTGCTTGATGCTCGACCACTTGCTATGCCCGGACACCGCTCACCTCCTCCACGAGCTCTAGGAACAGCTCGTGCACGCGGCGATCGTCGGTGAGCTCCGGGTGGAATGAAGCGAGAAGCAGGCGGCCGTCGCGAACGAGAACCGGCTCGTCGTCGAGCGTTCCGAGCACCTCGACGTCGCTCCCCAGCGCGCGCACGCGCGGCGCGCGGATGAACACACCCCGCAGCGGGATCGCCTCGCCGGCGAGCTCGACCTCGGCCTCGAAGCTCCTCACCTGACGCCCGTATGCATTCCGCTCGACCTCGAGGTCGGCGAGACCCCAGTGCTCGCGATCGAGGACGATCATGCCGGCACACGTGCCGAAGATCGCCCCCGGGAAGGCACGGATGGCCTCGTCGAGACCGTAGAGCTCGGCGAGCCGCACGATCGTGGTCGACTCGCCGCCCGGGATCACGAGCCCGTCGAGGTCGTCGAGCTCTTCGGGAAGCCTGACCTCGACGACGTCTGCTCCGAGAGTGCGCAGAGCGACCTCGTGCTCGCGAAAGGCTCCCTGGAGGGCGAGGACGCCGATGCGCAACGGCCGATCCACCGCAGCCGCTACCAACCGCGGACTTCGAGTCGCTCGTCTTCGGCGAGCGAGCTCGCGGAGATGCCGACCATCGGCTCTCCGAGACCGGCGGACACGTCCGCCAGCACCTGCGGGTCGTCGTAGTGGGTCGTCGCCTCGACGATCGCCTTCGCGCGCAACTCCGGATCGCCGGACTTGAAGATCCCCGAACCGACGAACACCCCGTCGGCGCCGAGCTGCATGCAGAGGGACGCGTCGGCAGGGGTTGCGATGCCGCCCGCCGTGAACGTCACGACGGGCAGCTTCCCGTTCTCCGCGACCCAGCGGACGAGCTCGTACGGCGCGCGATGCTCCTTCGCGGCAGCGAACAGCTCGTCCTCGCGCAGCGACTGAAGCTGACGGATCGCGCCGAACACGGCACGCATGTGGGTGACTGCGTTGACGATGTCGCCGGTACCAGCCTCGCCCTTCGTGCGGATCATCGCCGCGCCCTCGGCGATGCGGCGCAGGGCCTCGCCGAGGTTCGTCGCCCCGCAGACGAACGGCACCGTGAATGCCCACTTGTCGACGTGGTGCTCGAGATCAGCCGGGGTGAGCACCTCCGACTCGTCGATGTAGTCGACCTCGAGTGCCTGGAGGATCTGCGCCTCGGCGAAGTGTCCGATGCGGCATTTCGCCATGACGGGAATCGAAACGGCCTCCTGGATCTCCTTGATCTTCTCGGGATCGCTCATGCGCGCGACCCCGCCGTCTCGGCGGATGTCGGCCGGGACACGCTCGAGCGCCATGACCGCGCAGGCGCCTGCGTCCTCCGCGATGCGGGCCTGCTCGGCGTCGACGACGTCCATGATCACGCCGCCCTTGAGCATCTCGGCGAGGCCCGTCTTCACCCGCAATGTCCCGTACTCGGCCACGGTCGGAGTCTAGATGGTTGATGCCACGAGATCGCCGACTCCGGGGCGCGAGCTGACCGCTCCGGGGCGCGACGGGAGAGCGGTGGCAATGCTGGACGCCTCGGCGCCGCTCTCCCGTCGCGAAGCGCACGCCCGACCCCAGGCCGCTTCGCGGCCTGGGGTCGGGCGGAAGCGGCCCGGACGCGTGAGATCACGCATCCGGACGCGCGAGATCGTGGCATCAACCATCTCGCCGTGGAGCTCCTGTGGAAACCGAGGACGGACTTCGTCCAAATTGCGACTTTCGGCGTGTGGAAATCCCCTGGAAAAACTCGTGTCCGTCCGCACGATGTGGAATAGGTACCGGCTACCGGCGCGACTCCTCTCCCCGCAGGCGGATCCGCCTGGCCCCGAAGTTGCGCCGCTCCGGCAAGCGGCCCGCCCACCCGGGTCCCTTGCAAGATCGAAAGCCCGCTCTCGCGGGCTTTCGATCTGCAGAAGTTCGCTGTCTCTTGCGCAGATCAGAAGGCCCGCAGTGCGGGCCTTCTGATCGCGAGAATCCCGGAAGCGGGGCTGCGGTCGCATCCACTGACCTACCGCGCGGTGGAGCAAGTCAGGTCGACTCAGGATCGGCTCTCGACGAGCTGATCGTCTAGCCCACCGGCTGCTCCACGATCCGGATGTACGGCTTGGGCTCCTCCCAGCCATCGGGCCAGAGCTCGCGGGCCTCGTCGTTACTGACCGAGCCGGCGATGATCACCTTGTCGCCGGAGCGCCAGTTGACGGGGGTGGAGACGCGATGACGAGCGGTCAGCTGCAGGGAGTCGATCACCCGCAAGACCTCGTCG
>DASUCN010000010.1:0-6178 GCA_036276015.1 Gaiellaceae bacterium | reverse complement strand
ATCGCTGCCAGTCGATTCGTCCACCGATGACATCGAGCGCGCCTTGAATCGTGATCGGCGTCATGTTCGAGCCGTCCGGCTTCATCGTCTGTATCGAGCATGTGTCCTGATTGCCGCCCGGGAAGTGGCAGACGGCAATTGCGATTCGGGTGCCGTCGGGAGACCAGACGGGTGATCCTGCCTGGATCTCGAGGTCATCGTCGAAGGTCGTGATTGGGCCTCTCAGCTCACTCCCATCAGCGTGCATCTCGTAGATCTCGAAGAACGGGTCGTGCACGCTCGCCGCGCCCATGAAGACCAGGTCGTTTCCGGTCGGAGACCAGCTCGCCTCGACGTCGTATGCCGTCCCTACGAGCGTCTGGGTCGTGCCGTCTCCGAGGTTCAGAACGCGCAGGTCTCCGTCGGCTGGGTTCGAATATGTGACCTTCCGGCCGCGCGCGGACGTACCGGGCAAGAACCCGTCCGCAAGCTTCGCCGCGGTCCCGGATCCGTCCGCGTTCACGATCCAGATCTCGGGCGGACCCGTCAGGAAACCGCGCTGGAACACGATCTGGCGCCCGTCCGCCGCCCAGCTCGGAACGACTTCGTTCACGTCACCATCCGAGTCGACTACCTGAAGCAGTCCGCTGCCGTCGGCCCGCACCGTCCAGATGTCGAAGTCGCCGTCGCGACTGCTCGAGAAGACGAGCTTCTTCCCGTCCGGCGACCAGCGAGGGTTGAAGTCCCTAGCCGGATCGTTCGTCACTTGAACGACGCCCGAGCCGTCCGGTTTCATCGTGTAGATGTCGAACTCGCCGTTTGCGGTTCTCATCGTGAATGCGATGCGGCCATTCGCTCCTGCAAACGTGCCCGTCGCCGATGATGTAAACACTGCTGCGGCGATAGCGGTGAGCGCGAGCAGGCCGCCTTTCGATCTGCTCATCTCGTCCTCCCCCAGGGTTGTGATGACTGTTGCATTGTCGCTTCTCCCTTCCGGCTGTCAATGGAGCCAGAGCCGCGTTGGCTGAGAGATCGCTGACGCGCGTCATACATGAGGGAGCTCCTTTAGCCTTCGGCGCAGCGCGCGAGCGCGGTTGCGTCGTTGATGCGGTTTCCGGCGGCGTCGAAGCTCACCGTGCAGGTGACGCCCTGGAACCCGGCCGTCCGCCGTACCGCTCGCGCCAGCGCCCGACGATCGATGACGAGATTCCCGTCCACGATGCGAGAGACCCGCTGGAGCCGGTCGATCAGGATCGACGCGGCATCGAAGTACGTGTCGCTGAGGAAACCCGGCTGCTCGCCGAAAGCGGCCTCGTACTCGTCCCTCCAGGCGAGGTTGCGCGGTAGCGCCGAGACGGCCTCGTACCACGCCTCACCGCCATCCCCGTCGCGGACGATGGTTCGGTTGAACACGCTCGGGCCGAGCGAGGGCAGCGTGTCCCTCGACGCCGAGCCCGAGATCACCACGACACCCGCGGCATCGTAGGAGGCAAGCGGCCCCTCGAACCAGGCGGAACACAGGTGGCCGAGAACGCCAGTGTTCTGGAGGTTTCCGACAATCTGGGCGGCAGCCGTGCTGTTGTCGCCCAGGCATGTCGTGGCGACCTCGTTGATCCGAATGGGGAAACCTCGGATCGCTGGGTGCTCCGCAACAGCCATGTCGATCGCGTTCCCGATCGACTCGCTGAGGTCGGCGATGATCGGATCATTCGGGACGGCGGTGAAGGCGATCTCCACGGGTTGGCCGCGTGGCACGACGACCTGGGTCGCGTTGCTTGCGGCCGTTGGTACTGCTTGACCCTGTGCGACAAGCGCTCCGGCGCACAGCGCCACGATCGCGGCGATCAGTGCACCGAGCCGGATGACATTCATCTCTTCCTCCTCGTTCGGGTGGGTGCGCGAATGGTCTGACAGGAGCCTCAAGAACCGCTCAAGCCGCGCGGCATGCTCGGCTGCCCGCGCAGGACGAGCACCGCCGGGCGCCGGCGGTGCTCGCATTCCTGCGCGTGTGAGCTACCCAGCGCTCAGCGCGTGCCGTCGACGACGGCGATGTCCCCTGAGTCGAGCGGCGACCAGACGCTTCCCCATTCGACCGGTGGCGTGACCGGTGGGCAGACGGCCGGGAAGTGTTTGGGCATGAGCGCCGCATCCGACGCGGTCACGGGGAATACAGGCGTGATTCGATCGGCGGGATCCGGCCCCGGAGGGCCGTTGTCTTCGAAGTACTGCACGGTCGGGTTGCCCTGCTGATCGGTTACGCCGATGACGGCCGAGTTGCCGTCTATCTCGAGGCACGAGATCGACTGTGATGGAGCCGGGTCGGCACGACTCGGGTTTCCGTAGTAGCGGGTCCCGGTGCCCCTTGCTCCGCCGAGCGCAGTCGCCTCCACGCTGACGTCGCGAGGCAAGATGAGCTCGCCGGGGCCCGGATCGAAGTCGAATACGAAGCGGCCCCCACCGAAGAGATGGTCGGCTCCGTATTGCGAGCTGCTCACCGACGACTGCGCAATCCCTGCGGCGAGCAGCGTGGTGGCAACTGCGAGTGCTGAGATCG
Organism: Gaiellaceae bacterium; assembly: GCA_036276015.1. Classification (GTDB taxonomy): domain Bacteria; phylum Actinomycetota; class Thermoleophilia; order Gaiellales; family Gaiellaceae; genus GMQP-bins7. The sequence continues at coordinate 3,645 of DASUCN010000010.1, read as the reverse complement.
ACTTGAGCATCGTGCTCCTTTCGTCCGAGTGATGGATCTACGCGGGTCAGTGGACACGGATGTAGGGCGGGCCTCCTGCGTTCACGATCCGAGCCTCCCCCCGAGCGCTCAAGAACTGCTCAAGCGCGGCGGCTCACCAGGAGCACCGCAGCGCACGCCAGGCCGGCGAGCACCGTGACCGGCATTTCCCAGTCCCAGTCGAGCCCGGCGTGGACGAGGAACGTGACGTACCCGGCCGCAGCGGTTGAAACGACCGGATCTCTTCGTGCGCCAGCTGCCGCGACGAGTGGCGTGAGGAGCGCGCCGAGCAGCAGCGCGACTCCGACGAGTCCGAGCTCCGCGGCCGTCTCGAGGTAGAGGCTGTGTGCGTCCCGTACGAAGACCGGAATGGGACGGCCGGCGAGCCAGAGGTCGTCGAACGTTCCGGCGCCGGTTCCAGTGAGTGGATGCTCGGCTGCGTTCGAAATCGCGACGCGCCAGTACGCCGGCCGGTCTCCGAGCGACACGACCGACGCTGCGAGAGCGAGGACCGGTGCGCTGAGCGCGGAAGCCACCAGGAAGAGCCGCCTGCGTGCACGGAACAGCAGGAGTACTCCGATCCCAGCGACGGCCGCGAGCCATGCGCCGCGGCTTGACGTCAGACCGAGTGCGACCGCGCATGCACTCGCCGCACCGACGAGTGCGCCTCGCCCGGCCCGTCCGCGCGACTCGAGCAACAGGCCGACGGCGAGAACGAACCCGATGGCCATGACGATTCCCAGTGCGTTCGCATAGCCGATCGGCTCCTTGAGCAAAGAGCCCTGGTATGGATCGAGCGGGGCATTCGACGCGAGCCGGTCACCGAGGGCGAACGAGGCGAGCGCGGTACAGCCGATCAACACACCCGTCAGCAAGCCCTTGGCTGTCGATTGGCGCACGACCGCCAGAAGGGCCGCGAGCGCGACGACGTAGAGCGCGCCTCGCTGCACCTCCTGCCGGCTCTCGACTCCGTCGATGCTCCAGAGCGCGGAGACAGCCATCCAGGCACAGAGTGCGCCGAGACTCGCGAGGGACAGGCTGCCGAGGCGTCCAACACGAAACGACCGCTGGCGCAGTGTCGCGAGCCCCGCAACAGCGGCGAGAGCGAGCGCTGACCAGCGCCAGCTGTTCGGGTAGTAGCCGCCGTCCAAGCTCCCGACGATGACGACGACTCCGCAGCCGAGTGCCGCAGCCGCCGACCTGGGGTCGGCGGCTGCGCGCTGCCACCGGGCGTACGCGGGCGCCTCGACGGTCCAGTGGTTCACGGAGCTCGGTACTGGCCGCCGGGCGGGCACGCTGGCGGACCGCCCGATCCGCCGCCTTGGCCGCCGCCGTACTGCCCTCCGGGCGGGCCGTACTGGTGACCCGGCGGGGACGGCGCGCTCGGCGGGTTCGGCGGGCCCCCGTACTGCCCATTCGGCGGGCCGTACTGTCCCCCCGGAGGACCGCCCCCGACGCCAGCGGGAGGGCCTTGGCCGCATCCCCCGGCGGGATTCCCGGCAGGCGGGCCCGCGAGAGCTAACGCAGTGAGCGACGCGAAGAGAAGCACCGCCAGCAGCGTGGTGAGACCCGCTCGTAGGATCGACATCCGCATCCTCCTTTCGTTGATCGGGCGCATCGTCGGGCGGTTCGCTCAAGAAGCGCTCAAGCAGCACACGTCGCACGTGCCGCCCAGGTGCTGAGGAGGCCCCGACATCGACAAGACGCCCGTTTCCGAGCAGATCCAGGCTCGATCTAAGTCAAGCGCCGGTCGCGGCTACCCTGGGCCGGTGCGCCCGTTCAAGGCCTCGGACATGTACGCGCCGATGGGCGACCAGCCGCGCGCGATCGAGGAGATCGCTGCGTCGGTCGCCGCCGGCAACCGCTTCCAGACCATTCTCGGCGCCACGGGCACCGGCAAGACGGCGACGATGGCATGGACGATCGAGCGCCTCCAGCGCCCCGCGCTCGTCATCGCCCACAACAAGACGCTCGCCGCACAGCTCTGCAACGAGTTCCGCGAGTTCTTCCCCGACAACGCGGTCGAGTACTTCGTCTCCTACTACGACTACTACCAGCCCGAGGCCTACGTTCCGCAGGCCGACCTCTACATCGAGAAGGACTCGTCGCGGAACGACGACATCGCGCGGCTGCGGCTCTCAGCGACGTCATCGCTCCTCACCCGCCGCGACGTCGTCGTGATCGCGTCCGTGTCGTGCATCTACGGCCTCGGATCGCCCGAGGAATGGCGCGAGCGCGTCCTGATGCTCGAGACGGGGGAGACGCAGGACCGCGACGACATGCTGCGCAAGCTCATCGAGAGCCAGTACGTGCGCAACGACACCGTCCTCGGCCGCGGACGCTTCCGCGTGAAGGGCGACCTGGTCGAGATCCAGCCGGCGAACGTGGAGACCGCGTACCGCGTGAGCTTCTTCGGCGACGAGGTCGAGCAGATCACCCACTTCGACCCGCTCACGGGTGAGGTCTACTCGCATCTCGACAACCTCGTCATCTGGCCGGCCACCGAGTACGTCACGTCGCGTCCGACGGTCGAGAAGGCCGTCGACGAGCTGCGGGCGGAGCTCGAGGAGCAGGTCGCGAAGTTCGAGGCCGAGGGGCGCATGCTGGAGGCGCACCGCATCCGCCAGCGCACCGAGTACGACCTCGAGATGCTGAAGGAGCTCGGCTTCTGCAACGGGATCGAGAACTACTCGCGCGCGCTCGAGGGCCGTCCGCCCGGATCGCACCCATTCACGCTCATCGACTACTTCCCGGACGACTTCGTCTGCTTCGTCGACGAGTCGCACCAGACGGTGCCCCAGCTGGGCGGCATGTACGAGGGTGACCGCTCGCGGAAGCAGACGCTCATCGACTTCGGCTTCCGGCTTCCCTCCGCGCTCGACAACCGGCCGCTCCGGTTCGACGAGTTCCTCGGGAAGGTGAAGCAGCTCGTGTTCGTGTCTGCGACACCCGGCGCGTTCGAGCTCTCTCGCTCGAAGGTCGTCGCCGAGCAGCTGATCCGCCCGACCGGGATCGTCGACCCCGAGGTCGAGCTGCGACCTACCAGGAACCAGATCGACGACCTCCTGAACGAGATCCGCCACCGCGAGGAGGCCGGCGAGCGCGTGCTCGTCACGACGTTGACCAAGAAGATGGCCGAGGACCTCACGGACTACCTGCTCGAGGCGGGCGTCCGGGCGCGCTACCTGCACTCGGAGATCGACACGCTCGACCGCATCGCGATCATTCGCGAGCTCCGCCTCGGCGAGTTCGACGTGCTCGTCGGCGTGAACCTGCTGCGCGAGGGCCTCGACCTCCCAGAGGTGTCGCTCGTCGCCGTGCTCGACGCCGACAAGGAGGGCTTCCTGCGCGGCAAGACGGCGCTCATCCAGACGACCGGCCGCGCTGCACGGAACACGGCGGGGAAGGTCCTGCTCTACGCCGACAAGCGCACCGAGGCGATCATCGGCGCGATGGAGGAGACCGCCCGCCGCCGTGCGGTGCAGGTCGCCTACAACGAGGAGCACGGGATCACGCCCGAGACGATCGTGAAAGGCGTGTCCGACATCGGCGAGCTCCTCTCGCTGGAGTCGCCGCACGTTCCCTCCTCACGCCGTCGCCGCGGCAAGGCCGAGGTCGAGGGGATGT
>DASUCN010000009.1:0-6457 GCA_036276015.1 Gaiellaceae bacterium | reverse complement strand
GCACCACGCGGTCGCGGTCGCGCTCGAGACGGGCCTGCCGCTGAAGCTGGCGGGGAAGTGCCGCGAGCCGGCGGAGCAACGGTACTTCGACCGCTTCGTGAAGCCGCACCTCTCCGAGCAGATCGAGTACCTGGGCGAGGTCGACCACGAGGAGAAGGTGACGCTGCTGCAGGACGCGCGCACGACGCTGTTTCCGATCGAGTGGGACGAGCCGTTCGGCCTCGTGATGATCGAGTCGATGGCCTGCGGCACCCCGGTGCTCGCAACGCGGTTCGGTGCGGTGCCCGAGGTGATCGAGGACGGCGTCAACGGCGTCATCGTCGACAGCTGGCAGGAGATGCCGGGTGCGCTCGCGCGGGCCGACGCGATCGACCCCGACGAGCAGCGCCGCACCGTCGAGGAGCGCTTCTCTCCGCAGCGGATGGTTCGGGACTACGTGGCTGCGTACGAGAAGACCATCGAGCGCTGGGGTCTGGGGCGGGCGTAGGCCCGTCGGCGTCCCGGTCCGGACATGCCCCGTTCGGGGAAGCGCACCCTCATGACGCCCTCGCTGTCGCCCGATGTGTGACGAGGGAGCGCACGACGGCGCTCGCGACAGGAGGGGAGCACCATGAGGAAGTGGTTCACGCTCGGCGCACTCGCGCTGGCGATGGCGGTTCCGGCGGCGGCCACGGCTGCATACGGGCAGCAGCCGGGCTTCGACGTGGCGAACGACGCCACGCCGTGCGCAGGCCACGGCGCGTTCGGCGCGTTCGGCGCCCACGGCGACGTCGTGCACGACTTCGGGGTCAACTATCCGGGGTCGAACGGCGCGCCGGGCGCAAGCGGCTACCAGACGGGGCTGAACAACTCCGCCCTGTGCGGCAACCGGCAGTAGCGGGCTAGCGGCAGGGCGCGGCCGCGGCGAGCCGTGGCCACGCCCTGCGATCTCCAGACCGAGATCCGCCTCAGCGAGGCAGGACGACGGATTCGAACCCCTCGCCTCGTTGCTCCCACCAGCGGGCGAAATTCGTCGCCGCGTCCCGGTCGTGGAACACCTTGTAGTGGATTCGGCCACCGCCCCGCACGGTGTACCGAACCGTCCATGTGGTGGTGCCGTTCGACACCTGCCGCACCCCCGTATCGATCCCGTCCCAGATCACGTCCCCTTCTACGTCTCAACCTATTCACCTGGGACGGAAAGGCACTGGCCGTTCGCCCAGGCTGATAGCGGCGCAAGAGGGGGGCGTCCGTGGACCGCCGGGCCGATCAAGGCCGGCGCGTTAGCGCCGGCCCGCTCGTCAGGGAGCGGGAGGAAGGGAGAACTCTTCGCGGCCGAGGCCCATCTTCCGCGTCTCGCCCGTCGTTCGGTGCTCGATGGCGAGCTCCGGCCCCGGGACGGAGTCGCCGACCAATCGGGAGACGACGCGCCCGTGCTCGACGCGGGCGGGATAGTCGTGAATCGGCAGGAGGAACGTGCCACTGTTCAACGCGCGCTTGATCGCCGCTCGCTCTTGGCGCTTCGACGTGCCCTGGTTCCCGGTCGACTGCGGCTCGTAGTCGAGGACCTGGTGGATCGGGTCGATGATCTGGTTCTGGATGTCGTAGACGACGTCGCCACAGATGCAGGCGGTTCCCTCCGCGGTCTCGACGAGGATGTTCATCGAGCCCTCCGTATGGCCACCGGCGGACTCGCAGACGATGCCGGGGGCGATCTCGTCGGGCCCCGACAGCTCGAGGTCGAGGAGGCGCATCGCGCCGGGCCTGTGGAGGCGGTCGATGTGATGCTTCACATACTCGGCGGGGTACTGACCACCCTGGATCCCGGATACCGAGTACTCCAGCTCCCGTCGGTTCGTGACGACGGTCTGCCGCATCGAGAACTGGCTGTCCTGGCCGGCGTGGTCGATGTGGTGGTGCGTATGCAGGATCCAGCGCACATCGTTGATCTTGACGCCGTGCTTCACGAGCTGGCGGCGCAACGTCATCTCCTTCGTGACGGTTCCGGTCATCCCGAGCGTCTCCATGATCTCCGGGTGGCTCGCGCCGGTGTCGACGAGGATCGGCTCGGTATCCGGGCCGAGGATGAGGAAGCCCCACGTCTTCACCCGCGTGCGGATCCCCATGTTGCGCGCGAGCACGAGGAAGCTCGATTCGAGCTCGATGTCGATGAGATCGAGCATCTTGATCTCGTAGGCCATTGAAGGCTCCTTCTCGTGGGCTTGGTCGATCTCTCGTCGACCCGGTCGATCACACTACGCCCCTCCCGCGGCTCCGAGCAGGCCGGCGTGGGGTGAGACTTCTCCGTCAGTCACCTCGAATAGCTACGCGGTCACGTATGGCTCGACCACGACCCGAGTTTCCGGCCATATGCAACCCCGCCTCGCACGAGCTTCGGGCCGATGAGCGGGGGCCGGCGCGACGGTAGGACTGCCGTGGCGGGTCGCCGGCTGGTCCCGCTCCTACGATGCCCCGGTGAGGAGCGCGAGCCCGCTTTCACGAGCTGACGCCTACGGCACCTCGGACGTGGAGCTGGAAGCGCCTTCGGGAGCCGCGGGCCGAACGATCCGGCTGCGCTCCGTCCGTGCCGGGGTCGTGACGCTGGGCGTCGTCTACGTCGCGGTGCGCCTGATGCTGGTGTGGCGGTTTCCGCCCCATGTCGACGAGGCGCTGTTCGCAGGCTGGACGCTCGAGGGCTTCGAGGATCGCCACCTGCTCTTCCTCCCGCTGGCGTTCGGGAACAACCCGATGCAGGAGTGGGTCGGGATCGGCGTGATGCACCTCGGCGTCGAGCCGTTGACGGCGCTCAGGCTCGTCTCGCTGGCATCGGGTCTCGCCGCCCTTTTCGTGGTGGCGTGGCTCGCCCACCAGCTCGGCGGCGACAGGGCGGCTCTCGCGGCGGCCGTGGTCTGGGTCGTCCTTCCCTTCACCGTCGTGTACGGCGCCGTCGGGTTGACCGACCCGCTCGTCATGACGCTGGTCGCGGCGGCGGTGGCGCTCCAGTTGACGATCGCTCGTCGGCCGCGGTTGGTGCTCGCCCTACTGCTCGGCGTCGTGCTCGGCGTCGGGCTGCTCACGAAGCTCACGATGACGATTGCGCTCTGGCTGATGCCGCTCGGCGCGCTCGTCTTCGATTGGCAGCGGCACACGTTGCGTTCGCGTCTCCAGCGCTGGCTCGGGTCACTCGCACTCGCCGTCGCCGTCTCGGCTCTGTGCTACCAGGTGCTGAGGCTCAGCGACGCCTACGCGGTCTCCGGGGCACAGCGAGATCTCCTGGTCTCGATGCACTCGGTCGGTGCGTTCCTCGACGATCCGGCGCGCTGGCTGGGAGACAACTGGCCCTCGTACCGGGTCGCCTTGCGCGGGTATCTGACGGTACCGCTCGTCGTCACCGCCGCCGTGGGCGTCGCAGCCGTCCTGCGCACCACGCCGCGACTGGGGCTGTTCTTCGTCGGCTGGCTCGTGTTGCCGCTTGCGGCGGTCGTCGCCCTCGCCGACACCCCCTACGTCCGCTGGCTCACGATCCTCCTCCCGGCGCTCGTGCCGCTGATCGCAGTCGGCGTCGTCGAGATCGTGTCGGCCGCCGAGAGGCTCGCTGGTCGCGCTCGCCCGGTCGTGCGCTCGATCGTGGCAACGGGTGTTCTCGTCGTGCTCTTCGCACCGGCTCTCGCGTGGGATGTCAGGACGCTCTCCGACCCTGTGACGCAGGCCTATCCGGGTCGCGACGACGTCGACTACGTGACCGACTGGAGTGCCGGCGGCCCCTGGCTCGAGCTCGAACCGATCCTGCGGCGCCTACCGGGATCTGCGGCGGTTGCCTGGGCCGGCGGCGGATACGAGTACCTCGACGTTGTCCTGCGTGACGAGGCGCTGGTCATTCTGCCGCGAAACGATCAACCGGTCGAGCCGGGGGCGATGCTCGGCATCGAGAACAGGGGTCAGCTCGTCGGGGGGCCGGGGCCGCTCGCGTGGCACCGGCTGCGCACCTTCCCGCGTCCGCGCGGCGGCGTCCCGGTCGTCCTGTACGAGCGCGGCGTGCACGTAGGTGCGCACGTCGCAACGACCCCGACGGAGCTCGACCGACTGCTCGGCGACGCCGGGGAGCGCTACCGCAGCACACATCCGGCGGTATCGGCCTGGAAGCGTGCGTGGTTCAGGGCCCACAGCCCGTGAGCGCACACGCCCATAGCCGTGAGCGCAGCTCTTCCTGGAAGCGGATGAAGGGACTCGAACCCTCGACCTTCTGCATGGCAAGCAGACGCTCTAGCCAACTGAGCTACATCCGCGTGAACGCCCAACTATAGCGGCGGCCCGGACGAGCGGGCCGCCGCGTGGCGAGGGTCACCGGTTGGCGCCGCGCTTGCCCCGAGGTGTCCGACTCGAGTCGGACACCGGGCGCGCGTCGTGCCCGGCCCGTTGCTACGAGCGCTCCGCCAGCTCCGGCTCGGGCTCCGGCTCGCGCTCGACCTCCTCGACGAGCTCGTGGAAGACGGCGCGGAAGTCGACCATCGCCTGACGGAGGTTCTCGGTCCGCTCGTCGCCGCTCGCGCCGTCGCCGTGCACCATCTCGTGCCCGTGGCGATAGCGGTCGACGACGTGCGGGTGGTCGACGGAGACGGCCGCCGCCTGGCGGTCGAAGTCGTCGCTCGGGTAGCCGCGCGCGTCGAGCACGTCGCGCACGACCCGATCCGCCTCGCGCGCCGCGAGCTCCGGGTCGTCCACGAAGTGGCTCTCGGCCCGCTGCCAGTCCCCGGAGAAGCGCGCCCGCGCGTCCTCGGAGAGCGGGCGGATGTCGAGGGACGCGTACTGCCGTTCCCGCTCGGCGAGCTCGCGCTCCGCCTTCCGCTCGGAGCCCGTCGCGCCGACGGTCCGGTCGTACTCCGGCCCGAACTGCTCCCGAAGGCCCGACCGCCTCCTCGACCGTGCGTATGCCTGCGCCGCGATCGCGACGAGGACGATCGCCACAGCGGCGATCACGACCCACCAGATCGTGTCCATGCGATTCCTCCTTCGTCGTGCCCGGGCGGGGGGTACCCCCGGCCCGGGCGCGGCAAACGAGCGGCTCAGCGGTCGAAGGCGGCGGCGGCCTCGTCGCGCGCCGACCGGAGCAGAGCGGCGCGGTTGACGGCGTTGATCACGGCGCGGAGCGAGGCCGTGACGATCGACGGGTGGATCCCCACGCCCCAGAAGGCCTCCTCGTCGACGTCCGCCTCGACGTACGCGGCGGCGGTCGCGTCCTCGCCCTTCGACATCGCGTGCTCGTGGTAGTCGCGGACGTCCACCTCGAGGCCGAACCGCTGCTCGATCCCGTGCACGAGGGCGGCGATGGGCCCGTTCCCCTCCCCCACGACCTCGAGCTCGTCGCCGTCGACGCGCATCCGGGCGATGAGGCGATCGCCCTCCTCCCCGCTCGCGTGCGTGTAGGAGACGAGCGCGTACGGCGTGACGACGCCGAGGTAGTGCTCCTCGAACGCGGCCAGGAGCTCGTCGGCCGTGAGCTCGCCGCCGCGAGCGTCCGTGATCGCCTGCACCTTCTGCGCGAAGTCGACCTGGAGCCCACGGGGTAGGTCGAGGTGGTGCTCGGTCTTCATCAGGTAGGCGACGCCGCCCTTGCCGGACTGGGAGTTGACGCGGATGATCGCCTCGTAGTCCCGCCCGACGTCCTTCGGGTCGATCGGAAGGTAGGGGACGTCCCACACGTCCGAGCCCGAGCGCTCCTGCGCGTCCATCCCCTTCTTGATCGCGTCCTGGTGGGATCCCGAGAACGCCGTGTAGACCAGCTCGCCGACGTACGGGTGCCGCGGGTGGACGGGGAGCTCGTTGCACTCCTCGACGATCCGCCGCGCCTCGTCGAGCTCGGACAGGTCGAGTCGCGGGTCGACGCCCTGGGTGAGGAGGTTGAGCGCGAGGGTGATCAGGTCGACGTTGCCCGTTCGCTCCCCGTTGCCGAACAGGCAGCCCTCGACCCGCTCGGCGCCCGCCAGCAGCCCGAGCTCCGCGGTGGCCACGGCCGTGCCGCGGTCGTTGTGCGGGTGGACGGAGAGGATCGTGCTCGCCCTGTGCGAGAAATGGCGCTGGAACCACTCGATCCGGTCGGCGTAGACGTTCGGCGGGAAGGCCTCGACGGTCGTCGGCAGGTTGACGATCATCTTCGCCTCCGGCGTCGGTCCCCACTCCGCCGCGACCGCCTCGCAGATCTCGAGTGCGTAGTCGAGCTCGGTGTGGTGGAAGCTCTCCGGCGAGTATTGGAAGACGATGTCCGTGTCGGTCTGTGCGGCGAGCTCGCGGCACAGCCCGGCGCCGCGAACGGCCAGCGTCGTGATCCCGCCCCGATCGAGCCGGAAGACGACCCGCCGCTGCGTCGTGGAGGTCGAGTTGTAGAGGTGGACGATCGCGCGGCGCGCGCCCTCGATCGCCTCGTACGTCCGCTCGATCAGCTCGGGCCGCGCCTGGGTCAGCACGGCGATCGTCGTGTCGT
>DASUCN010000008.1:0-10002 GCA_036276015.1 Gaiellaceae bacterium | reverse complement strand
CTGGCGGCAGGCGATAGAGTTTCTCCGCGAGCCCGCTGGATCCCCCGGGTGGCCTCCCGGGGACCACGATCGGCGGTATCGCGAAAGGTGCCGGACCGGGACCCGAAAGGGCCCCGGTCTTGGTTTTCAGGGCCCTCGCGCCGTGGCGGCGCGCCGGCGCTACGCGGGCAGCCGGCCCCAGACCACCCGTGAGATCGTCAGCACGAGGACCGCGAATGCGAGCGACCACGAGAGCGCCGAGATCACCGGCGAGCGGAAGTCCGTACCGGACAGGAACGCGTGCATGAAGGTCAGGCCGAACGCGACGTACGACGTCCGGTGGATCCACGACCACAGGCGCTGCTCCATCCGCCGCCGCAGCCAGCTCGTGATCGTGACGACGATGAAGATGTCGAACGCGAGCGTCCCGAGCCCGAGCGCGGTGCGCGCGTCGCCGGTGCCGTAGTCGACGCCGAACGGGATCACGAGGTCGGCGATCCCGACGCGCGCTGTCCTATCCACCACGAGCGCGAGCAGGTGGACGAGCCCGAGCGGGATCCACAGCACCGTCGAGAACGTATGCAGGGCCTTCAGCGTGCGGTTCGTGCCGAGCCAGTCGAGCACCGACGTGCGGAGCGCGATGCCCGAGAGGATCGCGACGAAGAGGGCGAGGAACGACGCGATCCCGCTCGCGCGCGCGAGGAGCCCGAAGAGGACGTCGGCCTGCTGCGGTGTCACGAAGCGGGAGCGACGTCGCGCAGCGGGTCGAGCATCACGGCGTCGCCCAGCCGAGCGCCTTGCCCTCGAGCCAGGCGATCCCCGCCTCGCGGCCCATGAGCAGGGCGGTCTTCACGAGGACCTCCGCCTCGGTCGCCGTGGAGGCGAGGACCGAGAGCTCCTCGAGGTCGGTCGTCGACGGCAGGCCCGTGCGCGGGTCGATGAGGTGGTGCAGGCCCTCTCCCCACGAGCGCTTCGCGATCCCGCTCGTTGCCGCGCCCATATCCGTGAGCAGGAGCGTCTTCCCGCCGAAGCCGACCGGCCAGCCCTCTCCGGTCGTCCCCGGGCCCCGCGCGTACAGGTCGCCGCCGAGGTTCACCAGCGCGTTGTCGCCGAGGCGCTCGACGCAGCGGTCGGCGAGCCAGCCCTTCGCGATCCCGCCGAGGTCGATCGCCGCGCCGAACGCGAGCTTCGCCCAGCCCGGCTCCACCTGCAGCACCTCGGGGAGCGGCTTCGGCGGGCGGGCGCCTTCGAGCGAGAAGTCGGTCGGGCCCTCGTCGAGGTCCCGCGTGTACCCCGCCGCGCGCAGCGCCGGCAGCACGCCGATGTGCACGAGCCCGCCGCTCTGCTCGTAGGCGTCGAGCCCGGCGCGCAGCAGCTCCTCGAGCTCCGCGCTCACGCTCACCCAGCGCCCCGGCGCCGAGTTGAAGTGCGAGAGCTCGCTCTCGGGCTCGAAGCGCGTGAAGCGGTGATGCCGCTCGAGGATCCACGCCGCCGCGGCGTCGAGCGCGGTCTCGCTCTGGCCGACCCCGTAGATCTCACAGAGCCCGCCGAGCGCGGCAAAGGTCCGGGAGGAGGCTTCCGCGCGGACCGCCTCAGGAGACATGCGTGAAGGTGATACCGGGGAGCGCGGTCGCGCGCACGGCGGGTGGGACCTGGATGCGGCCCGTCGCGCGCGGCGTCGGCGTGGGGGACGGCGTCACGACCGGGGGCTGGAGCGGCGCGGACGGGTCCTTCGGGTGCGCGGCGACGTAGCCGGTCGAGCCGAGGAGCGTCGCGACGGTGGCGACCGTCGCCGCCAGGCGCAGTGCGAGGCCGCGCTCCATCAGCCGGACCCTACCGCGGCGCGGCAGGAGAGGCTGCGCACGGCACTAGCGGCGCGCGGCGGGAAGGGCCTGCGGCTCCCTCGCCCTGAGGAAGGGGACGCGCTCGAAGGATTCGCGGAAGATCTCGCGCGGGTCGACGCCGAGGTGGCCCTCGAGCAGCTCCTGGTAGATGGAGCGGAAGTCGACCTCGAAGCCGAGGTTGCCCCGCGGGTCGATCCTCGCGAGGTCCGGCGCGTCGCCGTACAGGCCGCCGGCGACGGGGTCGCCCATGAGGAAGATCGGCGCAGCGGTCCCGTGGTCGGTGCCCGCGCTCGCGTTCTCCGCGGGACGGCGCCCGAACTCGGACCACGTCGCGACGACCACCCGGTCGGCCATCCCGTACGCGGTGAGGTCCTGGAAGAACGCGGACACCGCCTGGTCGAAGTAGGCGAGCAGCTGCTCGTGGCGCGCCTCCTGCGCGTAATGCGTGTCGAAGCCGCCGAGCGTCACGTGCAGGACCTTCACGCCGGTCCCGGTGACGATGAGCTCCGCCGCGAGCTGCAGCGCCGCGGCGAGCTGGTTGCGCGACGCGAACACGAGCCGCGTGTCGTCGGAGTACTTCGCCTTCGGGACATAGCGCTCCTGCGAGGTCTTCAGCTGCGCGACGGTGTCGCGCGCGGTCGCGACGGCGGTGTCGAAGAGCGCGCCGTAGATGCCGGGCGTTCCCGTGTACAGCGCGCCGACGGCGCGGTCCATGTCGTCGCCGCCCTGGAACTTGAACGTCCGCTGGTCCTGCACGACCGTGAGGGTCGCCTGCAGGTCGCGCAGCGCGCCGGGGATGCCGGTCGTGCCGCAGGCGCAGCCGACGAGCGGGTGGCCGGCCGAGTCGTAGTTCTTCGCGATCGTCTGCCCGAGCCAGCCGTCCTGCTCGCGGCGCGTCGGGTCGGCGGTCTCCCAGACGCGGATCGAGTCGAAGTGCGAGAGCGAGGGGTCCTGGTAGCCGACGCCCTGGACGATCGCGACCTTGCCCGCGTCCCAGAGCGCCTTCGTGCCCTTGAGGCTCGCGTTGAGGCCCCACGCCCTGTCGATCGGCAGCGCCCTGTCCGCCGCGGCCCCGAGCTGCGGCCGCAGGTCGCGGTAGCGCGGGTTCGCGAGCGGGATGACCGTCTGCAGGCCGTCGTTGCCGCCGGCGAGCTGGATCATCACGAGGACGCGGTCGTTGACGACGCCCTCCTGCTTCGCGGCGTACACCGCGCGCGCGAAGACGTCGGGGACCGCGGCGTATCCCGCCGCGAGGCCCGCCGCTCCCGCGCCGAAGACCATCCCCGCGCGGAGGAAGTCGCGCCGCGAGAGGTGCGAGACACCCGGGCCCTGTCGGATCGTCATGCCGTCCTCACTTCAGCTGGAACTCGGGCGCGGCGAGGAGGTACGTCCAGCGGCGCTTCTCGTCGTTCGCCTCGTTCAGGAGCTTCAGGGTCTGGCCGCTCAGCACGGAGTCCAGGTGGACCTCGTGCGCCCGCGCGCTCGGCGGGAGCCGCCGCGTCTGCTGCACGGCCTGGGTCACGTAGTTCGCGCGCGCGAGCATCGCGTTCGACGAGACCCACGACTCGTTGCTCGGCCAGCCGCCGACGCTCGGCGGGTCGAAGAGGGTCATACCCATGGCGGTCCCGGAGCCCGCGACGAGGCGGGTGAGCGCGGGGTTCCCGAGCGCCTTCGCGGTGCTGAGCATGTACTCGACCGGCGACTTGATGAGCGAGCGGTACGCGGTCGGCTCGGTGAACTCGGGGCTCAGCAGGATCGCGCGCATGAGCTCCTTCACGCTGTAGCGCGAGCGGCGGAAGACGTCGGCGAGCGTCGCGACGTACGCGTCGGACGGCGCGGGCGACACGAACTGCACCGCGAGCTTGCGCGCGATGAACGGCGCGGTCGCGTCCTGCTCGAGGATCCGGTCGATGACCGATCGGGTGTCCCACTGCCGCGTCTTGCCGAGGAACGCGTACGCACCGGCGGGCCCGCGGTTGCGGTCGAAGACGCCGACGCGCGAGGTGTCGGCCTGCGGGAGGCGCGCCGGCGGCGCGCCATTGCGCTTGATGGCCTGCTCGATCTGCGCCTTCACCATCGCCTCGGTGCGCGGCGTCCGCCAGCCGACGAGCGCGCGCGCGGCGGCCTTCACGTCGTCCTCGGTGAAGTGCTCCGCTCCCATCGTGAAGAGCTCCATGAGCTCGCGCGCGTAGTTCTCGTTCGGGTTGCGCGGGTTGGAGGTGGCGAGGTCCAGGTACTCGAGCATCGCCGGGTCGATCGTCACCTGGTACAGCGTCTCGCGCAGCTCGCCGAGCGAGTGCCGGCGCCAGGTGAGGTTCTGCCAGTACATGTAGGGGGACTGCGCGCCGACCTTGCGGACGTCGCTCGTGAAGTGGCTGTGCCAGAAGAGCGTGAGGCGCTCGGCGAGCGGGGTCGGGCTCGCGAGCATCCAGTCGAGCCACCAGACCTGCAGGTCGCCGGTGCGCAGCGGCTGGGCCTGGCTCGCACTGTCGCCGTTCGGGAAGGGCGGGGGCTCGGCAGGCTTCGTGTCGACGAGGCGGTCCACCGTCCGCGCGTAGCCGTCGGCCACCGCCTGGTCGAGCTCCGCCTGCGTGTAGCCGAAGGAGGTGCGGCGGAGGAGGTGCGCGACCTTCGCCGGCTCCGCGCCGAGCGGCGAGACCCAGTCGAGGCCGAGGGCGTTCGCCTGGCCGCCGGTGATCGGGACCGGGCCCCGGGCCGGGGCCGACGGGCCGAGCAGGCGGATCGCCGCGACCCCGGCGCCGCCGGCGGCGGCGGCCGCGAGGACGGTCCGGCGGGTCACTGTCGGCGCCTTCGGGGGCTGGACCGGCTCGTCCATCGTCGCGGAGGGTAACGGGGCGCTTGCCTGCCCGTACCGGTCCCAGGCCCGTTTCTTAGGCACTTCCTACCCAGCGCCAGCCGGACGACCGCCACCCCGACCCTATTGACAGCCAGGGGGCCGCGCCGGACACTCGGCGGTCCGCCCGCGCGGTGCTACCATTAGCGCCTTGCCACAGGTGTCTCTGCCTATGCGGCTGCGCGCCCCCCGCCAGATCTGAGGAGGACTCCCGTATGTCTATGACGCTCGACCGCGTGCCCGGTCGCGCGGTGGAACGACGCAACTTCGCGTCGCTCCCCGAAGTGCTCCCGCTGCCGAACCTCATCCAGACCCAGATCGACTCCTTCAAGTGGTTCTGCGACGAGGGCCTCATGGAGCTCTTCGCCGAGATCTCCCCGATCCAGGACTTCACCGGCAAGAACCTCGACCTGCGCTTCATCTCGAGCGAGTTCCGCGAGCCGAAGTACTCCGAGGAGGAGTGCCGCACGCGCGACCTCACGTACGCGCGCCCGCTCTGGGCCCGCGTCGAGCTCGTGAACAAGGAGACCGGCGAGGTCACCGAGCAGGACGTCTTCCTCGGCGACTTCCCGTGGATGACCGACAAGGGCACGTTCGTCATCAACGGCGCGGAGCGCGTCGTCGTCTCGCAGCTCGTGCGCTCGCCCGGCGTGTACTTCACGGCGGTCGACGACCCCACGACGGGACGCCAGCTCTTCTACGCGAAGCTCATCCCGAACCGCGGCGCGTGGCTCGAGTTCGAGACCTCGAACAAGGACCTCATCTCGGTGAAGGTCGACCGGAAGCGCAAGCTCCCGATCACGACGCTGCTGCGCGCGGTCGGCTACTCCTCGAACGAGGAGATCACGGCGCTCTTCACGAACGTCGACACGAACCCCGAGCACCAGTACATCGCGTCGACCCTCGAGAAGGACCCGACCTCGAACACGAGCGAAGGCCTCGTCGAGGTCTACAAGCGCCTGCGGCCGGGCGACCCGCCCACGATCGACAACGCGCGCAACCTCGTGAACTCGCTCTTCTTCAACTTCCGGCGCTACGACCTCGCGAAGGTCGGCCGCTACAAGCTGAACCGCAAGCTCGGGCTCGACCTCGACATGACGCACCGCACGCTCACGACCGAGCACATGGCCTGCCCGACGCACCCTGAGGGCGACCTCAAGGGCCACGACGACATCGTGAAGATCATCGCGCGGATCATCGAGCTGAACAACGGCAAGGGGAAGGCCGACGACATCGACCACCTCGGCAACCGCCGGGTGCGCGCGGTCGGCGAGCTCATCCAGGGCCAGTTCCGCGTCGGCCTGCTGCGCATGGAGCGCGTCGTGCGCGAGCGCATGTCCATCGTCGAGCCGGAGAAGGCGACGCCGAAGGAGCTCATCAACATCCGCCCGGTCGTCGCGTCGATCAAGGAGTTCTTCGGCGGCTCGCAGCTCTCGCAGTTCATGCAGCAGACGAACCCGCTCGACGAGCTCACCCACAAGCGCCGCCTCTCGGCCCTCGGCCCGGGCGGCCTCTCCCGCGAGCGCGCCGGCTTCGACGTCCGAGACGTGCACTTCAGCCACTACGGCCGCATCTGCCCGATCGAGACGCCGGAAGGCCCGAACATCGGCCTCATCGGCTCGCTCGCGACGTACGGCCGCGTGAACCCCTACGGGTTCATCGAGTCGCCGTACCGCCGCATCGTGAAGGACAAGGACGGCCGCCCGCGCGTCTCCGAGGAGATCGTCTACCTCACCGCCGACGAGCAGGAGCTCGCGACGGTCGTGCAGGCGAACGCCGCGCTCGACGAGAAGGGCTACTTCATCGACGAGCGCGTGCAGGTCCACCGCGGCGAGACGTACCACGAGGAGACCCCGGCGAACGCCGAGTACATGGACGTGTCCCCGAAGCAGATCGTGTCCGTGTCCGCGGCGCTCATCCCGTTCCTCGAGCACGACGACGCCAACCGCGCCCTCATGGGCTCGAACATGCAGCGCCAGGCCGTCCCGGTCATCCGGCCGGAGGCGCCGATCATCGGCACCGGCATCGAGTACCGCGCGGCGAAGGACTCGGGCCAGGTGCTCCTCTCGGGCATCGCCGGCACCGTCCGCTCCGTCTCCGCGACGGAGATCTGGATCGAGCCCGCCAAGGGGGAACCGGTCCGCTACCGCCTGCAGAAGTTCGTCCGCACGAACCAGGGCACCTGCTACAACCAGCGCCCGCTCGTCTCCGTCGGCGACGAGGTCGAGGAGGGCTCGATCATCGCCGACTCGTACTCCACGGAGGACGGCGAGCTCGCGCTCGGCCAGAACATCATGGTCGCCTTCATGCCCTGGGAGGGCGGCAACTACGAGGACGCGATCATCCTCAGCGACCGCATCGTCCAGGCCGACAAGTTCACCTCGATCCACATCGAGAAGTACGAGGCCGAGGCGCGCGACACGAAGCTCGGGCCCGAGGAGATCACGCGGGACATCCCGAACGTCGGCGAGGAAGCGCTCGCGGACCTCGACGAGAACGGCATCGTCTACATCGGCGCCGAGGTCGGGCCGCAGGACATCCTCGTCGGCAAGATCACGCCGAAGGGCGAGACCGAGCTCACCGCGGAGGAGCGCCTCCTGCGCGCGATCTTCGGCGAGAAGGCGCGCGAGGTGAAGGACACCTCGCTCCGCCTGCCGTCGGGTGAGCACGGCAAGGTCGTCGACGTGGCGATCTTCAGCCGCGAGAACAACGACGAGCTCCTGCCCGGCGTGAACAAGCTCATCCGCATCGCCGTCGCGCAGAAGCGGAAGATCTCGGTCGGCGACAAGATGGCCGGCCGCCACGGCAACAAGGGCGTCATCGCGAAGATCCTCCCGGTCGAGGACATGCCGTTCCTCCCGGACGGCACGCCCGTCGACATCGTGCTGAACCCGCTCGGCGTGCCGAGCCGGATGAACATCGGCCAGATCCTCGAGACCCACCTCGGCTGGGCCGCGTCGGTCCTCGGGATCCGCGTCGCGACGCCCGTCTTCGACGGCGCGAAGGAAGGCGCCATCAAGGAGCAGCTCCGGCTCGCGGGTCTCCCCGAGTCCGGGAAGATCGAGCTCCGCGACGGCCGCACCGGCCAGCCCTTCAGCGAGCCGGTCACCGTCGGGCAGATCTACATGATGAAGCTGCACCACCTCGTCGAGGACAAGATCCACGCGCGCTCGACCGGTCCGTACAGCCTCATCACGCAGCAGCCGCTCGGCGGCAAGGCGCAGTTCGGCGGTCAGCGGTTCGGCGAGATGGAGGTCTGGGCGCTCGAGGCCTACGGGGCCGCGTTCATCCTCCAGGAGCTGCTCACCGTGAAGTCCGACGACGTCATGGGCCGCGTGCAGACGTACGAGGCCATCGTGAAGGGCGAGGACATCCTGCCGCCCGGCGTCCCGGAGTCGTTCAAGGTCCTCATCAAGGAGCTCCAGTCGCTGGGGCTCTCGGTCGAGGTGCTGAACGAGAACGAGGAGGAGATCCGCTTCATCGAGGATCCCTCCGCGTACCCGGAGCCGAACCTCGGCATCAACATCTCCGGCCTCGAGGGTGGTGAGTAATGCTCGAAGTCAACGAGTTCAACGCGATCCGCATCTCGCTCGCGTCGCCTGACCAGATCCGCTCGTGGTCGAGCGGCGAGGTGACGAAGCCCGAGACGATCAACTACCGCACCCTCCGTCCGGAGAAGGACGGGCTCTTCGACGAGCGCATCTTCGGCCCCACCCGGGACTGGGAGTGCTACTGCGGCAAGTACAAGCGGATCCGCTACAAGGGGATCATCTGCGACAAGTGCGGCGTCGAGGTGACGCGCGCGAAGGTGCGCCGCGAGCGCATGGGCCACATCCAGCTCGCCTCGCCGGTGTCGCACATCTGGTTCTTCAAGGGGACCCCGAGCCGCCTCGGGATCCTCCTCGACATGAGCCCGCGCAACCTCGAGCGCATCCTCTACTTCGCGCTCTACGTCGTCACGCACATCGACGAGCACCAGCGCGAGAAGACGCTCGAGGCGATCGAGGCCGAGGCCGAGGGCAAGATCCGCCGCCTCGACCAGACCATCGGCGACCGCACCGGCGCCATCGAGGCGCGCGCGAACGCCGACATCCAGCGCATCCGCACGCAGACCGAGCAGCGCGTGCGCCAGCAGGAAGAGGAGCTCGCCACCGCCACCGAGGCGCTCACGACCGCCGCGGCGAAGGTGAAGGAGCAGCTCGACGAGGCGCTCGGCAAGCCGGCACCGAAGGACATCGTCTTCAAGCCCGCCGAGCTCACGCTCGTGGAGAAGGGCAACAACGTCACGCGCACGATGCTCACGCAGCTGCAGCGCTCGCTGCAGAAGCAGCTCGACGCGCTCGTGAAGAGCGGCCGCGCCGAGGAGGAGAAGACCCGCTCCGACGCCGACAAGAAGATCGCCGACATCCGCGCCCGCGCCGACCAGGACCTCGCGGTCGTCCGCCAGGAGATCTCGCCCGACGTCCAGCTCGTGCGCGACGAGGCGAAGATCAAGCGCGACGAGGTCGACGCGATCAAGTGGATGCAGACCATGACCGAGACCGAGTTCCGCCAGTACGCGGACAAGTACCGGTTCTTCCGCGCGCAGATGGGCGCGGAGGCGGTCCTCGAGATCATGCGCCAGCTCGACCTCGAGAAGCTCGCGCTGCAGCTGCAGGGCGAGATGCGCACGACGCAGGGCCAGCGCCGCAAGAAGTCCATCAAGCGCCTGCGCCTCATGAAGGCGCTCCTCCGCTCGGGCGCGTCGCCGGAGTGGATGATCCTCACGATCCTGCCGGTCATCCCGCCGGACCTGCGCCCGATGGTGCAGCTCGACGGCGGCCGCTTCGCGACGAGCGACCTGAACGACCTCTACCGCCGCGTCATCAACCGGAACAACCGGCTGAAGCGGCTCCTCGAGCTCGGCGCGCCGGAGATCATCATCCGGAACGAGAAGCGCATGCTCCAGGAGGCGGTCGACGCGCTCATGGACAACGGCCGCCGCGGCCGCGCGATCTCGGGCACCGGCAACCACAAGCTGAAGAGCCTCTCGGACATGCTCCGCGGCAAGCAGGGGCGGTTCCGCCAGAACCTCCTCGGCAAGCGCGTCGACTACTCCGGCCGCTCGGTCATCGTCGTCGGCAACGACCTGAAGCTCCACGAGTGCGGGCTGCCGAAGAAGATGGCGCTCGAGCTCTTCAAGCCGTTCGTCATGCGCCAGCTCGTCGAGCGCGGCCTCGCGCACAACATCAAGAGCGCGAAGCGCTACGTCGAGCGCGTGCACCCCGAGGTCTGGGACGTCCTCGAGGAGGTCATCAAGGACCACCCGGTCCTGCTGAACCGCGC
>DASUCN010000007.1:0-5995 GCA_036276015.1 Gaiellaceae bacterium | reverse complement strand
ACCGGCGAAGCCGCGTGCGACGATCACCTTCGGCGTCGTCGACCCCGAGGTGCCCTTCGGAAAGCCGGCCGGGTACGAGAAGCCGGTCGGGTCGAGGAACGGGTGCTCGTGGTCGACGCCGTCGTCGACGACCGCGACCTTCACTCCGTCGCCGCGCGTCCCCGTGAGCCCGGCGAACGCCGTGGCGCCGACCACCGACGGCCCGCGGTTCAGGCTCATCCGGTACGTGTAGCTCGGGTAGACGCGGTCAACCGCCTCGGACCCCAGAAGCGCGGGCAACCGCTCATACGGGAGACTCAGTGCGAAGCCGTTCACGAGTACCTGGTAGCGGCGGCTCACGCGCGCCTCCGGAATCTCCTCGCGGATGCTCGAGAGCGCCCGCGCCTGCGCCGCTTCGAGCGTGCCGAGGTACGAGCGCGAGAAGGCGGACGTGAGGTTGAGCTTCCGGTTCGGCCCGCTCAGTCCGGGGAGGCGCCGGGCGAAGGTGGCGGCGGCCAGCGGCGGATCGTCGAGCGTGACGACGACGCGCACGCGGCTCTGGGGGTTCCGCACGGCCGACGCGTAGTCGGGCGCGGGCTTCACCTTCCGCAGAGCCTGCTCGACCACGTCGCGCGGCGTGCGGTCGACCGAGCCCGAGGCCGCTCCGGTGAGGACGACGGCTGCGAGGAGGGAGAGCGGAAGCGCCAGACGTCGCACGGGGGGCGTGCTCAGCGAACCTTCCCGCTGTATCCCTGCTGGGCCTTGAGACCCTCGAAGGTCACGGCCACCGAGCCGCGGAAGGTCTTGCCCTTCGCGGTCAGCGGGATGTTCCACGTGCAGGTCGCCGCCCCGCCCTGCACGCGCTGCACCTGGGCCTTCAGCCGCGCGTTCCCGATCCGACCGACGCAGGTCGCGCGGCCGTTCTGGACGACCGCTCCCGTGTCGGAGCGCGCCGCGACGAGCCGCAGCGTGAACGAGCGTCCCGCCGTCGGATTCTTCGGTGTCGGCTTGAGGCTCTTCACGACGAGCGTCGGCGGCGTGATCTTGACCTCGTACTGGTAGAGGCCGGCGCCGGTGGCAGGTGCGACGTCGCCGACCGCGTTCGTGAAGTCGACGTCGCCCGTGGTCGGGTCGATCGCGACCCCCGAGATCGCAATCAGTGCGAAGCCGAACTTCTTCGTGTTCCCGAGCTCGGCGGCGCTCATCGTGATCGTCACGCCGTTCTGGTAGCTGAAGATGAGCGAGGTCGCGGGAGGATCTCCGGCGCGGCGCGTGAAGTCACCGCCATCCCAGCGGAAGAGCGCTGCCTCGCCACCGAAGATCTGGATCACGTAGTCCGCGCCCAACGACTCCGGATCGCCGGTCTGCCCGTTCGCGTCCGTGTCGACGAAGAGCAGCAGCAGCATGTCCTGCGTGAGCTGCGCGCGGTTCGGGATCGCAACGCGGAACGAGACGAGCCCCGCGTCGGTGTTCGAAACGGTGGTCGTCGTGATGTCCGGGGCGGCCGGATCCTCTCCCGACGAGTCCTGGTAGGTCGTCGAGTTCGCAGACACCGCGGTCGGCGCGGTCGTGGATGCCGGCGCGCCGGAAGCTGCGGTCGGAAGAGCGACGAGCGCGACCGCGGCCGCGACGAGGAGCGCTGGGCGAATGAGCGGCCGCACGACGCGCGTCAGGGTAGACGCGGGCCGCCGGCTCCGCAACTGCTCAGGAGAACGAGATCACGCTGCGGATGCCATCCTGCGCCTCCATCAGCTCGAAGCCGCGGTTCACGTCGTCGAGCGTGAGTCGATAGGAGAGGAGCGACTCGACGTCGATCTCGCCGGCAAGCCACCTGTCGACGAGCTGCGGCACCTGCGTCCGCCCCTTCACGCCGCCGAACGACGAGCCCGTCACGCGCCTCCCGGTGATGAGGAAGCGCGGCACGATGTCGAGCGTCTCCCCCTTCCCCGCCACGCCGATCATCGTCGCGAGCCCCCACGCCTCGCGCGCAGCCTCGACGGCCTGGCGCATCACGGTGACGTTCCCCGTCGCCTCGAAGGTGTAGTCGGCACCGAAGCCGCCGGTCTCCGAGCGGATCCATTCAACCGTGTCGTCGCCCGCGAGACGGAGATCGGTCGCGCCGTGGTAACGGGCGCTCTCGAGCCGCCCCTGTGACAGGTCGACGGCGATGATCCGCTCCGCACCCGCGAGACGGCAGCCGATGACGGCGCCGAGGCCGACCAGCCCGCAGCCGAACACCGCGCACGTGGATCCCGGCTGGACGTCTGCCGTGTAGAGCGCAGCACCGATCCCGGTGGAGAGTCCGCACGCGAACGGCGCGCAGCCGTCGAGCGGGGCCTCCGGTGACACCTTCGCGAGCGCGATCTCGGGCATCACCGTGTACTCCGCGAACGTCGAGGTGCCCATGAAGTGCCGGATCGGCTCGCCTCCGCGCGAGAGCCGAGCAGTGCCGTCGGGCAGGTAGCCCTGACCCTGCATGTCCCGAATCGCGACGCAACGGTTCGTCCGCGGGCTGCGGCAATGGACGCACTCGCCGCACTCCGGCGCAAAGAGGGTGATGACGTGGTCGCCCGGCCTCACCAGGGTCACACCGGGGCCGACGCGCTCGACGACGCCCGCCCCCTCGTGCCCGAGCACGCACGGCGCGTACCCGGTCGGATCGGCGCCCGAGGCCGTGTAGAGATCCGTGTGGCACACGCCGCAGGCCGCAAGGCGGACGAGCACCTCACCGTCCCTCGGCTCGTCGAGGTCGAGCTCCTGGACCACGAGCGGCTGTCCGAACTCCTCGAGGACGGCGGCGCGGATCTTCATGGCGCGCGAGGCTATCGCGTGGGCGACGAGCGGTGCCGCGGCTCCGCATGCAAAGACCGGTTGGGGGATGGAGCCTCGTTCGGCGCCGGCCGATAGAGGCCCCATGATCTGGCCAGTTGCGGCACTGGCGGCGCTCCTCCTGTGCTTCGTCGTCGTCTACGGCACGCGCCTGCAGGCGCGCATCGAGACGAACGGCGACGTGCAGCGCTGAGCTCCCGCTCGACGAAGAATCCCGACGCTCCCACGGCTTGAGCGTTCCTTGAGGGCGTACGACGAGCCTACGGACGTGCGCGCAACCCGACGTGAGCGCCCCTTGACCCGAGTCGACGACCTTCGTATCGTCCGCCACATGGTCGCGCGCCGGCGCTGGGCACGGGCGACCGCGATCGGCGCCGTCGCGGCGATCCTGCTCGGTACCGGGACGGTGTCGGCGTCGAGCGCGATCCGGCCCGCGCCGGGAGCCCCGGATCCCAGGGCGATGGTGCTCGTGAGCACGGACTTGGGCGGAGCCCGCGTGACCGGCCAGCGGTACTACCGCGACCCCGACTTCCCGTCCGTGATCTCGTACATGCGCGACTTCGAGGAAGGACGCGTGGCCGGCACGCCGCTGATCGCGGTGAGCTCGGAGGCGGAGATCGGCACGAGTACCGGCTCGACGGCGCAGTTCGTGCGCCTCTTGAGACAGTTCTTCTCGTCGAAGGAGGGACGTCGGGCGATCGAACGGATGCTGGAGGACCAGCTCGGCGACGACGCGGACCTCGGGTCCAGCATCAGCATCGGCCGCCCGCGGAAACTCGGCGTCGGCGCGGACTCGTTCGACCTCCCGGTCGTGCTCGAGTTCCTCGGTATCCGGGCCGATCTCCACATCGCCGTCTTCCGGGTCGAGCACGTACTCGGCAACGTCTCGGCGCTCGGACTGCCCGGGCGCACGGTGCGGACGACGCTGATGGCGAGGCTCGCGAAGATCATGGCCGGACGGATGAGAGCCGAGCTGCTCCCCCGGAGCACGGCGCCGCCCACGGTGGCAGGTACGCCTTCGCTCGGGGAGACGTTGACGGCCTCACCCGGAACATGGTCGGGGAACCCGACGACGTTCACCTACGCCTGGCAGCGCTGCACCAGCGCGGGCACCTCCTGCGTGGCGATCCCTGGCGCGACGGGTCGGACCCACCTCGTCGTGCGCGAGGATATGGGCTTCACGATCCGCGTCATCGTGACGGCACGCAACAGGTCCGGCACGGGCACGGCGGCCTCGGAGCCGACGAGCGTCGTCGGAGGGTTTGTCGACACGTTCAGCGGCGATCGGATCGACCCGTTCTGGTCGATCGGCACGACGGGCTCGGGCCCGACGATCGTCCAGGCGAACGGCCAGCTCGAGCTCACGCTTCCCGCGAGCACCGGGCTCGGCTCCGGGGGCTTCGCGAACGCGTTCGCGCTCATGACCTGCCGGCTGTCGGGCGACTTCGACATCCAGGTCGACTACCGCCTCCTCTCCGGTCTGTTGCCGATCGAGGGGATCAACGTCGGCCTCGACGCCGCCGAATACTCCGGCGAGACCTACAGCGGCCAGCACGGCGTGCTCGTGCACAACGCCGGCGGGAACAACCACGGGATCGCCACGCACTTCCCCGACCCGGGCGTCTACCGGCCGCCGTACAACGACTTCGTGTCCGACACGGCGCTCTCCGGCACGCTCCGCCTCACGCGACAGACGAGGCTCCGCGAGACGCGGGTCACTGCCTCCCGTCGTCATGGCGCGCCATGGTCCTTCACGAGCCTGCCTTACCGAACGCCCACGAGCCAGGCGGCGAACCTCTATGTCTACGCCAACGTCCCGTTGCCTGCGGACGTCCGCATCGCGTTCGACAACTTCAGGATCTCGAGCGGCGAGCTGACCTGCTCGAAGTGACCCGGCCGGTCCCGGCCGTCAACTGACGGCTCTCTTGACCAAGGCGGCGATCCGCGCCTCGTCGGCCGCGGTCAGCTCCTTCAGCGCGAAGGAGGTCGGCCACACCGCGCCGTCGTCGAGGGTCGCCTGGTCGGTGAAGCCGAGCGTCGCGTACCTCGACCCGAACTTCTCAGCGCTCTGGAAGAAGCAGACGACCTTGCCGTCCCGCGCGTACGCGGGCATGCCATACCACGTCCTCGGGAAGAGCTCCGGCGCGCTAGCCGTGACGATCGCGTGAACTCGCTCCGCTAGGGCGCGATCGGCCTCCGGCATCTCGGCGATCTTCGCGAGCAGGTCGCGCTCCCCCTCCGCCCTGTTCTTGCTCGCGCGCGCCTCGGCCTTCAGCTCCTTGGCGCGCTCCTTCATCGCCGCGCGCTCCTCGGCCGTGAATGCCTTCGACGTCGGCTTGTTCTCGGCCATCGCGACTCATGATGGTCTACCAGTACGGGAGGCCCGACTGCCTGTTTCTACTGATGCGGTGGCCGCCGCGCGGAGAGACACTGGCCGGCGATGGGGCTCTAGGCGATGCCCCTGAAAATCGGAGGTAGTCATGTTCACCTATGTCGGGCTCTTCAGGCTCGCGCCGATTGCGCGGGAGCGCATCGAGAAGACCCCCGAGTACTTCGAGCAGATCCACAAGATCGTCGAGGTCGAGGGTGGGAGTGTCGAGCGCTTCCTCGCCATCATGGGCCCGTGGGAGTACCTCGGGATCTTCGAGTATCCCGATCTCGAGACCGCGTTCCGCGTGCTCGGGAAGATCGCGAAGCTCGAGGTGTTCGAGACCGAGACGTTCCCGGCAGAGGACGTGAAGCTGTTCTGGAAGGAGCTCGTCTAGCGACGAGCCGCTTCCCGAGTGAAGCCTGCGTGGGCCGCCTCGAGGCGGCCCACGCCGTTGTAGTGCCTACGCATCGCGGTCCGACTCGTGAAGCGCAAACAACGGAGTGGGCGGTACTGGGCTCGAACCAGTGACCCCCAGCTTGTCGAGCTGGTGCTCTCCCAACTGAGCTAACCGCCCAAATGCCTGCAGACGAGCCATTGGGGGGATGTCTCCCAAAGGCCCAGCAGTCCGAGCATCTTAGCTCGTTTTGCCTATCCCTATCCCTTGGGGTCGAGAGAGCGATGACGTGGCCGGCGCCGCAGCGATCCATGCGGCGCCGGCCACAGCTCCTCGCTTCGCTTACCTACGGAACGTGCGCTGCGCGGGCAGGCTCGTCCGACCCGACGCGTCTTGCGCCCGGAGCGTGATCGTGTACCGAC
>DASUCN010000006.1:0-17395 GCA_036276015.1 Gaiellaceae bacterium | reverse complement strand
CATCCGGTTGACCCAGAGGCGGATGATCTCGCGCGCGGTCAAGTTGACGTCGCCCGGGTAGTAGCGCGAGAGCTCGGGCGTGGAGTCCGGCCAGCCGAGCGTCGCATAGGGCCAGAGCGCCGAGGAGAACCAGGTGTCGAGCACGTCGGTCTCCCGGACGAGCTCGCCGGAACCGCACTCCGCGCAGGCCGACGGCTCGTCGACCTGGACGGTGAGATGTCCGACCGGGCACGTCCAGATCGGCAGCTGGTGCCCCCACCACAGCTGGCGCGAGATGCACCAGTCCGGCGTCTCCTCGAGCGAGGCGATCGCGAAGCGGTGCTGGGACTCCGGGTGGTAGCGGACGCGACGCTCCTTCAAGGCCTCGATCGCGGGCGCCGCAGGCTCCTTCATCGCACACCACCACTGGAGGGAGATGAGCGGTTCGATCCGCGAGTGGCAGCGCTCGCAGGTGCCGACCGAGTGGCGGTACGACTCGCGCTTCTCGACGAGGCCGCGCTCCTCCGCCCAGGCGACGACGCGTGCACCGGCCTCGTCCTGGGTCAGCCCGGCGAGATCTCCGGCCGCTTCACTCATGCGGCCGTCCCAGCCCACGGCCATGGGCTCGGCGAGTCCGTGGTCGCGGCCGATGTCGAAGTCGAGCGGGTCGTGACCCGGCGTGACCTTGAGCGCCCCTGTCCCGAACTCGCGGTCGATGCGATCGTCGGCGATGACCGGGACCTGAAGCTCCGTGTACGGGACGATCACCTCGCGCCCGACGGCATCGCGGTAGCGCGGGTCGTCCGGGTGCACGGCCACGCCGACGTCGGCGAGGATCGTGGCAGGCCGGACCGTCGCGATCGAGACACCGTCGCGCCCGTCGCCGTCCGCGAACGGGTAGCGGATCGTGAAGAGCGTGTCGTCCATCTCCTCGTGGACGACCTCGAGGTCGGAGATCGCGGTCTGGTGGAACGGGCACCAGTTGACGATGCGGTTGTCGCGGTAGATCCAGCCGCGCTCCCACAGGCGCACGAAGAACGCCATCACGGCGCGCACGTAGTCGTCGTCCATGGTGAAGCGCTCGCGCGAGTAGTCGAGTGAGCAGCCGAGGCGCCGGTACTGGCCGATGATCGTGCGTCCGGTCTTCTCGAGCCACTCCCAGGTTCGCTCGACGAACGCCTCGCGGCCGAGATCGTGCCGCGTCAGACCCTCCTTTGCGAGCTCCTTCTCGACCACGTTCTGCGTCGCAATGCCCGCGTGGTCGTAGCCCGGCTGCCAGAGCGTGTCGAAGCCGCGCATGCGGTGCCAGCGGACGAGCGTGTCCTGGATCGAGCCGTTCAGCGCGTGGCCCATGTGGAGGTCGCCGGTGACGTTCGGCGGGGGGACGCAGATGACGTACGTCTCGTCGCGGTGCGCTCCGGCACCGGCGGCGTAGAGACCTTCGGCCTCCCAGACCTGCTGCCAGCGAGGCTCGACGTCGCCCGGGTTGTACCGAGGCTCCATGGGGCGAGAGTCTAGGGAGGAGTGGTCGCGGCGATCGTCAGGTGCGGGCGAGGCGAGCCTCGCCCCTACCGGCGCCGCGCGGCTACCGGGGACAGCGGCCTTCCGTTGCCGTCGCGACACATGGCTTCACAGGCTACAGCGCTCAGTCCGAGAGCATCAGGATCGTGCTCGTCGCGTGCGCGAACAGCTTCCCCTCGACGTCCTCGAGGCGCGCCTCGGTGACGACCACGCGTCGGCCGGGGTGGATCACCCGGCCGATACAGCGCACCGTCCCGGTCTCGACGGTGATGGCACGGGTGAAGTTCGCCTTGAGCTCGAGCGTCGTCCAGGGCGTCCCGGGCGGAAGGGTCGTCACGAGCGCGCAGCCCATCGCCGAATCGAGGAGGGTCGATGCGAATCCTGCGTGGACGGTCCCGATCGGGTTGTAGTGGAACTCCGCCGGGTCGCCCTCGAAGACCGCGTGCCCGAGCTCGGCCTCGACGAGGCGGAAGCCCAGGGTCTCCGCAATCGGCGGCTGCGGGAGCTCGCCGGCTGCCATCTTCTGCATGACTTCGAGGCCGGTGAGCTCCGTGGTCCGATCGAGGAAGGCGAACGGATCCTCCCAGCCGTACGTCCGCGTCCGCTCCGTCATCGCCCCACCGCGTAGCCCTGCATGCCGCGCGGGTTCGCTCCGGCCCGGAGGAGGCCGTCGCGCTCGCGCCCGACCGCAGTCACCCGGCCGGCCGACCAGGCAGGCCACACCGAGACGTCGTGCCCGCGCCGTCGGAGCTCGCCGACCGTCCGCGCTCCGAACCGCGACTCGAGCGCCAGCGACTTCGGCACGAACCCGCGCGGGAAGAAGGACGAGATGAGGTGGTCGGTGTGGAACTCGGGCGCGTCGATCGCCTCCTGCAGATCCAGCCCGAGGTCGACGTGGCGGAGGAAGACGTGCAGCGCCCACTGCTCCTGCTGGTCGCCGCCCGGCGTGCCCCAGGCAAGGTAGGGCTCGCCGTCGCGGAGCGCGAGGCCCGGGCATAGCGTCGTTCTGGGCCGTGTTCCAGGCTTCAGCGAGGAGGGCAGGCCCTCCTCGAGCCAGAACATCTGCGCCCGCGTCCCGAGCGGCCACCCGAGCGCCGGGATGACGGGCGAGCTGTGCAGCCAGCCGCCGCTCGGCGTCGCCGAGATCAGGTTTCCGAAGCGGTCCGCGATGTCGAGGTGGACGGTTCCGCGGCCAGGCTCGCCGGAGCCGGCCGTTGGCCCGACAGGGCGCAGCGTCGGAAGGCGGCCCAGGCCGGGCGTGTACTCGGCGGAGGCCTCGTCTCCGACGAGCGCGCGGCGCGCGTCGTTGTACTCGGCCGAGAGCAGCGTCTCGAGCGGGACGTCCTCGGCGTCCCCGTACAAGGCATCACGATCGGCAAACGCGAGCTTCGCGCACTCCACGACGACGTGGACGAACTCGGCAGTGGACAGCTCGGCGAGGTCGTACCCCGCGAGGAGGGCCAGTTGCTGCAGGCCGACCGGACCGGCAGCCCACGGCTGCGTCTTGCAAACGGTCAGGTCGCGATACTCGAACGTCGCGACCGGCTCGACCGTCGCTTCCCACGTCGCCAGATCCTCCCCCGTGAGGAGCCCGCCTTCGCCCGCGACGAACCGGTCGATCTCCTCGGCGACGAACCCTTCGTACCAGGCGCGCCTGGCCTTCTCGATCTCCTCCTCACGCGAGCCACCACGACTCTCCTCGAGGATACGGCGGTAAGTCGCCGCGAGCGCGGGGTTTCGGAAGAGCGCGCCCGCAGCCGGAGCGGGCAGATAGAGGTCTCGCGACGCCGGCCAACCCTCCAGCAGGCCCTCGTGGAGCTCGATCGTCGCGCGGATGCGCTCGTGCAGCGGGTAGCCGTGCTCCGCGTATCCGATTGTGAACTCGAGGACGTCCTCGAGTCGCCAGGTGCCGAACTCGCGAAGCAGGAGGAGCCACCCGCCGAACGCGCCGGGCACACATGCCGCGAGAACGCCCGTCCCCGGGATCAGGTCGTGGCCGAGGTCGCGGAAGCGCTCGATCGTCGCGGCGGCCGGCGCGACTCCTTGGCCGCAGAGCGCGAGCGGCTCGCCGCGGTGGGCCGCGTAGAACACGGCAGGCACCTCTCCCCCGGGCCCGTTCAGATGCGGTTCGACGACCTGGAGCACGAACCCGGTCGCGACCGCAGCGTCGAAGGCGTTCCCGCCGCGCTCCAGCACCGCCATCCCCGTCTGGGAGGCGAGCCAGTGCGTCGACGCGACCATCCCGAAGGTGCCGCGCAGCTCGGGACGCGTGGTGAAGCTCAGGGGCGCACCACGAAGTACGCGTTGAACGGGTCGTGGTCGAGCAGGTGCACGTCGACCGACGAGAAGCCCGCCTCGGCCAGGAGCTCGCGGGCCTTCTGCTCGCCCCACATCGCGCCGAGCCCGTCACCACCCTGGGCGAGCGAGACGGTCATGCAGTGCATCGTCGAGATCATGTACATGAGCGGCCCGCCCGGATGGTCGAGGTTCTCGTGGTGGTGGCTCGAGCCCTGGATGTCCTGCATGAGGTACGTCCCGTCGTCGCGGAGCGCACGACGGATTCCCCTGAGCATCGAGAGAGGCTTCGCCTGGTCGTGCACGGCGTCGAACGTCACGACGTAGTCGAACGCCGCGGGCTCGGCATCGACGTCGAACGTGCTCAGGTCCCGCTGCTCGAAGGTGAGGTTCGTGAGGCCTCGCTCGGCGGCTTGAGCGCGCCCGAACGCGATCGCCTCGCTGGACAGGTCGTAGCCGACGAACGAGCTCGCCGGAAAGCGCTCGGCGAGCATCACGAGCGCGCGGCCTCGGCCGCAGCCGAGGTCGAGCACGGACCCGCCCGCCTCCAGCGCCTCGGTCATCCCCGGGACGAGCGGAAGGATGTGCGAGAAGAGAACCGAGAGGACCGTCTGGGCGCTCTCCTCCGCCATCACCTCGTGGAAGCGGTGGAAGCGCTCGTAGGGGACGCCACCGCCATCGCGGAAGCAGGCGACGACGTCGTCCTCGACCGTCGAGAGCGTCGGGATCCACTGCGCGGTCACCGCGAGGTTGTCCGGCGACGCCGCGCGCGTCAGCCAGGCCGCGTGCTCGGGCGGCAGCCGATAGCGACCCCTGTCCGGATCGAGCTCGACGATCCGCCCGGCGGTCATCGCGCCGAGCCACTCACGCACGTACCGTTCGTTCAGTTGCCCTGCGTCGGCCAGCTCCGAGCTCGTGACGTCGTCGTGCGTCGCGAGCGCGTCGAACAGCCCGGTACGGTGGCCGACGGAGATCATCACGGCGAGCGCCCCGCCGTTCAGCAGGTCGAGCATGCGCCCGGCAAACGCCTCCGCGCGCACATCGTCGTAGGCGGTTTCGTCCATTCGGCACCTCCTCGAGTTGGCTCTAGTCTTCCACCCCGTGTCCATCTGCGCTCTCTGCGGGCAGGACAATCCAGAGCAAGCGAAGTTCTGCAACGCCTGTGGTTCGACACTCGCCGAAGCCGGGCGGGCCGGCGAGGAACGTCGCATCATCTCGGTGCTCTTCGTCGACCTCGTCGGCTTCACGGCACGTTCGGAGACGCTCGACCCCGAGGACGTCAGGGCGTTCCTCACGCCGTACTACGACCAGGTGCGCGCAAGGCTGCACAGCTTCGGCGGACGGGTGGAGAAGTTCATCGGGGATGCCGTCATGGGGATCTTCGGCGCGCCCATCGCCTACGGGGACGACCCGGAGCGCGCAGTGCGTGCGGCTCTCGCCGTCCGGGACTGGGCAGAGGAGGACGGGCTGGAGATCCGGATCGCGGTCAACACGGGCGAGGCGATCGTCGAGCTCGAAGCACGGCCCGACCACGGCGAGGCGATGGTGGCCGGCGACGTCGTCAACACGGCCGCGCGACTCCAAGCGGCTGCTCCCGTCGGCTCCGTCATCGTCGGGGAGGAGACGTACACGGCGACACGTAACGCCATCGAGTATCGGCCTGCGCAACCCGTCCTCGCGAAGGGCAAGAGCGCGCCGGTGAGCGCGTGGCTCGCCCTGCGCGCAACATCCCAGATCGGCGAGCGCCCGATGGCGCCGGTCCCGATGATCGGACGCGATCGCGAGCTGGAGGTTCTCCAAGGGATCTGGGCACGCGTGCGGGAGGAGGGCCGCGCGCAGTTCGTGACGGTGTTCGGCCCGGCAGGCATCGGCAAGTCGCGTCTGGGACTGGAGCTCGCGACGTTCGTCGCAGATCAGGGTGGGCGTGTCCTTCGCGGTCGTGCGACGCCGTACGGTGCGAGCACGCCGTACAGCGCATTCGCGCAGCTCGTGAAGCAGACGGCGAACATCTTCGACAGCGACGAGCCCTCCGAGGCGCGGGCAAAGCTTCTGGCCGGCGTTGCCGAGCTGGCTGGACCGGCTGCCGCGGAGGAGCACGCGCCACAGCTCGAAGTGCTTCTCGGGCTCGACGCCGAGAACACGAGCGCGGATCGCGAGATGCTCTTCTTCTCCGCTCGGGTTTTCGTGGAATCGCTCGCGATGAGCAGCCCGACGATGCTGCTCTTCGAGGACATCCACTGGGCCGACTCGAGCCAGCTCGACCTGCTCGAGACGCTCGCCTCACGCGTCCGCGACGTGGCGGTGCTCTTCGTCGCGCTGGCGCGACCCGAGCTCCTCACCGACAGGCCGACCTGGGGCGGCGGGCTGCCTGCGTACACGGCGGTGCCGCTGGATCCCCTGAGCGAGGCGTCGAGCCGGGAGCTCGCACAGCAGCTGCTTGCCTCGAAGGCGGTCTCCCACGGAGCCTCGAAGGTCGCCGAGATGGCGGAAGGAAACCCGCTCTTCATCGAGGAGCTCGCGGCGTCGATAGCGGAGCGATCGACCGCGGACGAGCTCCCGACGAGCGTGCGCGCGATCATCTCGGCTCGTCTCGACTCGCTCCCACCGGGCGAGCGGAGCGTCCTCGTCGACGCGTCCGTGGCGGGGCGCGTGTTCTGGCGCGGCGCTCTCGCAGAAATGGCCGAGCGCGCGGCCCTCTCCGCGACGCTCAGCTCGCTCGAGGATCGGGGCCTGATCACACGGGAGGCCGTGTCGCGGATCAAGGGCGATCAGCAGTACGCGTTCAAGCACGCGCTGATCCACGACGTGGCGTACGCGACGCTTCCCCGCGCCGCCCGCCGCAAACGTCACGCGGCGATGGCCCGCTTCCTCACTTCCTCGACGGCGACGGGCCAGTCACACGAGGCACTGGCCCGCCACTGGCGCGAGGCGGGCGAGCCTGGGCGCGCGCTCGACGAGCTCGTGCAGGCGGCCGAGCTCGCCGGGCGCGGATGGGCCAAGGAGCACGCACTCTCGCTCTACTCCCAGGCACTCGAGCTCGTGGGCGACGACGAGCAGCGGCGACGGTCGATCCGCGCGAGACAGGCCGTCATGGCCCAGGCCTTCGCCCACCTCATGCAGGACGACGTCGGCCGCCCGACAGCGTAGCGCTACGCCGGGGGAGCGTCGGTGAGCGGGAAGTCGGCGGGCGACACGTCACCCGCGATCTCCCAGATCGTCTCGACGAAGTGGTCTCCGAGCTGCCTCGAGTGCTCGCGTACGACCTCTTCGCTGGGAGCGTCGTAGACGCAGAACGACTTCGGCGTCCCGTCCGTGCCGACGACGACATGGCTGTGCTCCCAGACGATCTCGGGAAAGCGGTGGTGACCGATGGCCTTCGAGCGCGTCGCCACGGTCGGGAGTGCGTCCATGTCGACGGTGTACGTCCTCTCGATCAGATATCTGGGCATGCGTCGATCGTACCGACCGGCGTCGTGTGGGGACAACCGCCTACGCGGGGCGAATGTTCTGGTTGACGTGGAACAGGTTGTCGGGGTCGTACTTCGCCTTGATCGCAGCGAGGCGGTCGTAGTTGCCGCGGTAGGTCGCACGAACGCGCTCTTGCCCTTCGTCCATCATCATGTTCACGTAGCCGCCACCCATCGAGAACGGGTCGAGTGCCTCCGCGTACGCGGCGGCCCACCGGCGCAGCTCGTCGGCCTTGGCCGGATCCGGGTCGACCCCGACCATCACCTGCACCCAACTGGCGTCACGATAGGCCCACGCGGTGTCGTCGTTCGCATACCGCGTCGGCGCTCCGCTCACCGGGTACAGGTGCATGGTCGACTGCGGCGTGGGCAGCTCGCGCGCATGCTCGAGGTGGGCGTCGACGGCCTCGTCTGGGATCTCGCGAACGTAGGCGGTGCGCCAGTACCACTGGTGGCCGGATGGGTAGAGCGCGTCGAAGACGGAGTTCAGCGCCGGAAGTGGGACCTCGCGCACGCCGTCGAGGATCGGCTCGAGCGCACGTACGGGAGCGAGCGCCTGATCGGCCCCCTCCAGCGAGCCGGCGTACGTCCAGAGGACAGCGCACACCTTGGTGAGATGAAGCTCCTCCGGGAACAACGGCACGGGTGGGACGGTGAGGAAGGCGAACCAGCCGTTCAGCTGCTCCGGGGCCGCGGAGATGAACTCCCGATACCAGCGCAGGATCTCGCCACCGCGCTCGAGCGGCCAGAAGGTCGGTCCAGCGACGACGTTGGCCATGGGGCTGAGCCGGAACGTGAACGACGTGACGACGCCGAAGTTGCCGCCACCTCCGCGGAGGGCCCAGAACAAGTCGTCGTTCCGATCGTCGCTCGCCTGGACGAAGCTGCCGTCGGCCAGGACGACGTCGGCGGCGAGCAGGCTGTCGATCGTCAGGCCGAGCGTCCGCGTGAGGTTGCCCACACCACCGCCGAGCGTGAGCCCGCCGATGCCGGTGGTCGAGATGAAGCCGAACGGTAGAGCGAGACCGAATGGATGCGTCGCGTGATCGACGTCGCCGAGCAGACTGCCGCCGAGCACGCGGGCAGTTCGAGCATCTGGATCGACGATCACGCCGCGCAGCGCGGAGAGGTCGACGACGAGCCCGTCGTCCACGCTGCCCGATCCGGCACCGTTGTGCCCGCCGCCGCGAACGGCGATCTCGAGCTCGGACTCGCGCGCGAATCTCACCGCCGCCATGACGTCCGCGGCGTCGACACAGCGCGCGATGAACCGCGGCCGCTTGTCGATCATCGCGTTGTACAGGCTTCGCGCCTCGTCGTAGCCCGGGTGCTCGCGCCCGATCACCTCGCCCCGCAGGCTCGCCTGAAGAGCCGTGACGGACTGGTTGACCTCGATTCCGGCCATTTCACTACCCCTCTCGGTCAAGGTAGAGGCGACGCCTTCGCAGCGTCACCTACATGACGCGAAAGCTAGGCGGATTCTTCGGCGAGCGCGTCGAGGTCGTCCTCGACCGCCGCTGCGGCCCCGCTCGTGACGAGCGTCGGCTTCTGGCCTCGCGAGATCGTCTCCTTGGTGAGGACGCACTTGGTGACGTCCGTCCGCGACGGAAGCTCGAACATGACGTCGAGGAGCGCGAGCTCGATGATCGAGCGGAGGCCCCGCGCCCCGGTCTCGCGCTGGAGTGCGTGGTCGGCGATCTCCCAGAGCGCATCCTCGGTGAAGACGAGCTCGATCGAGTCGTAGCCGAAGAAGCGTTGATACTGGCGGACGAGCGCGTTTTTCGGCTCCGTGAGGATCTCGACCAGGTCTTCGCGCGTGAGTTGATGGACGGCCGAGACGACCGGGAGCCGGCCGACGAACTCGGGGATGAGGCCGAACGTGATGAGATCCTCCGGCATCACCTGGCTGAGCAGCTCCGAGCTCTCGGTCGCGCCCCGCGAGCGGACGTCGGCGGAGAAGCCGACCGTGTTCTTGCCGATGCGGCGCTCGATGATCTTGTCGAGACCCGCAAACGCGCCTCCGCAGATGAAGAGGATGTTCGTCGTGTCGATCGAGAGGAACTCCTGGTGCGGATGCTTGCGCCCGCCCTGCGGTGGCACCGACGCGACGGTTCCCTCGAGAATCTTGAGCAGCGCCTGCTGGACGCCCTCGCCCGAGACGTCGCGCGTGATCGACGGGTTGTCCGCCTTCCGCGCGATCTTGTCCACCTCGTCGATGTAGATGATCCCGGTCTCGGCCTTCTTGATGTCGAAGTCCGCAGCCTGGATGAGCTTGAGGAGGATGTTCTCGACGTCCTCGCCGACGTAGCCGGCCTCGGTGAGCGCGGTGGCGTCCGCGATCGCGAAGGGCACGTTGAGGATCCGCGCGAGCGTCTGCGCGAGCAGCGTCTTCCCGCAGCCCGTCGGGCCGAGGAGGAGGATGTTCGACTTCTGGAGCTCGACGTCCGCGTCCTCCATGCCCATGCGGACGCGCTTGTAGTGGTTGTAGACCGCAACCGCGAGCGTCCGCTTCGCCTCCTCCTGGGAGACGACGTAGTCGTTCAGGACCGAGTAGATGTCGAGCGGCTTCGGGAGGTTGTCGAGGTCGAGCTGCGCGGGTGACGTGAGCTCCTCGTCGATGATCTCGTTGCAGAGATCGATGCACTCGTCGCAGATGTAGACGCCGGGACCGGCGATCAGCTTCTTGACCTGCCGCTGGCTTTTCCCGCAGAAGCTGCAGAGCAGCTGCTCGTTGCCCTCGCTCGCCCGAGCCACGTGTCTCCTTTTACTCCGGCTGACCTGGTTTGTGCAAGGCCAGGATTCGCTCGCGCGAGCCCTGGCCGCACGAAGATCCCTGAAGGCGGCCGCTTCGCGGCCGCTGTCGCAGCGTCGTCATCACCGTTATGTGCGGGCTTCGACGACCCTGTCGATGATCCCGTACTCCTGCGCTTCCTTGGCGGTCATGTAGTAGTCGCGGTCCATGTCCTTCGCGACCTTCTCGAGGGGCTGGCCGGTGTCGCGGGACATGATCTCTTCCATTAGCCGCTTGATGCTGATTACCTCCCGCGCGTAGATCTCGATGTCCGTCGGCTGACCCGAGTAGCCGCCCGAGCCCTGGTGGATGAGGATCTTCGAATGCGGGAGTGCGCTGCGCTTGCCCTTGGCGCCGCCGGCGAGGATGACCGCCCCCATCGACATCGCCATCCCCACGCAGATGGTCTGCACGTCGGGACGGATGAACTGCATCGTGTCGTAGATCGCGAGCCCCGCGTACACGACACCGCCCGGTGAGTTGATGTAGATCTGGATGTCCTTGTCGGGATCCTCCGACTCGAGGTGCAGGAGCTGCGCGACGACGAGGTTCGCGATCTGGTCGTCGATCGGGGTTCCGAGGAAGATGATGCGCTCGTTGAGGAGGCGTGAGTAGATGTCGAACGAGCGCTCGCCGCGCGACGTCTGCTCGATCACCATCGGAATCAGGGGGCTCATCAGTTCTCCTTGCTGCCTGGGGTCCACAACTTCGTCTCCCCCTCGGCTTTCTCCTTGTCGGGTGTCCAGAGCTTGTCTCGAGCCTCGGCGAGCTCGGGCGCGATCGGCGTGACGTCGGCGACGAGGCGATCGAGCGCGGCGCGCAGCCGGAGATCCTCGCGGATCGACTCCTGCTGGCCGTGGGCCCATACGTCCTCGACGACGCCTTCGACGTCCCCCTCGCCGGAGGCCGACGCCTCCTCGCGGATGTACGCCTTCACGTCGTCGTCCGAGACGTCGATCCCTGCCTTCTCCGCGAGCGCCTCGAGCGCCAGCTCGCGCGCGACGGAGACTGCGGCCTCGAGCACCATCTGCCGCTCGAGATCGGGAGCGCCGGTTCCACTCGCGGTCAGGTAGGTCTCCAGTGAGATCCCGCGGCGCTCCAGCGAGCGGACGAATCCGGTCAGGAGGTCGGCCGCACGCGAGCGCACGAGGGGAAGCGCCGGTTGCACCTGCGACGAGCGCACGAGCTCGTCGACCGCATTGATCCGGAACGCGGCCTCGATCTCGGCATCGAGCTGCTCGCGGAGGGTCGCCTCGATGCTCGCCCGTAGCTCGGCGAGCGTGTCGAACTCGCTCGCCGCGCGCGCGAGCTCGTCGTCGATCTCGGGCAAGACCTTCTCCTGCACCTCGCGCACGGTGATCTCGACCCTCGAGCTGGAGCCGTCGGCGAGCGGGAAGTCGATCTGCTTCGTCTCCCCCGCGGACGCGCCGATCAGCGCCTGCTCGATCTCCGGAGCGAGACGTCCACCGCCGAGCTCGACGACCGTATCGGCCTGGGTCTCACCGTCGGCATCGACCAGATCGACGACGAGGGTGTCGCCCGGCCGAGCCGGGCGCTCGCCGGCGGGCGCCAACTCGGCCACTGACTCGCGGAGCGCCTCGAGCTCGGCGTCGACGACCTCTTGGGGCACCTCCACCTCGGCCCGCGGGACCTGGAGCGTCGTCCAGTCGACGAGCTCGGGCAACGGCTGCACGTCGACGGTGGCGACGAAGCTCCAGTCGTCGTCGGCGTTCGCGGGGAGCTCGAACTCGTACTGCGGATCCGAGACGGGGCGCACGCGACTTCTCGACGCGGCGCTCCAGAACCAGCCGGAGATGTGGCTGTCGACGGCCTCGGCATAGATCCGTTCCTTGCCGAGGCGGGAGACGAGGACGGGCGTCGGGATCTTCCCCTTGCGGAAGCCCGGGATCTTGACGCTCTCGGACAGATCCGACATCGCGTGCTCGACCGCGTGCTTCACCTGCGCGGGCGAGACGTCGACGGTCAGGCGGACGCGGTTGTCTCCGAGGTTCTCGACTGCAGTTGGCATCGGGTCATTCAACCAGCCACGGATAGGGTCAGGCCCGTGGAGCGGTACGACGTGGTCGTGGTCGGAGTCGGTGGAATGGGGAGCGCGGCGCTGCATCACCTGGCCCGCCGGGGGAAGCGGGTGCTCGGTCTCGAGCGGTTCGACCTCCTTCACGAACGCGGCTCCTCCCACGGGCTCACGCGGATCATCCGGCTCGCCTACTTCGAGCATCCCGACTACGTGCCGCTCCTGCGCCGCGCCTACGAGCTTTGGCAAGAGCTCGAGTCGGAGGCGGGCGAGCAGCTCCTCTATCCGACCGGGATCCTCGAGGGCGGCGACGCGATCCTCGAAGGCGTACTCGTCTCGTGCGCGGAGCACGGCATCGAGCATGAGGTGCTGAGCGGAGAGGAGGTCGGGCGCCGCTTTCCCGCGTTCCGGCTACCGCCGGAGCTGGGCGTCGTGTTCCAGGCCGACGGCGGCTTCCTCCTTCCCGAGCGGTGCATCGTCGCGCACGT
This sequence comes from Gaiellaceae bacterium, assembly GCA_036276015.1. Classification (GTDB taxonomy): domain Bacteria; phylum Actinomycetota; class Thermoleophilia; order Gaiellales; family Gaiellaceae; genus GMQP-bins7. The sequence continues at coordinate 4,819 of DASUCN010000006.1, read as the reverse complement.
CGAAGGCGCGCTCGCGCACGGCGCGACCCTGCGCGCACGCGAGCGGGTGCTCGACTGGGCGCCGACGGAGAACGGCGTACGCATTCGCACCGACCGCGGCAAGGTCGAGGCCGAGCGACTCGTGCTCACCGCGGGAGCGTGGTCGGAGGACGTCGCACGCTTGGCGCCGGGGACGGTCCGCGCCGTTCGCCAGTCGCTCGCGTGGTTCCAGCCCAGGGCGCCCAAACTTTTCACACCGGGTCGGATGCCCGTTTTCAACCTCATCCTCGACGACGAGCACTACTACGGCTTGCCGGCACACGGGATTCCGGGTGTGAAGCTGGGACGCTACGAGCGCCAGGGCGAGAGTGGTGATCCGGACGGGATCTCACGTGAGCCGACGCTCGCGGACGAGTCACCGCTGCGCGCTTTCGCGGAGCGGCATCTTCCGGAAGGAGCCGGGCCGACAGTTGCGCTCAAGACGTGCCTGTTCGAGCTCTCACCCGACGAGCACTTCCTGATCGACCGCCATCCGGAGAGCGACGCCGTCGTCGTCGCAGCCGGGTTCTCGGGCCACGGCTTCAAGTTCTGCTCCGTCGTCGGCGAGATCCTCTCCGACCTGGCGATCGACGGCGCCTCGCGCCACGACATCGGGCTCTTCCGGCTCGCTCGGCTCTGAGCGACCTATCCTTCGCGCAGCGCGGGCGTGGCGAAACTGGCAGACGCGGCGGGTTTAGGTCCCGTTGGGCCGTGAGGCCCTTGGAGGTTCGAGTCCTCCCGCCCGCATCGGGTCGCCCTAGTAGCCGTCGACGAGGCGCACGAACGTCTCGCGCATGCTCTCCGCGACGAGCCCGACGAGCGCCACCACGGCGAGAACCGCGGTCGCCGCGAAGAGCTCTCCTGTCGCCGAGAGCACGAGCAGCGCGCTGAAGCTCCCGAGGACGAGGAACGCCGTGGAGAGCGGCCGTCGGGTGTACGTGCCGAGCCCGAGGCCGGCGAGAAACGCGGCGCCGAACACCACGATCCCCAGTGCCATGCCGCGAGGGTAGGTCCACGACCGGACGGACCGGACCTGTGGACTCAAGACGCAGACGTCACGAGCCGATTGAGGTTCCGAGATGCCTCATCGCAGGTGGATTCACGCGACGCGCGCGGCCAGCCTCGCCGGGCTGGCGGTCTTCGCGACGTACACGCTCCTGGCGCCACCCGACGCCCGCTTCTCCACGCTCTTCAACACCTGGGTCTACGACGGGCTCATGGTCCTCGCGTGCCTCATCGTCGGCTCCCATGCCTACCTCGTGAAGAAGGAGCGCGTGGCCTGGACGGTGATCACGGCAGCGCTCGTCTCCTGGACGTTCGGCGAGCTCTGGTACGCGATCTTCGAGCCCGAGACGTATCCGTCCATGGCCGACGTCGGCTACATCACCTTCTACCCGCTCCTGTACGTCGGGATCGTGCTCCTCTTGCGCTCGCGCGTTCGCTCGCTCGGAGACTTGCTGTGGCTCGACGGGGTCACCGCCGCACTCGCGGCCGCGGCACTCGGTTCCGCCGTGATCGTCGAGCTCGTCCTCGAGAACACGGAGGGCTCGACCTCGACCGTCGTGACAAATCTCTCGTATCCGCTCGGCGACATGCTCCTTCTGTCCGCGGTCTTCGGCGTCTTCTCCCTCACCGCCTGGCGCCCTGGGCGCCGATGGCTCCTCCTGGGGCTCGGAGCGCTCTCGACCACCCTCGCGGACGCCGTCTATCTCTTCCAGTCGGCGAACGGAACCTACGTCGAGGGCACGTGGATCGACGTCCTCTGGCCGGCGGCGATGCTCCTCGTCGCGTCGTCGGCCTGGACGACCGATCGGACCCGCGAAGGCCTGGACGTCGAGGGTCGACCACTCCTCGCGGTACCCGTTGCCTGCGCGTTCGTCGCCACGGGCCTGCTCGTCTACGACCACTTCATACGTGTGAACGTGCTCGCGGTGGCGCTTGCAACCGCCACGCTCGCGCTCGTCGTCCTACGGCTCGTGGTGACGTTCCGCGAGAACGGCCGTCTCTTCGCGCTCACCCGGGCGGAGGCGACGACGGACGCACTGACAGGACTCGGCAACCGCCGTCAGCTGATCGCCGACCTCGAAGGCCGGCTGCACAGGGACGAGATGCCGGCGATGCTTCTCATGCTCTTCGACCTCGACGGTTTCAAGAGCTACAACGACACCTTCGGACACCCTGCCGGCGACGCGCTGCTCGCGCGGCTCGGCGAGAAGCTCGCGACAGTCCCCGGAGCGCGAGGCGCGGCCTACCGACTCGGCGGTGACGAGTTCTGCCTGATCGCCGACGTCGCTGGAAGCGAGGCCGAAGACCTCATCGACCGTGCGTGCGCAGCCCTGACCGAGCACGGCGAGGGGTTCCAGATCGAGACGTCGTTCGGAGCGATCGTCCTCCCCGACGAGGCGACCGAGGCGAGCCAGGCGCTCCAGATCGCCGACGAGCGCCTCTACGCGCAGAAGTACTCACGCAAGGGCGAGAGCGATCGGACGATGGCCGCGCTCCTCGAGGCGCTGTCCGTCCGCGAGCCGGAGCTCCAGGCCCAGATCGCAGGCGTCGGCTCGCTCGCTGGGAGCATCGGTCGCATGCTCGGGCTCCGTCGCGACGAGCTCGACGAGCTCGAGCGCGCATCGCAGCTGCACGATCTCGGCAAGCTCGCCGTTCCCGACGAGATCCTCTCGAAGCCCGGCCCGCTCGACGAGCGGGAGTGGGCGTTCGTCCGCCAGCACACGATCGTCGGCGAACGGATCCTGCGCGCGTCACCCGCGCTTCGGAGCGTCGCAGGCATCGTGCGGGCGACCCACGAGAACTGGGACGGCACTGGCTATCCGGACGGCCTCGGCGGCGAGGACATTCCACTCGCGGCGCGGATCATCCGCGTCTGCAACGCGTACGTGGCGATGACCTCGATCCGCCCGTATCGCGAGCCGTTCAGCGAGGAGGCAGCGCTGAACGAGCTCATGCGCTGTGCCGGAACGGACTTCGATCCGGCGGTGATTCGCGTCTTCGTGGCTCACGTTCGTGACGAGCACGAAGCTGAGCGAGCCGCGTAGCCGCGCACGGGCATACTTGCCGCGCCCGGCCCCGTAGCTCAGTGGATAGAGCGGCAGACTTCGAATCTGCGGGCGGAGGTTCGACTCCTCCCGGGGCCATCGCTCAACCAGGCCGTCTGCGGAGCGGCTGAGATGTCGAGACTGGCACCGACGTCCTGACGAGCGTCCCTTCTCGGGGGACTGGATCACTACGCGGCGTTTACCTCAGACTCCGCTGACCGCTCCCGTCGGCGTTCATGACGTAGACCGCGTAGCGGCCGTCGCGGTTACTGACGAAGGTGATCCTCTTCCCGTCGGGCGACCAGCCTGGATCGCCGTCGTACGCCAGGTCGCTCGTCAGACTCCGCTGACCGCTCCCATCGGCGTTCATGAGGTAGATCTCGGAGTTACCGTCGCGTTCTCTGGCGAAGGCGATCTTCCGCCCGTCGGGCGACCAGGCAGGCGCGGCATAGAAGGCCCCCATCGGCTTCGGCGTGAGCTTCCGCACCCCACTGCCGTCGGCGTTGATGACATACACCCCGTGCCGCGTGTTGAGTCGCACGAAGGCGATCTTCCTACCGTCGGGAGACCAGACAGGATCGGAAGCGGGAGTTCGAAAACCCCCACTGATGCCCTGCGTCAAGTCACGCAGCCCGCTCCCGTCGGCGTTCAGGACAAAGAGGTGGAAGCAGTAGCCGCAGCGGGGGGTGGAGGGGTGCTCCAGCAGGAAGAGGAGCTTTCGCCCGTCGGGCGACCATGCAAGAGTGGCAACGCCCCCGTCCCTCCCCAGCCGCGTCAGAGTCCGGTGCCCGCTTCCGTCTGCGTTCACCACGTAGAGCTTGCCGGTAATCGCGAAAGCGATTCGCCGTCCGTCGGGCGACCAGGCAGGACCGCTTCCCCTGCGCGCCAACGTCCGCTGCCCGCTTCCGTCGGCGTTTACGACATATATGTTGCCATCGCCCCAGCCTTGGAAGACGATCCTCCGCCCGTCGGGTGACCAGGCAGGGGTGGCGAAGCGCTGGACGCGCGCCACGATCCTCAGGCCGCTGCCGTCGGCGTTCATGACGTACAGCGCCCTGCCGTCGCGCCGGTTCACGAAAGCGATACGCCGGCCGTCGGGCGACCACACAGGACTCTGCACTTCGGGCCGCGCAGGTGCGCCCTCCATGAGAGCGAGGAGGCGATCACCGATACCGAACGTGAACGCGGGCGTGATGAGGAGCACAGCCACCAGGATCACCGCGGCGAGAGCGACTGCCCGCCAGCGACGACGGCCCTGGCGCAGGTGAGCTGCCTGCTCTCGACCCGTGGCTTCTTCAAGAGCACTCGTCAGCCGGGCGAAAGCTCGTCGCTGCGCATCGACGCTCGGCGTTGCGACTCCGCGTCGGAAGTTGCGAAAGAGGTCAAGCTCATCCATTGGGATCAACTCCTGTCATCACAAGCAGAGAACCCTCCACGTCTGCCGCCGCGAGTTCGCGTTGTGCGGTCGCACGAGCACGGTGCAGCCATGTGCGTACCGTCCCGACCGGGACGTCGAGTGCAAGAGCGACCTCCTCGTAAGTGAGGTCTGCCAGGGCATAGAGGAGCAGCGCATCGCGCTCGCGCGGGCGCATTGCCGCAAGTGCGCCCGCGAGCCGAGCGTGGAGCGACGAGCCATCGACTCGTGTATCCGCCTCGTCCTCGTAGACGTCCCACCGATCCACGCCGCTTCGGCTGTAGGCACGTAGTTGGCGGCGCTCGGTACGCCGGTAGCGATGAAGCACGTTCGTCGC
>DASUCN010000005.1:0-5629 GCA_036276015.1 Gaiellaceae bacterium | reverse complement strand
CCTCCTTCGCCGCAGGCGACCACCGGACCTTCCGGTCGCAGGTCGACGATCGTGCCTGCAGGCGCGGCCTCGCCGAGCTCGACGGCCCGCGCCCGCCACACGATCACCTTCGTCTCGCCGAGATAGGTGAACGCGCCGGGGTACGGTCGCGTCTGGGCGCGTACCCAATCGTAGACGTACGGCGCCCGCGTCTCCCAGTCGATGATCCCGTCCGAGGGCGTCCGCCGGTGCCACGTGCTCGCGCGCGTCGGGTCCTGCGGGATCCGCGGAGCCGTTCGCGCCGCGAGCTGGGGGACGAACTCCCGGACGAGCTCGACGTGCGCCTCGGCGATCCGCGCGAAGAGCGTCGTCGCCGTCTCGTCGGGCGCGATGTCGACGACGACCTGGCCCACGATCGACCCGGAGTCGGCGGTCCCGTCGACGATCTCGAACAGCGTGACGCCCGTGCGGGCGAGACCGCTCAGGATGGCCCACGGGATCGGCGCCCGGCCGCGGTGGCGTGGGAGCAGCGAGGGATGCATGCCGAAGACGCCCTCGCGTGCGGTCGCGATGAACGGCTCGTGGACGAGCTGCGACCAGCCGACGACGAAGACGAGCTCCGGCTCGAGCTTCCGGAGCGCGTTCAGGGTCTCGGGTGCGTTGACGTCTCTGGTCTCGATCAGGGCCGCGTCGTGCCGTGCCGCCACGTCGTCGAAGGAGCACTGGCCGGACCGGTTCGGGTCGATCGGACCGGGGAGGGTCACGACGCCGACGATCTCCGCGCCCGACTCCGCTGCAGCCTCCAGGCAGTCGCGGCCGATCGTGTCGAAGCTGACCCAGACCGTGCGCATCGCCGCGCGATCGTAGCGGCGCTATTCCAGCGTCGAGGCCGCCGAGCCGTTCCGCCCGCGCACGAAGCGGACCCAGCTGTGCCGCGCGAGCCACACCAGGAGCGTCACGGCGCCCGCGGAGAGCACGACGACCACGATCGCGCCCGCGAAGGGGACGTCGAGCAGCTTCATTCCGGCGAGACCCAGCACGCCGGCGAGCAGGAGCCGCAACCGCACCTCCGGGATCGACAGGGTCAGATGCCCGCCGATGAGGACGCCGGGGATCGATCCGAGGAGCAGCCAACCGAGGATCGAGAAGTCGATGTTCCCGGCCGCCCAGTGAGCGGCACCCGCGACGTAGAGCAGCACCGCCGCGTGGAAGATGTCGGTGCCGACCACCTTGTGCGCGCGTAGCGGGAAGACCACGAGGAGGGTGAGGCCGAAGAAGACGCCGCTGCCCACCGACGTGAGCCCGACGATGAAGCCGCCGAAGATCCCGATCAGCACGGCCGCGACGCGGTCGCGATTCGTGAGCTGCCAGTTCGGATCGCCCGAGGGGCCGCCCGCGACGACGCTCTTCGCGATGAGGCCGACCGCGCCGAACAGCAGCGCGGCGCCGAGCACCTGCCCCATCACGGACTCCACGTCGTCGCCGTAGCGATCGGTCAGCCAGACGTTGAGCCAGACGCCGAAGAGCGAGGCGGGCGCCGAGCCGACGAGCATCCAGCCAGCGAGCCGCGCCCGGACGTTCCCCATGCGCCGGTGCTGAACCGCGGAGACGGTCTTGAACGCGGCGCCGTGGGCGATGTCGGTGCCGATCGCCGTCGACGGCGGAATGCCGAAGAGGAAGACCAGGATGGGCGTCATGAGCGAGCCGCCGCCCATTCCCGTCATCCCGACGAGCACGCCCGTGAGGAGCCCGACGACGGTCAGCTGCCAGGTCATGCGTGCGCGGAGGGGTCGGACCCCTGGGGTCTGACCCCTCGGCTGGCCGAGACGGACACGTCCCCGGTGGCCAGGGAACCGCGAAGCGGCCGGTCATCGGACCGCAGGGGTCTGACCCCGCACAGGTCCGCAGGAGACAGGGGGTCAGACCCCGCGGGCCTGACCCCGAGACTCATTGGCGGTACGCGTCGATGAGGACCTTCGCGACCTCCGGCCGCGTGAACTCGACCGGCGGCACCTCACCGGCGCCGAGCATCTCGCGGACCTTCGTCCCCGAGAGGAACACGCGGTCCTCCGGCCCGTGCGGGCACGACTTCGTGCTCGCCATCGAGCCGCACACGTTGCACCAGAAGGTGTGCTCGAAGAACATCGGCTCGACGTCGAGCTCGTGCGGCTCGAACTCGTCGAAGATGAGCTGTGCGTCGTACGTCCCGTAGTAGTCGCCGACGCCCGCGTGGTCGCGGCCGACGATGAAGTGCGAGCAGCCGTAGTTCTTGCGGCAGATCGCATGCCAGATCGCCTCGCGCGGGCCGGCGTAGCGCATGGCCGCGGGGAAGGCGGACAGGAGGACGCGGTCCTCGGGGTAGTAGCCGTCGAGGAGCGTCCGGTAGCAGTCGACGCGAACGTCGACGGGAACGTCGTCCGACTTCGTGTCGCCGACGAGCGGGTGGACGAGCAGACCGTCGACGGTCTCCAGCGCGACCTTCGTCAGGTACTCGTGGGCGCGATGGATCGGGTTGCGGGTCTGGAACCCGACCACCCGCCTCCACCCCCGCTCGGCGAAGATCCGGCGCGTCTCGGCCGGATCCCTGGCGAGCTCGGAAAAAGCCGCCGCCGCCCGCTCGAACACGGTGACGCGCCCCGAGACGTAGAGCGGCTTCTGTGCGTAGAGACGGGCGACGCCGGGATGTGCGTCGTCGCGCGTGCGAAAGCACAGTTCGGCCTCGTGCTCCTTGTCGTACTCGAACGTCTCGCCGACCTCGAGCACGGCGACCGGCTTGCCCGCCTCGTCCGCGAGCGCGACGCGGTCGCCTGCCGGCGCAGAGTCGACGGCCAGACACACGGGGAGCGCCCAGGGAAGACCGCTTGCAAGATGCATCTCCTCGATGACGCGCTCGTAGTCGGCCTTGCCCATGAAACCCTCGAGCGGCGAGAGCGCACCCGAGGCGATCATGTCGAGGTCGGAGAGCTCGCGAGAGGTCAGCGTGAGCACCTCGAGCGAGCCGAGGTCGTCGGGCGCGTCGCCCGTGCGATCGACGAGCTCCCCGCCGTGCGGCGCGATCAGGCGGTCGGTCGTCACGGCGGTCACGATCCGACCTCGGTCGGTTCACGACGGTGGAGGGGTGTGGGCAACCGGGAAGTTCCCCACGCTCCCGGGAAGAAGGGGGCATGCGGGGGACACATGGTTTCCCCCGCGACGGCGAGCCGAAGGTGAGCGGTCATGCGGTCACCTGCGCCGCGACGAGCCCCAGCTCCTCGAGCTTGGCGACGACCTGTGCGGCCGCCTCCTCCTCTGTCGTCGCCTCGGTGTCGACCACGACCTCCGGGTTCACCGGCTCCTCGTACGGATCGTCGACGCCCGTGAAGCCCTTGATCTCGCCGGCGAACGCCTTCGCGTAGAGGCCGTTCACGTCGCGCTTCGCGCACTCCTCGACCGAGGCCTTGACGTACACCTCCACGAAGGGGCCGAACTCCTCGACCATCGCCCGCGCCCTGGCGCGCGTCTCGACGTACGGAGAGATCGCAGCCGCGATCACCGCGCCGCCCTGGCGCGTGATGCGCGAGGCGACCCAGCCGATGCGCTCGATGTTCGTGTCACGGTCCTCCTTGGAGAAGCCGAGGCCCTTCGAGAGATGCGTGCGCACGGTGTCGCCGTCGAGGTACTCGACGAAGCAGCCGCGCTTGTCGAGCTCGGGCCCGACGAGGTGCGCAATCGTCGACTTGCCGGAGCCCGAGAGCCCCGTGAACCAGAGGGTGAAGCCGCCCGGGCGAACGCGATCCGACTCCGGATGCTCGTGGGCGAAGATGTTCTCGGTCATGCCGTCCTTTCGAGGTTCGTGTTCTCGTGGATGCCGCACTCGAGCTTGTCCGAGCCGGCCCAGCGGCCGGCGCGCTCCTCCTCGTCGGGGGTCGTCGGACGGGTGCACGGGATGCAGCCGATCGAGCGGTACCCCGCGTCGTGCAGCGGGTTGGAGGGTATCTCGTTGACGTTGATGTAGGCCCACACCCGCTTCTCGTCCCAGTCGGCGAGCGGGTGGATCTTGAACACCTGGTAGCGCTCTGACCACTGCACCTTCGGCGTCGTGGCGCGGCTCGGCGACTGGTCGCGGCGGATGCCGGAGATCCACGCGTCGTACGGCTGCAGCGCCCGCACGAGCGGCTCGACCTTCCGGATGTGGCAGCAGCGGTCGGGGTCGCGTTCCCACAGGTTCGGCCCCTCCGCGCGGTGCTGCTCGGCGATCGTCGGAATCTCGGGCTGGATGAGCTTCAGCTGGTAGCGGTCGACGAGCGCGTCGCGCGTGTCGTAGGACTCGCGGAAGAAGAGATGCGTGTCGAGCTCGACGGTGTCCATGCGCAGACCGAGCTCGGCGACCATGTGCACGAGCACGGACGACTGCTTCTGCCACGAGCACGTGAGGCACACACGGGGCCAGAAGAACTGGTGCGTCCACGAGATCAGCTCCTCGGCGGTCATGGCCTCGAAGTCGAGGTCAGGGAGCCGGGGTGGACTCAGCGACTGAATCGCCAAGGAGCACCTCCTTCAGCGTGTCGGCCCGAAGGCCGAGACGGAGCGTTTCGAGCGCGATCACCTCGTCCGGCGGGATGTTGCCGAGGTTCACCTCCGGGCCGAAGTGGCGGACGAACCACGCCTGCGAGGACTTCGTCGGCGCCTCCCAGATGAGGTCGTGGAACGAGATCGAGTGCTCGATCTCGTCGACGAGGCCGGTGCGCAGCTCGCCGGTCGGGCGGTAGATGCCCGCGGTGCCGCCCTCGCGGCCCTCGGCGATGACCTTCCAGGACCCGGCCTCGAGCTCTTCCTTGATCCACTGCACCCAGAGGTACGGCGCGATGTTGACCTCCGAGTCCTTCGACCCGACCTCGGAGAGGACGACGAAGTCGCGCGCGAAGTCGGCGATGAGCTCGAGCTTCTGCTCGCGTGGGATCTCGAGCGTGCCGTCCGAGATCTCGACGTGCGAGAAGCGGAAGTGCTCGAGCCAGCGCTTGAACTCGTTCATCTTCGACTGGCCGTAGACCGCCTCGAACAGCGTTCCGCCGCAAACGACGGGCGTCGAGAACGAGCGGTAGAGCGCGATCTTCTTCTCGAGGTTGTTCGTCACGTAGCTCGTGCCCCAGCCGAGCTTCACGATGTCGACGTACTCGCCCGCCGTGTCGAAGAGGCCTTCGATCTCGCGGAGGTTCAGGCCCTTGTCGATGACGTGCGTGAGGCCGCGCTCGCGCGGCTTGCCCTCGCGGGTGGGGACGGTGAGGAACGAGTGCTCGCTAGAGGCGTGCATAGATCTCCTCCAGCCGCGCGTGCGCACGGGCCTGGACGTCGCGGTAGAGCGAGTTGCCGTGCGCGTCGATGCCGACGGTGAGCGGCCCGAAGTCCTTCACGCGGAACTTCCACAGGCACTCGGGCATGAGCTCCTCCCAGGCGACCTCCTCGATCTCCTCGATCTGGGTGGTCTCGAGCGCGGCCGCCCCGCCGACGATCGCGAAATAGACCATCCCGAGGCGCTGCATCGGCTCGATCGCCTCGTCCGGGAAGCCGCCCTTGCCGCAGATCGCACGCACGCCGTACTGCGCGCCTAGGGGCTCCGTGAAGCGGACCATCCGCGCCGAGGTGGTTGTACCGACGCAGATCGGCTCGTACC
>DASUCN010000004.1:0-3689 GCA_036276015.1 Gaiellaceae bacterium | reverse complement strand
GCGGAAGTCGAGCAGCCGGCCGTGCGGTGACCCGAGGACGATCTCGCCGATCGGCGCGCCCTGGTCGTAGACGTATCCGGTCGTCGCCACGAGGCGGGAGTGGTCGAACGCGCCTGCGCCGCGCAACGAGACCTCCTCCTGCGGCGTGAAGAGGAGCTCGATGCCCGCGTGTGTGCGCCCCTCCTCGAGCACACGACGAACCGCCTCGAGCATGACCACGGCCGCAGCCTTGTTGTCGGAGCCCAGGATCGTGCCTCCGGCGTTGCGGATCACCCCGTCCTCGCCGATTACCGGCTCGATGGCCGCCTCGGGCGGAACCGTGTCCGTGTGGGCGCAGAGGAAGATCGGCATGCCGCGGAGGCCGCCTGCGGGCGGAATCCGGCAGTACACGTTGCCCGTGTCGCCGTCCAGTGTCGCCGCGGCACCGTCCTCGTCCCACGCGAGCCCGAGCTCCGACAGGTACGCGGTGATGCGATCCGTGACGATCCGTTCCTGGCCGGACGGGCTGGGAATCGCGCAGAGCTCGACGAAGAGGTCGACGAACCGCGAGGTCAGTGCCTGCTGCACCGCCGCATCCTACGGCTGACGTTCCGTCTAGGGTCTCGGGCCGTGAGCGAGCGCTGGTGGCGAGATGCGGTTCTGTACCAGGTCTATCCGCGGTCGTTCGCCGACTCGAACGGCGACGGCATCGGAGACCTCGCCGGCGTCACCGAGAGACTCGAGTACGTCCAGTGGCTGGGCGTCGACGGGATCTGGCTGAATCCGATTCACCCCTCGCCGAACGTCGACTGGGGCTACGACGTCTCGGACTACGTCGGCGTCCACCCGGATCTCGGGACGCTCGCCGACCTCGACCGGCTGGTGGCGGAGGCGGGGGCGCGCGGAATTCGCATCCTCCTCGACCTCGTCCCCAACCACTCCTCGAATCAGCACCCGTGGTTCCGCGAGCGCCCGGACTTCTACGTCTGGGCCGACGAGATACCGAACAACTGGGAGTCGATCTTCGGCGGTGGGCCGGCGTGGACTCTCGACGCCGAGCGCGGGCGCTACTACCTGCACAACTTCGCGCCGGAGCAGCCCGACCTGAACTGGGGGAACCCCGAGGTCGGGGCCGAGTTCGACCGCATACTCCGATTCTGGTTCGACCGTGGAGTCGCCGGCTTCCGCATCGACGTCGCCCAGGCGATCGTGAAGGACGAGCAGCTTCGGGACGACCCTGTCATTCCGGGGCTCGGGATCCAGCGCTTCTACTCGATGTTCCGGCCCGAGACGCACGCGATCCTGCGGCACTGGCGGGTGCTCGCGGAGTCGTACGAGCCACCGCGCGTGGTCCTCGGCGAGGCGTACTCGCTCGACGTCGAGCAATGGGCCGGGTACTTCGGATCGAACGGCGACCAGCTCGATCTCGCCTTCGCGTTCATGCTCACGCACGCCGACCTCGACGCGGACGAGATGCGTGGAGTCGTCGCCGGCGTCGAGGCCGCACTTCCCCGCCGAGGCGTGGCCGTGCTGGACCGGCTCGAACCACGACATCGGTCGCCTCGCGACGCGCTGGGCCGGCGGCGACGAGGCTCGCACGCGTTGTGCGCTCCTGATGCTGCTGACGCTCCGCGGCACGCCGTGCCTCTACTACGGCGACGAGATCGCGCTCGAGGCCGGCGACGTGCCGGCCGACCGCGTCCTAGACTGCGCGACGCCGTCGCGCGATCCCGGTCGCACGCCGATGCCGTGGACGCCCGACGGCGGGTGGATCGCCCCGTGGCTCCCACTGGCCGACTCGAGCCGGAACGTCGAGGAGCAGCGCGCGAATCCCGGCTCCACGCTGCACTTCACGCGCGACCTCATCGCGTTGCGGCGGCGCTTGCCCGAGCTCCGCTCCGGCGGGTACGTCGAGCTGCCGACCCCTGCCGGCGCGTGGGCGTGGCGCCGCGGGGACGATGTCGTGGTCGCGCTCAACCTCGGCGCGGACACAGTCCAGATCCCGGGACTCGGCGGCACGATCGCGCTCTCGACGAACCGAGCCCGCGACGGCGAGTCCGTCGATGTTGCCGTCACGCTCGGGCCGTCCGAGGCCGTGATCGTCGAGCTCGGCTAGCGGACGGCCGCGCGCACGGCCTGGCCCGAACGAGACCTCGCCCGCTCGAGTGCTGCCGCCACGAATTCGCGGAAGAGCGGCGCCGGGCGCGTCGGGCGCGACTTGAACTCCGGATGGAACTGGCTCGCGACGAACCACGGATGCTCCGGAAGCTCCACGATCTCGACGAGGCGGCCCTCCTGGAACGTCCCGGAGACCACCAGGCCGCCGTCGACGACGCGCTGGCGCAGCTCGTTGTTCACCTCGTAGCGGTGCCGGTGACGCTCGTGCACCACGGGCTCGCCGTAGACCTCGCGGGCCCGTGTCCCCTCCTCGAGCTCGACCGCCTGGGCGCCGAGGCGCATCGTGCCGCCGAGATCCTCGATCTCCTTCTGCTCGGGGAGAAGGTCGATCACCGGGAACGGCGTCTCGGGATCCATCTCCGTCGAGTTCGCGCCGTCCATGCCGCAGACGTGCCGGGCGAACTCGGACACCGCGACATGCATGCCGAGGCAGATGCCGAGGTACGGGATCTCCTGCTCGCGCGCGACGCGGCAGGCGAGGATCTTCCCCTCCCACCCGCGTGAGCCGAAGCCGCCAGGGACGAGCACGCCGTCGGCCTGCTCCAGCTCGTGGACGGCCTCCTCGTAGGTCATGTTCTCCGCGTCCACCCAGCGCACGTGCACGCGGCAGCCCGAGTGCACGCCCGCATGCTTGAGCGCCTCGTGTACCGAGAGGTACGCGTCGTGGAGCTTCACGTACTTCCCGACGAGGGCGATCTCGACGTCCTCGCGCAGCTCGCGCGTCCGCTCGATGAGCTCGCTCCACTCGCCGAGATCCGCCACAGGCGCAGCGATCCCGAGCTTCTCGCACACGAGCGTGTCGAGCCCTTCGGCCTGGAGCACCTGCGGGATGAGGTACACGTCCGGGACGTCGGGCGAGCCGATGACGGCATGCCGGTCGACGTCGGCGAACAGGGCGATCTTCTCGCGGATGTCGTCCGAGAGGGGCTCGGTCGAGCGGCAGACGACGATGTCGGGGTGGATACCGATGCGACGCAGCTCGTTCACCGAGTGCTGCGTGGGCTTCGTCTTCAGCTCGCCGGCGGCGTCGAGGAAGGGGACGAGCGTGACGTGGAGATAGACGACGTTCTCCGGCCCGACCTCGCGACGGAACTGGCGGATCGCCTCGAGGAACGGCAGCGACTCGATGTCGCCGACCGTGCCGCCGATCTCGGAGATGACGACGTCGGCCGGCGCGACCTTCTCGGCGCGCCTGATCCGCGCCTTGATCTCGTTCGTGATGTGCGGGATGACCTGCACGGTCGCGCCGAGGAACTCGCCTTTGCGTTCCTTCCTGAGCACGGAGTCCCAGATCGCTCCCGCCGTGTGGCTCGCGTTCCGGGAGAGGTTCTCGTCGATGAAGCGCTCGTAGTGGCCGATGTCGAGATCGGTCTCGGCGCCGTCCTCGGTGACGAAGACCTCCCCGTGCTGGAACGGGCTCATCGTGCCCGGATCGACGTTCAGGTACGGGTCGAACTTCTGAGCCGAGACGGAGAGACCGCGGGCCTTGAGGAGCCGTCCGAGAGAGGCGGCGACAATGCCCTTCCCCAGCG
>DASUCN010000003.1:0-62178 GCA_036276015.1 Gaiellaceae bacterium | reverse complement strand
CGCGCGCGCGTCGATCTCGTCGAGGTGGTCGGTGACGAGGTGGTGGAGCCCCGGATCGCTCCCCTCGCCGAAGTAGAAGCGGGTGAGCCACGAGACGCGCTCTTGCTCGCCGGCCGCGATCCGGTCGAGGTCGTCCTCCATCCGCTTCGTGAAGTCGAAGTCGACGAGCTGGCCGAAGTGCCGTTCGAGCAGGTTCACGACGGCGAAGGCCGTGAATGTCGGCACGAGCGCGGTTCCGCGCTTGAAGACATAGCCCCGATCGACGATCGTCGAAAGGATCGCCGCGTACGTGGAGGGACGGCCGATGCCGCGCTCCTCGAGCGCGCGCACCAGGGTCGGCTCGGTGTACCGCGCAGGCGGCTGGGTCGCGTGGCCGTCCGTTTCGAGCGTGAGAAGGTCGACATGGTCGCCGACCGCCAGATTCGGGAGGACGCGCTCCTCGTCGTCGTCCGACGGCTCGTCCTTGCCCGGCTCGTATGCCGCGAGGAAACCGCGGAAGGTGATAACGGTGCCCGACGCCCCGAACTCGACCGACTCGCCGGCGGAGCTCGTCGCGCCGATGCGGAGAGAAACGGTCTGGCCGCGTGCGTCCTCCATCTGGGAGGCGAGCGTCCGTTTCCAGACCAGGTCGTACAGCGCGAGCTCGTCGCGACCGAGCTCCCTGGACAATTGCTTCGGCGTTCGGAACACGTCGCCTGCGGGCCGGATCGCCTCGTGTGCCTCCTGCGCGTTGGCGACGGCACGTCCGTATTGACGTGGCTTCTCGGGCACGAAATCGTCGCCGAAGAGCTCGCGCGCCTGGGCGCGAGCAGCCGTGAGCGCCGACTCGGACAATGTCGTCGAGTCCGTGCGCATGTAGGTGATGTAGCCCGACTCGTACAGCCTCTGCGCGACACGCATCGTCGTCTGGGCCGAGAACCGGAGCTTGCGGCTCGCCTCCTGCTGGAGGGTCGCGGTGCGGAACGGGGCCGCCGGCTTGCGTCGATAGGGTCGCTCGTCGACGGAGCGAACGGCGAACTCGGCGCCGTCGAGGCGACTCGCAAGTGCCGTCGCGGCTTCCTCGTCGAGAAGGACGGCGCCCGCATCGCGGAGCTCGCCGCTGGGCGCGAAGTCCTTGCCCTGCGCGACCCGCGCATTGTCGATCGCGACGAGGCGTGACTCGAACGCTCCCGGGTCGAACGTGGCGAGCAGGTCCCAGTACTCGGCCGAGCGGAACGCCATCCGCTCCCGCTCGCGCTCGACGACGAGCCGGGTGGCGACCGACTGCACGCGGCCGGCAGACAGCCCGCGCGTCACCTTCTTCCAGAGCACAGGCGAGACCTCGTAGCCGTACAGGCGGTCGAGGATGCGGCGCGTCTCCTGCGCGTCGACGAGCCGGTCGTCGATCGCCCGCGTCTCCGACACGGCGCGCTGGATCGCGTCCTTCGTGATCTCGTGGAAGACCATTCGCCGCACGGGAACCTTCGGCTTCAGCACTTGCACGAGGTGCCACGCGATCGCCTCTCCCTCGCGGTCCTCGTCCGTCGCGAGGAGGAGCTCGTCCGCGTCGGCGAGGTGCTTCTTGAGCTCCGTCACGATCTTCTTCTTGCCGGGGTCGACCACGTAGTACGGCTCGAAGCCCTTGTCCACGTCGACGCCGAGTGCGCCGAACCGCTTGCGCTGGCCCTCCGGGACGTCCGACGCCCGGTCCGGCAGGTCACGGACGTGGCCGACGCTCGAGCGCACCTCGAAGTCGCTCCCGAGGTAGCCGGCGATCGTCCGCGCTTTCGCGGGTGACTCGACGATGACGAGGCTCTTGCCCATCGGCGGCACACGTTAGCGCCGCAGACGACGGGCATCGGCGCGCGATACTCCGCGACATGGCTACCCCCGCACGCCCCAGCTGGCTCTACCTCGCGGTTGGAGCGCTGAGCTGGCCGGTTCTGAAGGTCGTATTCCGCTACCGCGCGACGGGTGTCGAGAACCTTCCTCGGGAGGGCGGATTCGTCCTCGCCGCAAACCACTGGTCGAACTTCGACCCGTGGCCGCTCGCGATTGCGTTCTTTCCACGCCGCTTCTTCCGGTTCATGGCGAAGTCCGAGCTCTTCTGGTTCCCGCTCAACCTCCTCGTCGAGGCGGGTGGCGGGTTCCGCGTCCGTCGCGGTGAGAAGGACGAGGAGGCGATCGCGACCGCGGTCGCGCTCGCCCGCGGTGGGCACGCCGTCGTCATGTTTCCGGAGGGGACACGCCGGGAGAAGGGGTTACGCAAGAAGCACGACGCGCGTTGGCGCACCGGCGCGGCGCGCATCGCGCTCGAGGCGGGTGTCCCGCTCGTGCCTGCCGGAATCTCCGGAACCGAGCGGCTCGCGCGTCTCGGGCCACTGCGGGTCGCGTACGGGCCCCCGCTCGACGTCGGCGATCTCGACGGGCTCTCGGCGACCGATGCAGCCCGCGTGCTGACCGATCGCCTCGTCGAGGCGGTCGCGACTCTGGAGCAGAAGGCGGCTGCTGCGTGAGGCCACTGCTCGTCATGGATGGCGATTCCTTCGCGCATCGCGCCTATCACGCGCTTCCGAGTTCCATGGGGCGGGTGAACGGTCGACCCGGCAACGCGATCATCGGCTTCACGAACATGCTCCTCCGCCTGTGGCAGGAGGAACGGCCCCGCACGCTGCTCGTCGCCTGGGACACGCTCGACGTGCCCACCTACCGCCATGAGGCGCTTCCGGCCTACCAGAGCGGGCGGGTGTTCGACGACGATCTCCTCGAGCAGCTCGACCTCCTGCCCGAGGTCGTGCAGTCGGCGGGCTTCCCGTGCGCCAAGGCTCCTGGCTACGAGGCGGACGACTTCCTCGCCGCGGCCGCGGCGCACGAGGAAGCAAACGGTGGGACGGTGATCGTGGCCACCTCCGACCGCGATGCCTTCCAGCTCGTGACGCCGAGCGTGACCGTCCTGCAGCCCGTACCGCGTGGCGCTCCGCCCCTTCGGATCGGGCCGGACGAGGTTCGCGCACGCTACGGCGTCGATCCGGCGCAGGTCCCGGACTTCATCGCGCTTCGGGGGGATCCGTCCGACAAGATCCCCGGAGCGCGCGGGATCGGGGAGAAGCGCGCTGCGGAGCTCCTGAGGCAGTATCCGTCGCTCGATGCCATGCTCGCGGACGGACGCTTCGCGAGCGAGGCGGACGCGCTGCGGCTCTACCGAAGTATCGCGACGATGGATCGCGAGGCTCCTCTCCCACCACTTCCCGACGCCGCCCCGACGTGGGAGAGCGCAGCCGCGCACGCGCGCTCGCTCGGGCTGGAGCAGGTCGCGCGTCGGTTCGAGGAGGTGCTGGCGTGGAAGTGATCAGCCATCCGGCTCTCGCGCATCTGCATCCGACCGGCCATCACGTCCATCCCGAGACTCCGCTTCGGCTCGTGCGTCTGCAGGAGCGCTTTCCCGGCTACGTCCACGGTCACCCTGCGGCACCGGAGGACATCGAACGCGTTCATGATCCGGCCTACGTCGCAGCGATCGACGGAATCCGCGACGACACGTGGCTCGATCCGGACACGTTCGCCTGCGCCTCCACCTGGGAAGCGGCGAGGCTCGCAGCGGGGTGTGCGATCCGGGCCGTCGAGACGAATGGTTTTGCTCTCGTGCGCCCTCCCGGTCACCACGCGCTACGCAACGAGGCGATGGGGTTCTGCATCTTCGGCAACGTCGCCATCGCCGCGCGCTATGCACAGGCCGAGCTGGGACTCGAGCGGGTGGCGACGATCGACTTCGACGTGCACCACGGGAACGGAACGGAGGCGCTCTTCCGTGACGACCCGAGCGTGCTCACCGTCTCGCTCCATCAGTGGCCGTTCTGGCCGGGAACCGGCGGGCCGAACACGGACAGCGAAGGCATCGTGAACGTTCCGCTCCCGGCGGGCTCCGGTGACGACGCCTACACACGCGCGTTCTCCGAGGCTGTCGAGCCCGTCGTCGGCGCCTTCGAGCCCGAGCTCGTGATCGTCGCGGCGGGCTTCGACGCGCACGTCGACGACCCGTTGGCGGAGATGGCGGTGTCGCGAGCGGGATTCACCGAGCTCGCCCGGCGCAGCGCCGCACTCGCGCCTCGTTTCGCTGCCGTGCTCGAGGGCGGCTACAACCTCGACACGCTGCCCGGCCTCGTCGAAGCCGCGCTCGAAGGGTTCGACGCCGAGAGCTAGGCCGCGCGGGCGACGTCGAGGCGCTCGAGGGCTTCGCGGCGCGACGACACGCCGAGCTTTCTCAACAGGCTCTTCACGTGCGAGCGCACGGTGTGCTCGGAGATGAAGAGCCGCTGTGCGATCTCGTCCGTCCCGAGGTGCTCGTCAAGTAGGAGCAGGACCTCGACCTCGCGCGCCGACAGAACGCGCGTGATCTCCTCGGGGACGCCGCTGAGCCTGCCGCCGTCCCGGACGCGGTCGAGCAGTCTGCGGGCAACGCCGCCCGAGAGCGCGGCATCACCGCGGGCAACGCCTCGGAGGAACGCCGCGATCTGCTCCGGCGGCTCGGTCTTCAGGAGGTAGCCCGACGCACCAGCTCGAATCGCGGCCAGGAGGTTCTCTTCGGCGTCGGACGCCGTCAAGACGACGACCTCGGAGTCGGGCGCCGCCTCTCGGATGCGAGGGAGCGCCGTGAGCCCGTCCATGCCGGGCATGGTCAGGTCGAGGAGGACGATGTCAGGGTTCAGAGCCGCCGCCTGCTCGATCGCGGCGTGCCCGTCCTCGGCCGCGCCGACGACGTCGAATCCCTGCTGCGCGAGGAGCGCCGTGAGAGCGTCGCGTGTCAGCGGGTGGTCGTCGACGATGAGCACGCGCTCGGTCACGCGACTCTTATCGGCACGTCGAGCCATGCCGACAAGGGAGGAGTGGATCACGCGCGCGCGGAGAGCTATCGCTCGTGGCTTCTCGGAGAGAGCCTCCTCGTGTGCCTGCTCGCGGCCGGCACCGCTCTCTTCGGCGCGAGCGACTCGCTCGAGTCGGTGTACGAGCTCCAGGACGCCCGTCTCGTGTTCGACACCGCCGTCGCCGTCGTGGCGGCGTTCGTCTGCGTGCTCACGAGCATCCGCTTCCTCGTCGAGGGGCGCACACTCGACCTCCTGCTCGCCGCGGGCTTCTTGAGCATCGCGGCGGGAACCGTTGCCTTCGGTCTCATTCCGGTGCTGGACGGAGGCACGTCGATGACCACGGCTGCGTGGCCGTACCTCGGATCTCGGCTCCTCGGCGCGGGGCTGATCGCGGTCGCGCCCTGGTCGGACGGGCGGCTCGCCGCACGCCGGCGCGCGCTCGTCGCCGTCGGGGCGGGTATCGGCGCACTGCTAACGGTGAGCGCACTCGCGGTGCAGATGCCCGGTGCGGTCCCGGTCGCCGGCGAGCTCGTCGAAGGGTCGTACGTGCGCCTTGCAGCAGCGCTTCTCGCCGCCCTGTGGCTCGTCGCCCTCGTCGGATTCGCCGTGCGCTATCGGCGCTACGGACGTGACTTGGACAGCTGGATGTGCCTCGCGGCCACGCTGGCGCTGTTCGCCGACGTCCATCTCGTCCTGACCCCGATCGTCTCGAGCGACTTCCTACTCCAAGGGGACTTCCTCCGTGTGCTGGCCTACGGCATCCTCGTCGTCGGGGTCTGGCGGGCGATCAGTCAGGCCGAGTTCGGCCGGGCTGTGGCCGACGAGCGAGCTCGCGTTGCCCGCGAGATCCACGACGGCCTGGCCCAGTACCTGTTCGCGATCTCGACGCAGGTGAGCATGCTCGAGTCCGGCGCGCCGATCGAGGAGGTGCTCCCGCGCCTCAAGCGGGCTGCGACGTCGGCGCAGCAGGAGGCGCGCTTCGCGGTCCTCGCGCTCTCCTCGGCAGGTGGGTCCGCGCGCTTCGACTCGGCTTTGCGCCGGTACGTCGAGGTGCTCACGGCGGACGGGGAGCTCGACGTCGAGGTGGACGTGGATCCACACGTGCGCCTCGCGCCGGACGAGCAGATCGAGGTCTTCCGCATCGTGCAAGAAGGCCTCGGGAATGCGCGCCGGCACGCGCAGGCGCGTCACGTCGAGGTGTCGATCTCGCAACGGACCGGCCGTCGCGTCGTGCTCGTCTCGGACGACGGCGAAGGATTCGACGAGTCCGAGATCCAGCCGGGACAGGGGCTCGCGAACATGCGCAGGCGTGCGGAGGCGATCGAGGGAACGCTCACGTTGAGCACGCGGTCCGGACGCGGCACGGCGATCGAGGTCGTCCTCCGTCCAGTCTGACACGCGCGTACAGATTCAGCTCTAAATCGAGACAAGCTTTGTACAATCGCTTTCGTGGCGGGCGGGTACATCCGGATCGGCGAGCTGAGTCGGAGAACGGGCGTGAGCCCGGAGCTCCTTCGCGCGTGGGAGCGACGGTACGGACTCTTCGAGCCCGATCGGTCCCCAGGTCGGTTCAGGCTGTACACGGACGCGGATGTGACGCGCGTCGAGACGATGCGCCGGCAGATCGCGGACGGGCTCTCTGCGGCGGAGGCCGCTCGGCGAGTGCTCGGGGCGCCGGACGCCTCCCAGTTGCCAGCGGCGAGCGCGCCTGCGATCGAGGAGCCGATGGCCGAGCTCCGCAGGGCACTCACGGAGTTCGACGACGGGGCAGCGCATGCTGCGATAGATCGTCTCGTCGCGACACTCAGTCTCGAGGCGTTCCTCCGCGACGTCGTTCTGCCGCTCCTCCAGGAGATCGGCGAGGGCTGGGAGCGCGGCGAGATCACGATCGCGCAGGAGCACTTCGCGAGCAATCTCGTCCGCGGGCGCCTCATGGCACTCGGGCGAGGGTGGGGGCGTGGCGCGGGCCGGCACGCGCTTCTCGCGGCTCCTTCCGGCGAGCAGCACGACCTGGGCCTCGTCGTGCTCGCGCTCGTTCTCCGGGATCGCGGCTGGAGAGTGACGTTCCTTGGCGCCGACACGCCGCTCGAGACGGTTGCCGACACGGCACGCCGCGTCGTGCCCGAGGTGATCGTCCTCGCGATGCTCCAGCCGACTCATCTCGCGTCTGAGGACATGCACGCACTGGGCAGGAATGTGCGGGTCGTGCTCTCGGGTTGCGGAGCGACCCCCGGGCTCGCCGAGGAGCTCGGCGTCGAGCACTTCGCAGGTGGACCGATCGAGGCAGCTGGCTACCTCGCCAGCGGCGCCGGGTCGAAGCGTTAGACGCGGGACTGCGGGGCCACGAGAATCCCCATCGTGGCTCTCGACGCTGTCGATGTCATCCTTCGTGACGGGGAGACGCTCCGGCTACGGCCACCCACGCGCTCCGACACGGACGACTTGCTCGGCTTCTTCGGGGATCTCTCGGAACGAAGTCTCTACCTCAGGTTCCACGGCTTCCCCAGGCTCGGCCCCGAGCTCGTCGAGCAGCTCCTCGATCCAAACTGGACCGAGCGCGGGGCGTTGGTGGGCACCTTCGCTGCGGACGGGCGTGAGCGCGTCGTGGCCGTTGCGAACTACGTGCGCCTGCGCGATCCGGGGCTCGCGGAGGCAGCGTTCGCCGTCGCCGACGAGTACCAACGCCGTGGGATAGGAACCCGTCTCGTCGAGCAGCTCGCTGAGCGCGCGGGCCGCCAGGGGATCGAGCGGATCGTGGCGGAGGTGCTCTCCGAGAACCGAAACATGCTCGGCGTCTTCGAGGCGCTCGGATTCGAGCTCTCGCGCGAGTTGGCAGGGGGCGAGATCGAGATCGTCTTCCCGATCGCCTCGACAGAGCGGTACGAGGCGCGAGTCGACGAGCGCGACCACGTCGCCGTCACCGCCTCGCTGCGCCCGTTCTTCGAGCCGAGCACGGTCGCAGTGATCGGCGCGTCTCGGCGGCGAGGGTCGATCGGAGGAGAGCTGTTCCGAAACGTGCTCGATGCCGACTTCGCGGGAGCCGCGTACCCGGTGAACCGTGACGGCATTGCTGTGGCCGGAGTGCGCGCCTATCCCTCGATCGCCGACGTGCCGGAGACCGTCGATCTCGCAGTGGTCTGCGTCCCAGCCGCCGGCGTGCTCGAGGCGGCTGAGCAGGCGCTCGCTGTGGGAACCCGAGCGCTCGTGGTCATCTCCGCGGGCTTTGCCGAGGTCGGTGCGGAGGGGCTGGAGCGTCAGGAGCGGCTGCTCGCGCTCGTCCGCTCGTACGGCGCGAGACTCATCGGGCCGAACTGTCTCGGGATCTCGGTCGCAGGGTCGCGTCTGAACGCGACGTTCGCGGGGCGCGCCGCTCCGGCGGGGAACATCGGCTTCTCGTCGCAGAGCGGAGCGCTCGGGCTGGCATTCCTCGAGGCGGCCGTGACACGTGGTCTCGGACTCTCGGCGTTCGTCTCGATCGGCAACAAGGCCGATGTGTCGACGAACGATCTTCTCGAGTGGTGGGAGGAGGAGGAGGCGACCGAGGCGATCCTGCTCTACGTCGAGTCGTTCGGGAACCCGCGCCGCTTCGGCCGGCTGGCCCGCCGTGTCGCCCGCCGAAAGCCGATCCTCGCGCTGAAGAGCGGGACGTCTCGAAGCGGCCAGCGAGCGGCGAGCTCACACACGGCTGCACTCGCCGGGTCCGAGGCAGCCGTGGACGCGCTCTTCCACCAGGCGGGGGTGATCCGTGCAACGTCGCTCGAGGAGCTCATCGACACCGCAGCCCTCCTCTCCTCGCAACCGCGGCTCGCCGATCGCACGGTCGGGATCCTCACGAACGCCGGAGGTCTCGGGATCCTCTGTGCAGACGCGTGCGAAGCGGTCGGCCTGGAGGTGCCGTCACTGGCCGACGACACGGTGGCGGCGCTCCGGACGATCCTTCCCGCAGAGGCGAGCGTCGCGAATCCGGTCGACATGCTGGGCGGCGCGACGGCGGAGACGTACGCGGACGCTCTCCCGCATCTTCTCAACGACACGCACGTCGCCGCGATCGTCGTTCTCTTCGTCCCCGCCGTCAGCGCGACGGCCGAAGAGGTGGCGCTAGCGGTCGAGCGGACCGTGCGAGAGGCGGCTGCGGACAAGCCCGTCCTCGCGGTGATCATGTCGTCGGAGGGGCTCCCGGAGCCGCTGCGGGGGTCACGCTCGGTCGCCGCCTTCGCGTATCCGGAGTCCGCCGCGCGTGCGCTCGGACGCGCGGCGCAGCGCGCGGATTGGCTTCGGCGTCCGCAGGGCTCCATCCCGGTGCTGGACAGGGTGAGCCGCGCAGCCGCGCAGGAGGTTGTCGATCGCGTGCTGGAGAACGCTGACGACGTCTGGCTCGACTCTGACGACACACGAGTGTTGCTCGCCTCGTACGGCGTACCGTTGGTCGACGAGCGGCTCGCGCAGACCGCCGACGATGCGGTCGGCGCCGCCCGCGACCTCGGGTTCCCGGCTGTGATCAAGACCGCCGTGCCCGGCGCGCACAAGACGGAGCTCGGCGGGATCGCACTCGATCTCGCCGACGAGGTGTCCGTCCGCGAGGCCGTCGAGCGCATCGGCGTCCCAGTCATCGTGCAGCCGATGCTCTCTTCCGGAGTCGAGCTACTCGCCGGTGTCGTCCAGGATCCGGTCTTCGGGCCGCTGGTCGCCTTCGGTCCCGGCGGCGTACTTGCCGAACTCATCGGCGAGGCGACGTTCCGGATCGCTCCGCTCACTGATCTCGACGCAGAGGAGCTCGTGACCTCGGGGAAGGCCGGCCGGCTCGTCGCCGGTTATCGCGGCGCACCACCGGCGAGCGAGGCCGCTCTGACCGACCTCGTGCTCCGACTCGCCCGTCTCGGGGAGGACCTGCCCGCGGTCGCCGAGCTCGATCTGAACCCCGTGCTCGCGCTGCCGGACCGTTGCGTCGCGGTCGATGCGCGTGTCCGCATCTCGAAGCCGGTGCTCCGGATTCGCGCCAAGACCTGGTAGCCGACGCTCCGTACTTTTCCGCACGCCGTGCGCGGCTAGACAGAAACGGCGCGGGGTCGTTCTGCCGATGTCGTCGCGCACCGATTCGACCAGCCTCTGCGCAACAACCAACCGCTCGGGAGGTGGAGCGAATGAAAGGCAGAGGCTTCTGGGAGATCGGCGGATTCCTCGCCGGCGGCGTGCTGATCCTGTTCGGCATCGTCGCGATCTTCATGGGCGTGAACGGGTTCAACACCACCCGCGACGCCATCAAGGAAGAGGGCATCACATTCGGGTCGACTGACGATCCCGCGGTCGCGAAGCACGCGGAGCAGTGGGCCGGCGAGCAGGTGACGACGGGTGACCAGGCACGAGCGTTCGCGAAGATCATGCGCGAGCACACCCTCGAGTCGACCGGCGGTCTCACCTACGCGGAGATGGGCCGGTTCCAGTCGGCCGCGAAGCCGGACGACCCGGCTGGGACGAGCGACGAGGCGGCTGCCGCCAAGGATGAGAGCGGCCAGCCGATTGCGAACGGCGCCCGGAACATCTGGGTGACCGAGACCGCGCTCACGACAGCGCTCAACACGAGCTACATGGCTGAGCGCCTGTCGGTGTTCGGACTCGTCGTCGGGGTCGCGCTGCTTCTGACCGGTATCGGGCTCGTGATCCTCGCGTTCGCAGTCTTCGGACGGCGTGAGGTGACGAGCGAGGCCGCGGTCGCCAGGGCACCCGCCACTCCCGTTACGGGCTGACCCGGAGACGCGGGAGGCTTCCGGGTCCACGAGGCTCCGACCTCCCGGAGAGCAGAGGGCGGCGCAAGCCGCCCTCTCGCTTGTACGTGTCAGTCCACGAGGTCGTGGTCGAGCGCGTACCGCACGAGCTCGGCCCGACTCGAGAGGCCGAGCTTCTGCATGATGTGCGCCCGGTGCGTCTCGGCCGTGCGCACCGAGATGTAGAGGAGCGCCGCGATCTCCTGGTTCGTGTGGCCGAGGGCGAGGAGGCGGAGAACCTCGCGCTCCCGTTCCGAGAGCGGATCGGACTCTGCGCGCCGTCGCTCCTCGGACTCTGCGGCCACGAGGCGTGCACCGAGCGCCGGGTGTACGTATCGCTCGCCGGCCGCGACCGCACGCACGGCCTCGACGACGTCCGTGTCGGCGGCCTCCTTGAGGACATAGCCGCTCGCCCCGGCCTCGAACGCCTCACGAACGTACCGCGGATCGTCCTGCATCGAGAGCATGAGCACCCGGACGTCCGGCACTGCCTGCAAGAGCGCGGGCAGGCCGTCGATGCCGCTCCTCCCAGGCATGACGACGTCGAGGAGGACGACGTCCGGCTTCGATTCCAACGCCTCGAACACGGCACGCTCGGCGTTCGGAGCTTCACCGACCGTCTCGATGTCCTCTTCCGCGTCCAGCACGCGTCGGATGCCGGCGCGAACGACGGCATGGTCGTCGACGACGAGGACGCGGATCGTCACAGGGGGATCTCTACCGCAATCGTCGTGCCTCCGCTGCCCGTCTCGAACCGGAGGCGACCTCCAACCAGCGCGACTCGCTCCCGCATTCCGGTCAGACCGAGTCCGTTCGTCGCGTGTCGCTGCTCGAATCCGGTGCCGTCGTCCTCGACGACGAGAACCGCCGCGCGCGGAGTTCGCGTCAGGAGCACGCTGACCCGCGTCGCCTGCGCGTGCTTCGTCACGTTGGTGAGCGCCTCCTGGACGATGCGGTACAGCGTCGTCTCGACGTCTGCGGGAAACCGGTCCTCGCCCATCTGGATCTCCAGGTCGACCGCTGCCGAGCCGTCTTGGCGATAGGTGTCCACGAGGCGCTCGATGGCGGCCGCGAGGCCGAAATCGTCGAGTGCGGCCGGGCGAAGCTCCACGGCGAGCCGTCGTACGTCGTGCAAGGTCGACACGACGAGCTCCCGGACGGCTGCCACTCGCGCGAGCGCAGGCTCCGAGTCGAGCGACTGTTCGAGCGACCGGAGTCCGAGCAGGATCGAGGCGAGCGCCTGGCCCGTCTCGTCGTGGAGCTCGCGTGCGAGCCGCGCTCGTTCCAGCTCCTGCGCCTCGACGACCCGTCGCACTGCGTCGCGACTCACCCGCTGCGCAAGGTCGACGGCGATTGCGGCCCGTTTGCCGAGCGACTCGCCGAGCCGAAGGTCGTCCTCCCCGAATCGTGGGTTCTCGCCGGCTCGGTCATGAGCGGCGATGACCCCGAGCGTGCGGCCTTTGACGACGAGCGGGATGTACATGCCCGTGCTGATCTGCAGACGCTGTGCGATGTCCTGATCGATCTCAGGATCGTTCGCCACAGAGTCGATGCGCTCGGTTTGGCCGCGTGCGATGACGCGGCCGATCTTCGACGCGTCGACTGCAAGCTGCGTTCCGACGAGCTTGTCTGCGTGATCTCCGGCAGCGGCGGCGATACGGAGCATCGAGGCGCGCTCGGCTAGTACGACAAGGACGATGCGTGCACGGACGAGATCGCGAAGGCGTGCCGCGACGAGGCCGAGGAGTGGGTCGAGCTCGATCTGAGCGGCCATCGCATTGCCGATCTCGTTCAAGGATTCGAGCTGGCGCAGCCAGCGCGACGAGGATTCGTGGAGCCGGGCGTTCTCGATCGCCACTGCTGCCTGAGCGGCCAGGAGTCGTGTGACCTCCTCGTCGCCCTCGGTGAATGCGCTGCCGTCGCGCTTGTCCGTGAGGTAGAGGTTGCCGTACACCGTTCCTCGCAAGAGGATGGGCACGCCGAGGAAGGTCGTCATCGGCGGATGGTTGGCAGGGAAGCCGACTGAGCGCGGGTCGTGGGCGATCGAGTCGAGTCGAATCACGTGAGCCTCGCGGATGACCGCTCCGAGGAGCCCGCGCCCGACGGGCTCGTCGCCGATCGCCGTCCGTGTCTCGTTGTCCAGGCCTGTCGTCAGGAAGCGCTCGAGCGCCATGCCGGAGGCATCGACCACACCCAGTGCGGCATACCGCGCGTCGGTCAAGTGGGCGGCCGTCTCGACGATCGTTTGAAGCAGGGCGTCGAGCGACAGCTCGGAGCTGAGCGCGATCCCGGCGTCCACCAGCAGCCGGAGGCGGACGTCGTGGGTGTGTTCGGTCACGCGGGAGCGACGGGCTCTGCGACGCCGATCATCGTGTCGCGCGTTACGAGCGAAGCGAGTGCGGCTTCGTCGAGCCGCTCCGTCCCGGCGGGACGCCGCGGCAGGACGATGTAGCGGATGTCGGCCGTGGAGTCGACGACACGCAGCTCGACGTCATCGTCGAGCGTCAGGCCGAACTCGCGGAGGACGCCGCGCGCATCCGAGACTGCGCGAGACCGGTACGGCAGGCTCTTGTACCAGTCGGGGGGTGGTCCGAGCAATGCCCTCGGGTAGCAGGAGCAGAGCGTGCAGACCACCAGGTGATGGACGCGTTCGGTGTTCTCGAGCGCGACGACCTGTGGTGACTCGCCAGGATCGAGGCCGAGCTCGAGGGCCGCCATCCGAGCGTCTGCGAGCAGCCGCTTCTTGAAGGAGCTGTCGATCCACGCGCGCGCGACGAGCCGCGCCCCGTCAGCGGCCGTTCGCGACACGAGCCAGTCGATGCGAGCGCGGATGTCCTCGCGGGTCAGTACACCCTTCGCGACGAGCAGCTCCTCGAGAGCGCGGACGCGGGCCGCGGCAGCCGGTTCCGCAGAGTTCGTGATCGGCGCGTGGTCGTGGTCATGGCTCATCCCATCGGCTCCAGCCAGTGCTCGAAGACGTCAGCGAGGATCCGGGTCGCAGCTGCCTCGCCGGCCGGGAAATCGACCAGGTAGAGGCGGCGCTCGGGAAGTCCGCTCTCACCGTAGGCGCGGGTCTCGGGGTTGCGAAAGGAGGTGTGAACGCGGGCGATCGTGCCGCGCTTCCCCTTGACGTACCCAGGTGTTCGGTGATGTCCCGGGTGCGCCCGATCCGCAACGCGAACGTCGTCGCCGACTGCGAACGTCATGTTCCCACGTGTACGTCGAGCTCGCCCGGAGCCAGCACGCCCTTCTCCGTCAGCACGGTCTCCACCGAAGAGAGCCAGCGCTCGTAGTAGGACGCACCCTCGTACGCACCGGGCGCCATCGCCTCGATGCCACGCCGAAGCTCGTCGACGTTCATCACGCCGCGGCCGCTCAGCGCCCCGACGATCGCATCCATGAGCACCTCCCAGTCCGCGAGCTCGTGCTCGGTCCTGTCGATCTGCTCGTCCGTAGGCCAGCCGCCCCGGTCATGCACCGCGTGTTTCATCGCTCCGATCGTAACCCGTTGACATATTCCGTTATAAGAATATTATGTTCCCATGGCTCGAGCAGCCACGACCGCCGATGCGTTCAACGCCGTCGCCGAGCCACGCCGGCGCCAGATCCTCGACGTGCTCGCAGGCGGCGAGCGACCGGTCAACGATCTGGCCCAGGTGACCGGGCTGGCACAGCCCCAGGTGTCCAAGCACCTGCGGGTGCTCAGGACCGTCGGCGCTGTGGACGTCCGCGAGGACGGACGCCGGCGGCTCTATCGGCTGAACGGTGAGGCGCTCAAGCCCATCCACGACTGGGTGTCCGCGTACGAGCAGCTCTGGTCGGAGCGGTTCGACGCGCTCGACGTCGTGCTGCAGGAACTCGACGACACGGAGCAACGAGATGGCAGTGCGTAGGCGATCCGCGACGGTGACGCTTCCGACGGACAGGCAGATCCTGATCACGCGGGAGTTCGACGCGCCGCGAGAGCTCGTCTGGAGAGCATGGACGGCACCCGAGCTCGTGCGGCGGTGGTGGCACGCGAATCGGGGCGAGATGACCGTCTGCGAGATCGACCTTCGGGTCGGCGGTATGTGGCGCTACGTGATGGTCGCCGACAGCTTCGGTGAGGTCGGGTTCCACGGCGAGTTCCGCGCGATCGAGCCGTTCGAGCGGCTCGTGTCGACCGAGGCCTACGAGGGCATCCCGGACGCAGACGCGAACGCAGCGGTCGACACGCTCACGCTCGTGGACCTCGGCGGGGGCACGCGGATGACGATTCTCGTCGAGCACCCGACCAAGGAAGGTCGCGACATGCACATCGAGTCGGGCATGGAGGACGGGCTCCAGGACGCGCTCGACCTGCTCGGCGGAGTGGCCGGCTCGCTTCGCTGATCGTCGTCAGTCGTTCCGAGCCATGGAGAAGCCCCGCTCTCGCGGGGCTTCTCCGTAGCAGGCCTGTAAGCCGGATTCTGTCGAGGGTGACCATCTCTCTTGGCGGTGTACCCGGCTCCTCGGCGGGCCGCGTCAACGGAGCCTGCTTCACCTTGCACCGGACGGGGTTTGGCGAGCCGGTCGTGTCGCCACGACCGCTGGTGGGCTCTTACCCCACCGTTTCACCCTTACCGACCCGGTTTCCCGGACCGGCGGTCTCCTTTCTGTTCCACTTTCCGTCGGCTTTCGCCGCCTCGGTCGCCCGAGCGTCCTGCCCTGCGGTGTCCGGACTTTCCTCGAGCGCCTCGCGAGGCGCTCGCGGTCACCCGGCCTGCACGGCTGATGGTAACGCGATCTCGGCGATTCGCCCTTCCGACTCGGCCAGGATCGACCTGCACTCGGGACACGCGAACGCGCCGCGAACGTGCAAGACGAACTCGCCACACACGAGGCATTCGAGGCTCACACCCCGGATGAGCGCCGCAAGCTCCTGGTCGAGCGTCCTGTTGAGTGACTCCACGGTCATCCTGTACCCCCTACCCGAGACTCCTGAACACTCCGGTGACCTTGCCGAGGATCTCGACGTGCTCGGCGTAGATCGGCTCGAGCGCGGCGTTCTCGGGCTGCAGCCGGATTCGACCGTCCCTCTCGCGGCGGAACGTCTTCACGGTTGCCTCGCCGGCCGACTCGTCGTCTCCGACGAGTGCAACGACGATGTCTCCCGGCCTTGCGTCGGACTGCTTGCGCACGACGACGATGTCGCCGTCGAGGATCCCGGCCTCGATCATCGATTCACCGCGCACGCGGAGGAGGAAGTCTGCGTTGCGGCCGAGCGGCTCTGGCACGGCGATCTCGTCCTCGATCGTCTCCTCGGCGAGGAGTGGGCTGCCGGCCGCGATCTGCCCGACGAGCGGCAGCGTGGGTACGGGGCTCGTCCGCTCCAGTGCCTCCTCGCGACGCCGTCCGACGAGCTCGATGGCACGCGGCTTCGTCGGATCGCGCTTGAGGAGTCCGGCTCGCTCGAGGTTCGCGAGGTGCGCATGGACCGTCGAGGGCGACGCGAGACCCACGGCGTCTCCGATCTCCCGAACGGTGGGCGGATAGCCATGCGCGTCCACGTACTCGGCAAGGAACTGCCAGATCTCCTGTTGGCGTGTCGTCAGCATCGGGCTCTCCAGTGTCGGCGGGACGAACGTATGTTCGTCACAGGAGGGTAGATCCCTCCCCGGACGACGTCAAGCGGGTCTGCGCGCGACGAAGGCGGCGTGCTCGAGCTCGTACGGATCATCGACGGTCGTGTCGACGAGCTCGATCCCGACGTCCGCGATCAGGCGCGTCCAGGTCGCGCGCGGGAACAGGCCGAGCGTGTGGCGGTCGTGGACGATCCGCAGCTCCTCGCCCGGGGCATTCAGGGCGATGACGTAGTCGACCTCGTAGGTCGTCGGCGTCCGCGGTGCGTGCGTCCACTCGAGGTACCGGAGGCTGCGCCCGTCGTCGGCGTCGTGTCCGCCGTGATCGGTGCTCGGTTCGAATGTCTCCGTCGTTGCGTCGGGCGTGAGGACGACCACCCCGCCGGGGCGGACGTGCAGCGCCGCGGTCTCCAGGGCTGCGCGGAGG
The DNA here is from genome assembly GCA_036276015.1 of Gaiellaceae bacterium. GTDB lineage: Bacteria > Actinomycetota > Thermoleophilia > Gaiellales > Gaiellaceae > GMQP-bins7. The sequence goes on along the minus strand of DASUCN010000003.1, from coordinate 45,548 downwards.
TCGTCCTCGGTCGTGAGGTAGCCGATCGCGTCATGGACGAACACGACGTCGAACGTTCGCCCGAGCCACAGCATCCGCATGTCGCCCACGAGGTGCTCGCACTCGGGGTTGAGCGACTGGCTCAGCTCGAGCATCTCGGGTGCGATGTCGGTGAGGGTGCACTGGAAGTGCGCCTTGAGATGGGATGCGTTGTTGCCGCCTCCGGACCCGAGCTCGAGGAGCGTCCGCGAGTTGCCGTCACCGACGTTGGCGACCACGCGGCGGACGAACGCCGCCTCGTCCTCGTAGTCCGAAGGGTGCGTCAGCAGGTGGAACCACGGCGCGAGGTCCGAGTACATGTGCATCGCGGAGGGAGTCGGAGTCAGGGTTGGGGTCCTCCTTGACGACAAAGGCGGCCTGTGGCCGGGACCTGAGTCGGGGTCAGGCCCGTGGGGACTGACCCCGACCGTCTCCCTATGCGCTGGAGAGGACTTGAACCTCCACGGCCTAAGTGGCCACTAGGCCCTCAACCTAGCGCGTCTACCAATTCCGCCACCAGCGCGTGCGTGCGAAGTCTAGAGAAGGTGGAACAGCAGGATCGTGTTGAGACCGAAGATCGTGGCCACGACGACCGTGAGCCGCGTCAGATTCCGCTCGACCACGTGCGTGCCGCCCTGCGAGTGCGGGGTGAAGCCGAGCCCGCCCATTCCGGCGTCGCGGCCCGAGTGCATGAGGACGAGCGTGGTCACTCCCGCGGCGAGGAGCACCTGGAGGACGGCGGAGATCTGAAGCCAGGGCATCGGGGCGCCAGGGTAGCAGCGCCGCTACGCTCCTTCCATGTCCGACGAGGCGCGCGAGCGCATCCAGAAGCTCCTCGTGACGGGCGACAATCGACTGAAGCAGGGCGTGTCGCTGGACAAGGTGCGCGGAACGTACGAGGAGGCGCTCGCGGTCGCGCAAGAGGCGGGGCTCGAGGACGCGATCAGGCCGCTCGTCGAGGTCAGGCTCGCCGATCTCGAACGGCTCGCAGCAGGATCTCCTCCACCCGCGCCGCCTGCAGCCTGACGTCGTGCTCGAGGGCGGCGTTGCGCCCGGCGAGGTTCGGCCGCGGTAACGCGGCGGCCTGCGCGAGTGCGTCGGCGAGAGCGCCGTCGTCGGTGGGCTCGACGAGGACGCCCGCGTCCGGCGGCACGAACTCGGGTGGCCCACCGACCGTCGTCGCGACGACGGAGCGCGCTGACGCCATCGCCTCGAGCGTCGCGAGGCCGAATGGCTCGACGAGGCTCGGCTGGCACACGACGTCTGCGGCGGCGATCCACGTCGGCACCGCGTCGTGTGCGACACGCCCCACGACACGGATGCCGTCGCGGTTCTCCAGCGCCGCCCGCAGTGGGCCGTCGCCGACGAAGGTGAGCGTGCCTTCACCGCGACGCTCGAAGGCGCGGGCCAGGCGGAGCACGTTCTTGCGCTCCGTGAGCCCGCCCAGGCAGAGGAATGACGTGCCGCCGGAGTCGTCGAGCCCGAGCTGGCGTCGGGCGGTGGCGCCGTCCTGTGGCGCAAAGCGGTCCACGTCGACGCCACAGTCGATGACCTCCGTCTTGCCGCGCGCTTCGGCGACGGCCGCCTCGAGTCGAGCCTGCAGCCAGGCCGACACCGCGATGACGGTGCTCGCGCGCCGGATCACGTGCCTGGTGGCTGGGTGGACACCGGGCTTCTTGCCGATGTTCGCGACGTCCTGACCGTGTGCGGTGACGACGAGCGGCGCCCGGGTGGCGAGCGCGGCAGCGAGCCCGGCTGGGACGAGGAAGTGCGCGTACCCGACGTCGGGATCGAAGCGGCGGGCCGCACGAGCTGCGTCGAGGAACAGCTTCGCGTGACGCTTCTTCCCTCCGCGCGAGTCGACGACGGCCCGCTCGATCTCGTGCCCACGGGCGAGGAGCTCCCGCTCGAGGTTCGCGACGAAGACGCCGAGATCGGGGTCGTTCGGCCCCGGGAACATCTGGGAGACGAGGAGAATCCGCACGCGCGCCAATCGTGACGATTTCGACACGGTCCCGTCACAGGCGGCCTGGCACCCTCGCGAGATCGACGACGAACGGAACCTTCCGGATCTCTCCGGCGACTGGCCGATCCTGGCCGGTGTCTGGGCCGACGAGACCCATGTCGCGGCGAGTCACGGTCGACTTCATACGAGAGGTGCCGAGCCCGCGCGGACTCCTTCTCACCTCGCAGCTCACGCGAAGCGCCGCGCGTCGTAGCTGTCTAGCCGCGCGTGACCTGGAGGATCCCGAGGCACATCTCGTCGGTCGTGCCCTCGCCCCACAGCACGTAGCGGGGGGCGCGTGGGACTCCGGTCGCGCTTCGCCGCTTCGACACGTCGTGGCGGCAAGTCACACGGACAACGTCTCCCGGCTGCGCGGACACCGAGCGGACGAGCGTGTAGGCGTTCTGCCAGTGGAAGTCCCAGCGCGGGATGTCGAGCAGGACCCTGGCGCGGGAGGTTCCCGGGTTCAGCTCGAGCTTGATCGACGAGCCGAGCAGGTGCATGTGGCCGGCCGCCACGTGGATCGTCGTGGGCGCGGTGATGCGCCGGTCGCACGTCGAGACTGCACTCGCCTGCGGGCTGGCGGCGTTCCCGCGACAGAGGATGAGGAGACCGGCCGGCGTGAATGCCGCTCCGGCTCCGTACTTCCGCGCGAGGTCGAAGAGCGCCTCGTTGCGGTCGCAGAGTCTCGCCAGCTCGCCCTTCGCGCACGCGAGCTCGACCGGGCCGGGGAGGAGCATCGTCTTGAGGGGCTCGAGACCCGCGGATGCCGGTGCGACCGTGAGCAGTGCGCGCGAGCGGTCCGGCGCGCGCCCGTTCAGGAGGTTGTAGTGCACCTGCATCACGATCTGGCTCCCGGCCTCGAGCGGGACACCGGTGCCTTCGGGGAGTCGACCGCCGCTGAATCCTGGCGCCCACGCTGCGACCCACGACGCGTCGTTCAGCGAGTCGACGAGACCGGATCCCTCGCCGGCTGGGAGACCCGTGCCGCCGAAGCACGACCAGCCGGGGCCGGCGGAGCCGCCGTCGAGCTGCTTCGCGGCGGAGAGCTGTCGAGGCGAGACACGGAAGAGGATCACGTGGTGGACGACCTTCGACTGACCAGGCTCGACGCGCACCGAGGTCACGGAGCTGTCGCCCGCGAGCTTCGGGTCGAGAAGGAAGCACCGGTAGTCGTCAGTCACTCCCTTGGAAGCCGAGGGCCGGTACGCGGACTGCATCCGAAGATCGAGGAGCCGCTCGCCGGGTCTGAGGTCGGGCCCGGCCAACGGAGCCGGCTTGCGCGCGGGGCCGTCGACCTTGCCCCCCTTCGTCGCCCAGGCAAGGAGCGTCGCTCGCTCGTTCGCGCTCAGCGTCCGCTCCGCCTCTCCCAGGTAAGCGGGTGAGCTGCCACCGGGAGGCCACGGCGGCATGACTCGCGCCTGCACGGCGGCGCCGATCAGCTTCGAGCGCGACGAGATCTGCTTCGCCGTCTCGAGCGGGAATGGGGCGATGCCGCCCGACTGGTGACACCCGGCGCACTTCTCAGCGACGATCGGCGCGACGTCACGCGTGAAGCTCGGGGCGCCGCCGGACATCGCGACTGCCGCCACGGGGATCGCAACGGCGGGGATCAGGGCGACGGCGAGGACGGCCCACGTGCGACGGCTACGCATGCTGGGCGTCATATGTACCCCACAGCTCGCGGAGGACGCCACAGATCTCGCCCACGGTGCAACCTGCGCGCAACGCTTCGCGCATGGGCGGGAGGAGGTTGTCGGTGCTGTCCGCGACGCGTCGCACCTCGCCGAGCGCACGAGCGATGGCATCCCCGTCTCGGCTCGCGCGCACACGCGATGTTCGCTCGCGCTGGCGCCGTTCGATCTCCGGGTCGACGTGGAGGAGCTCGACGCGCTCGGCGCCCTTGTCCGTGAATGCGTTCACGCCGACGACGATGCGCTCGCCCGACTCGATGTCGGTCTGGTGGCGGAAAGCCGAGGCCTCGATCTCGTCCTGGACGAAGCCCCGCTCGATCGCGGCCACCGCTCCGCCGAGCTCGTCGATCCGCGCGATGAGCTCGCGTGCGCGCTCCTCGAGCTCGCCTGTGAGCGCCTCGACGAAGTACGAGCCCCCGAGTGGATCGGTGGTATCCGTCGTTCCCGCCTCGGCGGCGAGGATCTGCTGTGTCCGCAGCGCGATCGTCGCGGCGTGCTCGGTCGGGAGCGCGAGCGCCTCGTCGAACGAGTTCGTGTGCAATGACTGTGCTCCGCCCGCGACCGCGGAGAGGGCCTGGATCGCGACGCGCACGATGTTGTTCTCGGGCTGCTGCGCGGTGAGCGTCGAGCCCCCGGTCTGTGCATGGAAGCGCAGGGCCTGCGCGCGGGGATTCGTCGCGCCGAAGCGCTCGCGCATGATCTCCGCCCACAGTCGGCGTGCGGCGCGGAACTTCGCGACCTCCTGGAAGAAGTGGTTGTGCGCGTTGAAGAAGAACGAGAGCCGCTCGCCGAAGTCGTCCGGCGAAAGCCCGGCAGCGACGGCCGCCTCGCAGTAGGCGATGCCGTTCGCGAGCGTGAACGCGAGCTCCTGCGCGGCGCTCGCTCCCGCCTCGCGGATGTGGTAGCCGGAGATCGAGATCGTGTTGAAGCTCGGAAGGCGCTCCGCGCAGTACGAAAAGAGGTCGGTCGTCAGCCGCATCGACGGCCGCGGCGGGAAGATGTAGTTCCCTCGCGCGACGTACTCCTTGAGGACGTCGTTCTGGACCGTCCCGCGTAGCTTCTCGCTCGACACGCCCTGCTTCTCGGCGACCAGCTCGTAGAGGAGAAGGAGGAGCGCGGCCGGCGCGTTGATCGTCATCGAGGTCGACACGCGGTCGAGCGGGATCCCGGCGAGCAGGATCTCCATGTCCTTGAGCGAGTCGATCGCGACCCCGGTGCGGCCGACCTCACCTTCGGCGAGCGGGTCGTCGGAGTCGTACCCGAGCTGTGTCGGCAGGTCGAATGCGACGGAGAGCCCGGTCTGCCCGCGCTCGAGGAGGTAGTGGAAGCGCGCGTTCGTCTCCTCGGCCGAGCCGTAGCCCGCGTACTGGCGGATCGTCCACGGTCGGCCGCGGTACATCGTCTCGTACGGGCCGCGCGTGAAGGGATACGTTCCGGGCGGCTCGAGCTCGCGGTCGCCGGCGTCGGCTGCCGTGTAGACCGGTTTGACCTCGATGCCGGAGTCGGTCTGCCGGCGGTCGTCGGCGCTCGCCACGGCGGCATCGTAGGCGTGGAGGAGCGGCGCGTGATACGCGAACTCCGTCAGTGATCGTCGGCGCGTGGATGCAGCACGCGACTCTCGGCTTCCGGCAGCACGAGATGCTCGCTCCGCTGTGCCGCTCTTGGCGCTACGGCCTCGCGCCTCTTCGGCCTGTAGCCGCGTCGCTAGATCTCGCCGCCCGCGCGCTCGATCGCGTCGAGCGCGATGCGTCGCCCGGTCTCGACGTGCTCGCGAATCGCCCGCTGGGCAGCTGCGAGGTCGCTCGCGGCGAAGGCCTCGACGATTCGCCGGTGCTCCGTGACGAGGTGCTCATGACCTTCGACGTGCCCGCCGCGGATGACCTGCATCATCAGGTTCACCGAGAGCTCGCGGTAGAAGCGCGACAGGACCGCGTTCCCGGCGAGGTCGATCTGATGCTCGTGGAAGGCGGCGTTCGCCGCGTCCCACTCCTCGTGGGAGATCGCCGCGTCGGTCGCATCGAGGAGATCCGCGAAGCGCGCAAGCTGTCGCTCGTCGATGTCGGCCACCGAGCGCTCGGCGGCGAGCAGCTCGAGCGCCAATCGCACGTCGTAGCCTTCGGCGACGGTGCGGGCGGTGACCGGGGCGACGTAGTAGCCGCGCCGGGGTCGCACCGTGAGCAGCCCTTCCGAGACGAGTCGCGTCAGCGCGTGGTGGACGGGACTGCGGGAGACGCCCAGCTCGGTCGCCAGCGCGTGCAGGCTGAGCTTCGCGCCGGAGGGCTCCTGTCGCGTGAGGATCCGCGTGCGGAGCTCCTCGTAGACCTGCTCGTTGAGGTTGACGCCCGAGAGTGCTGTCGGCATGTGCGGGACCTAACATGTCACGGGCTGCCTGGCAACCGGCGGATACCCTGCGGCGCGTGAACGTACGCATCAGGCTCTTCGCCGGGATTCGCGAGCGCGCCGGAACAGGGACCGTCGAGCTCGAGCTCCCGGCCGGGGCGACCGTGGGCGACGTGTGGCCTGCACTGCGCCTCGGCGACGAGCCCTCAGGTCTCCTGTACGCGCGTAATCGGGCCTACGTCGAGTCGAGCGAGGCGCTTGCGCCGGGCGACGAGGTCGCCGTGATTCCTCCGGTCTCGGGCGGGGATTTCCGCCTGTCGGCGGAGGCCCTGTCGGTGGAAGCCGTGGTCGCCGCGGTTCGCGACGACGAGGCAGGCGCGATCGCGACGTTCATCGGCACGACACGGGCACACTCGCGTGGGCGCGACGTGATCCACCTCGAGTACGAGGCCTACGAGGGGATGGCCGAGCAGGTCATGGCCGATCTCGCGGCGAGCCTCGTGGAGCGGCATGGACTATGCAAGGTGGCGATTCACCACCGCGTGGGCCGGGTCGAGATCGGGGACACGAGCGTCGTCATCGCCGTGTCCGCCCCGCATCGCGCCGCCGCACTCGCGGCGTGTCAGGAGGCGATCGATGAGCTGAAGGTGTCCGTGCCGCTCTGGAAGAAGGAGACCTATGTGGGTGGAGACGAGTGGATCGGCCAGGGGTCGTGACGCCGGTTGATCGAGACGGCGGAGGCGCGGAGGCGGATTCACTCCGCCGCAGCGCACACGAGCGCTGGTCTGCGCAGGGCGCGAAGGAGGGGGTTCGCGGGGGAACCTTGGGTTCGCCCGCGCCAGAGCCCGATCCGCGGTACGAGCCCGTCGAGGCGCCGGAGGCGGCGAGCTTCCCGGTGCCCGATCCGTACGCTCCGGGTGAGCGCGGATACGAGCCGATCAAGCCGGGTTCGGGTCTCGTCGATCTGCTGAAGAAGCTTGCGGCGCCCGTCGTCGCGCTCGGTTTCCTGCTCGTGAAGTTCGGCGGCTTCCTGCTCAAGTTCAAGGTGCTGACGACCGGGCTCTCGATGCTCGTCTCGATCGCCGCCTACGCGTGGATCTGGGGCCTCCCGTTCGCGATCGGATTCGTCCTCCTCATCCTCGTCCACGAGCTCGGGCACGTCGTCGAGCTGCGACGCCAGGGCGTCCCGGCGAGCGCCCCGCTCTTTATCCCGTTCCTCGGCGCCGTGATCGGGATGAAGGAGCTGCCCGACGACGCCTGGAAGGAGGCGAAGGTCGCGCTCGCTGGCCCGATTCTCGGGTCGGTCGGGGCCGCCGCGTGCTGGATCGCGGCCGAGGCGACCGGCTCGGAGCTGCTCATGGGGCTCGCCTTCGTCGGCTTCTTCCTGAACCTCTTCAACCTGATCCCGATCGTGCCGCTGGACGGCGGGCGGGCGGCCGGCGCGCTGCATCCGGCCATCTGGTTCCTCGGGCTTCTGCTCATGGTTGGGCTCGTCGTCCTGAATCCCAACCCCCTCCTGCTGATCATCGTCCTGCTCGGAGGCCTCGACCTCTGGCAGCGCTGGCGCGCGCGCGGCGAGGCAGGTGACTACTACCGGCTCACCGTCGCCCAGCGGGCGACCGTCGCCGTCGTCTATCTCGGGCTCGTCGTGGTGCTCGCGTTGGCGATGTCGGCGACCTACGTCGAGCGCGACTTCTGATGTCCCAGCGCATCGAGGTACCGCGCCGGATCTTCCGGCGCAGCCAGGAGCCGCTCGCGGCGGACGTCTCGCTCATCGCGTCCGAGTTCCTTGCGGGGTTCCAGCTCGTGCAGCAGATCGACCGACCGGCGGTCTCGATCTTCGGGTCGGCGCGCATCGCGGAGGGCTCGAAGACGTACGAGGAGGCACGGGTGACGGGGCGCGCCTTCGCGGAGGCCGGCTTCGCAGTCGTGACCGGGGGCGGACCGGGGGTGATGGAGGCGGCGAACCGCGGCTGCAAGGAGGCGGGTGGTCTCTCCGTCGGCTTCAACATCGCGCTCCCCTTCGAGCAGGCGCTCAACCCGTGGTGCGATCTCGCCTTGACCTTCGACCACTTCCACGTGCGCAAGGTCATGTTCGTGAAGGCGGCGGAAGGCTTCGTCATCTTCCCCGGCGGCTTCGGGACGCAGGACGAGCTCTGGGAGGCGCTGACGCTGCGCCAGACGCGCAAGATCGGCGACTTCCCGATCGTGCTCTTCGACTCCGATTACTGGGACGAGATGCTCGACTGGGTGCGCGACGAGATGCTCGACGACGGCCTCATCACTGCTGAGGACTACGCGGGGATGCTCCGGAGCGACAACCCGGCGGACGCGGTCGAGCTCGTCGTCTCGCATTACGACGACCGAGTGCGCGAGGGGTCGACGTGAGCCTCGACGCGGCCGTCGCGCGAATCCAGGAGTCGTCCTCGCTCGAGCCGCGCGTGGGACTCGTCTTGGGGAGCGGGTTGGGCGGCCTGGCCGACGAGCTCGATGCCCGAGTCGAGATTCCCTACGGTGAGATCCCCGGCTGGCCCGTGTCGACCGCCGTCGGCCACGCCGGAATGCTCGTGCTCGGGACGCTCGACGGCGTCCCTGTCGCGTGCATGCGGGGCCGGGCCCACCTGTACGAGGGCATCGGCGCGGATCGCGTCGCGTTCGGGATCCGCGTGCTGCGCCGACTCGGCATCCGCTCGCTCGTGGTGACGAACGCAGCGGGTGGGATCGACCCGGGGTACCGACCGGGTCTTCTCGTGCTCATCTCCGACCACGTCAATCTGCAGGGGGCCTCGGCACTCGTCGGCCCGAACGACGAGTCCCTCGGGCCGCGCTTCCCGGACATGTCGGATGCGTACGACCCGGAGCTGCGCACCCAGGCTCGCGCCGCTGCGGCGCGGCTCGGGCTCGAGCTCTCCGAGGGCGTCTACGGGGCCTGGCTCGGGCCACAGTTCGAGACCCCGGCCGAGATCCGCTTCATGCGCACGATCGGCTGCGACCTCGCCGGCATGTCCACGGTGCAGGAGGTGATCGCGGCTCGACATATGGGCATCCGCGTACTCGGGATCTCCGTCGTCACGAACATGGCCGCGGGGGTGCTGCCGGAGAAGATCGACCACGAGGCAGTGCTCGAGATCGGCGCGCGCGCCAGCGGCTCGCTGACCCCGCTACTCCGCGAGCTCGTTCCTACACTCTCCGCGTGAAGCTCCGCGACCTGCCGTCCGTCGACGAGTTGCTGCGCGACGAGCGCCTCGCGTCCGTGCCGCACCAGCTCGCGGTTGCGGCCGCCCGCGTCGCGCTCGAGTCGGCGCGCGAGGAGATCCGCGGAGGAGGCGATCCAGGCTCGCTCGTCGATGCGGCGATGCGGGAGCTCGACCGCATGCGACAGCCCTCGCTCCGTCGCGTCCTGAATGCGACCGGTGTGCTCGTCCATACGAACCTCGGACGCGCGCCCCTGGCGGAGGCGGCGCTCGCGCGTGTCGCGGAGGTCGGCGGCGGCTACTCGAACCTCGAGTACGACCTCGAGCTCGGTGAGCGAGGGTCGCGCCAGGACCATCTCGCGGCGCTCCTTCGCCGCCTGACCGGCGCCGAGGCCGCACTCGTCGTCAACAACAATGCGGCAGCCGTGCTGCTCGCCCTTGCGGCCCTTGCCGAGGGGCGCGAGGTCGTCGTCTCGCGCGGCGAGCTGATCGAGATCGGCGACGGCTTCCGGATTCCCGATGTGCTTGCGCGCTCGGGCGCACGGCTCGTCGAGGTGGGAACGACGAATCGCACGCGCCCGGCAGACTACGAGCGCGCGATCGGCCCCGACACCGCGCTCCTCCTCCGCGTGCACCAGTCGAACTTCCGCGTGGTGGGCTTCGCCGAGCGTCCCGAGCTCGGCGAGCTGGCCGCGGTGGCGCACGCACGCGACCTCCCGCTCGTCGACGACCTCGGCTCAGGCGCGCTGATCCGGGTCGGCGACGAGCCGACACCGGCCGAGAGTCTCCGCGCAGGCGCCGATCTCGTGTGCTTCTCCGGGGACAAGCTCCTCGGTGGCCCGCAGGCGGGAATCGTCGTCGGGGGCGCGGATCTCGTCGAGCGTCTCCGCCGGCATCCACTGCAGCGCGCGCTGCGCGCCGACAAGCTCACGCTCGCCGCGCTCGAGGGCACCCTGGCGACCGCTCTCGATCCGTCGACGCAGAACCAGCTTCCCGTGCTGCGGATGCTCCACGAGCCGCTCGAGGCGGTGCATGCGCGGGCGCAGCGCCTCGCCGGGCTCGTCGGCGGGGAGGTGGAGGAGACGGTTGCGCGCGTCGGTGGAGGCGCCCTCCCGCTGGTCGAGCTCCCGAGCGCAGCGTGCGCGGTGGAGGAGTCGCTCGCCGAGCGCCTGCGCCTCGCCGATCCACCCGTCGTTGCCCTCGTCCGCGACGGTCGCACGCTTCTCGACTGCCGCACGCTCACCGAGACCGAGGTCGACGAGGTGGCCGAGGCCGTCGTCGCCTCGCGCGCCTGAATGCCGCTGACCGTCGGCACCGCGGGGCACATCGACCACGGGAAGACGTGGCTCGTGCGTGCGCTCACGGGCAAGGACACCGACCGCCTGCCGGAGGAGCAGCGTCGCGGGATCTCGATCGACCTCGGCTACGCACCCCTCGAGCTTCCCGACGGGCGGCGGCTGTCCCTCATCGACGTGCCCGGTCACGAGCGCTTCGTCCGCACGATGGTCGCGGGTGCGACCGGGATCGACCTCTTCCTGCTCGTGATCGACGCGGGCGAGGGTGCGCGGCCGCAGACCCACGAGCACCTCGCGATCCTCCGGCTGCTCGGCATCGAACGAGGCGTCGTTGCGCTCGCGAAGGTCGATGCCGTCGACGGCGAGACAGTCGAGCTCGCCGAGGAGGAGGCGCGCGAGCTCGTCCCGGAGGCGACCATCGTCCGCGTGAGCGCCCGCACGGGAGAGGGTCTCGACGCGCTGCGCGGAGCGCTGGCGCGTGTCGCCTCGGACGTCGAGCACGCCCGCGTCGATCGGCCGACCCGTCTCTACGTCGACCGTGCGTTCTCGGTCGCCGGGTTCGGCACCGTGGTCACCGGGACGTTGTGGTCGGGATCGATCGGCGCTGGCGACCGGTTGCGGCTCGAGCCCTCGGGGCGCGACGTCCGCGTGCGGAGCGTGCAGGTGCACGACCGGGACGTCGAGCGGGCCGAGGCCGGGCAGCGCGTCGCGGTCAGTCTTCCGGGCGTCGAGCGTGGTGACGTCGCGCGCGGCGATGCGCTCGTCGCGCCCGGGGTCTACCCGACCTCGTACCGCCTGGACGTCGCGCTCGAGGAGATCGCGCCGATCGCCGCCGACGCGCGGGTGACGGTGCACCTCGGGACCGCCCACGCGCAGGCGCGCGTCGTGCGCCTCGGAGAACGCCTCGCTCAGCTTCGACTCGACGGACCACTCGTCGCGGCACGCGACGACCGTGTGATCCTGCGCGGCGAGACGACGCTCGGCGGCGGCACCGTCGTCGATCCGCTGCCGCCTCGCCATCGTGACGAGCGGCGCGTCGCGTTGCTCGCACGGGGCGACCTCGCCGCCACGGTTCACGAACCCGTCCGCGCGGAGGCGCTGCGCTTCGTCGCCGATCGCGAGCCAGAGGGCGTCGAGCGCGCCGGGCCGTGGGTCTTCTCGGCGGAGTGGCTTGCGGGGTACGAGGCCGAGCTCCGAGCACGTCTCGAGGCGGCGGATCCGATCGATCCCGGCGTGCCGATGCCCGCGGACCCGTGGGCCGAAGACGTTCTCCCACGGCTGCCGTTCGAGCGACGAGGTGCGAAGCTCTACCTCCCGGGTGCGAGCGCGCGTCTCGACGGGCGTGAGGCAGAAGCCGCCGCTCTCGAGAGCGAGCTCGCCGCGGCCGGCGTGCGGGCGACGAAGGTCGAGGACGACGAGCTCGCTCGTTTCCTCGAGGCCGGCGGCCGACTCGTCCGGCTCGGGGACGGCTACGCGATCGGTGCCGATGCCTACGAGGTCGCGAAGGACGTGCTCCTTACCGAGTGCGAGGTCACGGGCGAGATCTCGCTCGCCCGCTTCCGCGATCTCATGGGCACGGGCCGGCGCGATGCCCAGTTCCTCCTGGAGCGCTTCGACGCCGACGGGCTGACGCGACGGCAGGGTGAGGGCAGAGTGCTCCGCCGGCGCGCTACGAGCAGGCCGTCTTCGTGATCTGCCCGTCCGGGCCGAGCTTGTACCACGTAGTGCCACCCTCGGTCGCGCGCACGCAGTAGGCGTTCGCACTCGCCGACACCACGACGATGCTCGCGATCCCCGGGCTGTACTGGCTCTTCAGTGCGGCCTGCGTCATTCCGACGTAGGTTCCCGTGTCGGCTCGATACGCCTCGATTGCCGGCACGGCCGATCGGATGTTCGCCTTCGCGGTCGCGTCGTTGGCCCGCTCGCGGGCTCCGATCTGGAACCCGACGGCCACCGCGAGCAGGATCGCCATGATCACGATCACGGCGAGCAGCTCGAGGAGCGTGAACCCGTCCTCTCTACGCACGTTTGCCGTATCGGCTCGCCTCGTCACTCCCTTGAGTGATGCCAGGGGCTAGTCAGAAAATGTCTATCTCCACTCGGGCTCGTCCTCGATCCCGACGCCGTCGGCCACCCGCGTCACGTAGTTGAAGTAGCCAATCACCTGGATCGCGTCCGAGACGTCCCGGTCGGTCAGGCCGACTGAACGCAACGAGTCGATGTCGGATTCGTCGACCTCGGCCGCGAGGTGCGTCAGCTTGACGGCGAAGTCGCACAGCGCCCGCTCGCGCGGCGTCAGCCGTGCCTTGCGGTAGTCGTGCATCGCATGGTGTGCGGTCTGGTCGTCTGCGCCCTCGGCACGGAGGTCGTCGGCATGCGCCGCCGCTCAGTAGTGGCAGCTCTGCTCGGCCGACGTGACGGTCGCGAGCAGCTCGCGCTCCTTTCGCGACAGCCCCGACTCGCCGAACATGATCGCCTTGTAGAGCTCCATCGACGCCTTGAGCACGGGCGGGTTCAGGCTCATCGCCTTGAGGATGTTGAAGACCTTCCCCGCACGCGCGACCGCGGCCTCGTACTCCTCCTTGAGGAGTCCCCCTGCCTCGTCCTCCGAGACGAGCCGGAGGTGCGCCGTCACCGCGTCTGCGGGAAGCCGAGGTCGACGCGGCTCGTCGCCGGATCAGGCCAGCGGCTCGTGACCGCCTTCGTGCGCGTGTAGAAGTCGATCCCCTCCGGGCCGTAGATGTGCCGATCGCCGAAGAGCGAGTTCTTCCAGCCGCCGAAGGAGTAGTAGGCCACGGGCACCGGGATCGGGACGTTGATCCCCACCATGCCGACGTTCACGGCGAACTGGAACTGCCGTGCGACGCCACCGTCCCGCGTGAACAGAGCGACGCCGTTTCCGTACGGGTTCTCGTTCACGAGCCGGAGGGCCTCGTCGTAGGTCTTCACGCGCATGACGGACAGCACGGGGCCGAAGATCTCGTCGCGGTAGGCGTCCATCTCCGGCTTCACGTTGTCGAGCAGCGACACGCCGAGGAAGAAGCCCCCGTTGTCGGGCGCCGTCTCGCGACCGTCGGCGACGAGCGTCGCCCCCTGCGCGGGACCCGAGTCGAGGTAGGAGGCGACCTTGTCGCGGTGCTCGCGAGTGACGAGCGGTCCCATCTCGGAGGACGGGTCGAGTCCGTCGCCGACCTTCACCTTCGGGAGACGCTGCTTGATCGCCTCGACGAGCTGGTCGCCGGCGTCACCGACGGCGACGACGACGGAGACCGCCATGCAGCGCTCCCCGGCGGAGCCGTAGCCGGCGCTCACCGCGGCGTCCGCGGCCATGTCGATGTCGGCGTCGGGCAGGACGATCATGTGGTTCTTCGCGCCTCCGAGCGCCTGTACGCGCTTCCCGTGCTTCGTTCCCGTCTCGTAGACGTAGCGGGCGATCGGGGTCGAGCCGACGAACGAGACGGCTGCGATGCCCGGGTGGGCGAGGATCGCGTCGACCGCGATCTTGTCGCCCTGGACGACGTTGAAGACCCCGTCCGGGAGCCCTGCCTCCTTGAGCAGCTCGCCTGCGAGGATCGACGCAGACGGGTCCTTCTCGGACGGCTTGAGGACGAAGGTGTTCCCGCATGCGATCGCGGGCGCCCACATCCACATGGGCACCATCGCGGGGAAGTTGAAGGGCGTGATGCCGGCGACGACGCCGAGCGGCTGGCGGATCGAGTAGACGTCGATCCCGGTCGCGGCCTGCTCGGAGTACTCGCCCTTGAGGAGCTCCGGGATCCCGCAGACGTACTCGATGACCTCGATGCCGCGCTGCACCTCGCCGTGCGCGTCGGAGAGAACCTTCCCGTGCTCGGCCGTGAGCAGGCGCGCGAGATCGTCGCGATGCGCGTCGAAGAGCTGGTAGATGCGGAAGAAGAGCTCGGCGCGCTTCGAGAGCGACCAGGTCCGCCACCTCGCGAACGCGTCCGTCGCGGTGGCGACGGCGCGGTCGATGTCCTCGACCGAGGCGAACGCGACCTCACCCGTCTGCTCGCCGGTCGCCGGGTTGTAGACCGGTCCCTTCCGGCCCGATTCACCGGACACCGGTTCCCCGCCGATCCAGTGGCCGATCGTCTTCAGCTCTGTCGTCACCGCTGCGTTCATCGTTCCTCCTCTGCCCCGTTTCCGGGCCGCCGGCTCGTCGCCGTAGCGTACCGTGGCCCGGATGCGGGTCGGGATCGTTCTCTTCACGCGAGACCTCCGCGTCCACGACAACCCGGCGCTCGCCGCGGCCTGTGAGGAGTGCGAGCGAGTCGTCCCGCTGTTCGTCCTCGACGAAGCAGTGCTCGTCCGGTTCGGCGCACCCAACCGGGTTGCGTTCCTCCTCGAGTCGCTCCGCGACCTCGATCGATCGCTTCGCGCTCGCGGTGGTGCGCTCGTCGTCCGGCGCGGCGACGTCGTCGGAGAGGTGGCTGCGGTCGGCGCGGACGCCGTCTACCTCGCCGAGGACGTGAGCTCGTATGCGCGACGGCGGGAGGGGGCGCTCCGCACGGCCCGCCTCGACGTCCGCGTCTCGCCCGGGGTGACGGTGATCCCTCCAGGGCAGCTCCGACCGTCCGGGGGCGGCGATCACTTCTCGGTGTTCACGCCGTACTGGAGGCGCTGGCGCGAGGCACCTCGCCGCGCACTGCTGCACCCGCCCGGCGCCGTCCGTCTCCCGGAGGGCATCGAGCCGGGATTCATTCCCGAACCGGACGTTGCGGAGCTCTCCCGCCAGGTTCCGCGAGGCGGGGAGGCCGAGGGCCGCGCGCGACTCGAAGCGTGGCTGGCGAGCGGGCTCGGAGCGTACGGAAGCGGACGCGACGTCCTCGCGGAGGACGCGACTTCCCGTCTCTCGCCCTACCTTCGCTTCGGCTGCATCTCACCGCTCGAGGCCGTGGAGCGCGCGGTCGGCCTTCCCGGCGGCGAGGAGTTCGTCCGGCAGCTGTGCTGGCGGGACTTCCACTACCAGCTGTTCGCGGCGCGCCCGGAGCTCTCGTGGGAGGACATGCGCCCGCGCGGCGATCGGTGGCGCGACGACGAGCTCGCGCTCGAGGCATGGAAGGAGGGGCTGACGGGATACCCGCTCGTCGATGCCGGGATGCGCCAGCTGCGCGCGGAGGGCTTCATGCACAACCGGGCGCGGCTCGCGACCGCGTCCTTCCTGACGAAGCACCTCTACGTCGACTGGCGCGTGGGTGGTGCGCACTTCGCCGACCTGCTCGTCGACGGGGACATCCCGAACAACCTCGGCAACTGGCAGTGGGTCGCCGGGACCGGCGCCGACACGCGCCCGAACAGGATGTTCAACCCGACGCGCCAGGCGCAGCGCTACGACCCGCGCGGCGACTACGTGCGTCGCTGGGTGCCCGAGCTGGCCGGGATCGAAGGCGCGGCCGTGCACGAGCCGTGGCGGCTCGGGCTCCTGGCAGCGCCCGAGTACCCGACACCGATCGTCGACCACGACGAGGCAGTCGCGCGGTTCCGTACCGCGCGAGCCCTCAGCTGACCGCGAGCGCGACGCGGACCGCGTCGTCGAACGGCGTGGACGGCGCCGGGACGAGCTCGCGAATGCGATCGTCGTGCGCCACCGTCGGGTTGCGGAGCCCGTCGATCAGCGGACGCGCGACCGATGCCTTCACCGGTGTCACGAGGTGGAGCCACCAGGAGGAAAGGCGCGGCGTGAGCACAGGAACCTCGACGATCAACGGCCGGCGCCCGCGGATGCGGGCGATGCGGTCGATCATCTCGCGGTAGGTCATGACCTCCGGGCCGCCGACGTCGAATGCGCGTCCGAACGTCGTCCCACGCCCGATTGCGCCGGAGACGATCGCGACCACGTCGGCGAGCGCCACCGGCTGGGTCGGCACCGACACCCAGCGCGGACAGATCATCGCCGGCAGTCGGTCGACGAGGGCGACGATCGTTTCGAATGCTGCGCTCCCGCGGCCGACCACGATTCCGGCACGGAGCGTGGTCACGGGCACAGAGCCCTCCGTGAGCGCGAGTCCCGTCTCGTGGCGGCTCCGGAGATGCGGCGAGAGGGCGGTCGAGGCGTCGCCGAGACCGCCGAGGTACACGATCTGCGACAGCCCTTCCGCCTCGGCCGCAGCCGCGACGTTCCGGGCGATGACGAGATCGCGCTGCTCGTAGCCGGGCTGTCCGAGCGAGTGGACGAGGTGCACCGCCGCGTCGGCACCCTCGAGCGCCCGACGCGCATCTTCGAAACGCAGGAGATCGGCCGCGATCCACGTGGCGTCGGCCGACGCGCGGGGGCGTCGCGCGACCGCGACGACCTCGTGCTCCGCGCGGAGCGCGGGGACGAGCGCCGACCCGACGACGCCGGACGCGCCGAGGACGACGACCCTCATTGCGATCGCGCCGCCATGCGTGCGAGGTACCGCCGACCGATGGCGACGTGGGCGCGCTCCTGCACCTGGCGATAGACGAACCGGCGCAGGCTTGGCCGCTCGCGGATCGAGCTCAGCCGGGGGACGTAGTCCTCGACGCTCACCTCGAGCTCGGGCGGCCGAACGCGCTGCACGAAGGCGAGCGAGCCACCCTCTTCCTTCGCGAGCAGACCACCGGCGATCGGGAACCGACACTCGATCGCGCCGTCCACGGCGGTTGCTCGAGGTGGGCCGAACCGGAACAGTGTTATGCGTCCCAGCAGGAGCTCGACGCCGCCGCGCGTGCGGCGTGCCCGGACGAGCCCTCCGGTCGCGCGCCGGACCTCCGCCCAGTACGCGTCGGCGAGCGCCACCGCACCAGTGGCGCTCGGCTCCACGACCGGACGCCCGAGCGCGATCCGCTGCACGCTTCCGTTCACCCTGGCACGGTACCCTAGACTAAACAAACAATGGACAGAACTTGTATGAGGAGGTGATTCAGGTGCGGGTCGTCGAGTCGGTCGTGATCGGGAGCCCGGCGCCCGACGTGTGGGACGTCGTGTCCGATCCGGCGACGCACACGAGCTGGCGGCCGGCTCTCCGAGAGTTCCGGCAGGTCTCGAACGGGCCTCTCGGCGTCGGCTCGCGGATCCGCGAGGTGCTCAGCTGGCGTGGCCGTGATATCGAGATCGAGGACGAGGTCACCGCCTTCGATCCGCCGCGACGCCTTGCGCTGCGAGGCGGGTGGAAGACTGCGGACTTCGACGTCGACTTCCGCCTCGAGCCCGAGGCGGACGGGACGAGGGTGACGATGGAGTGGCCGCTCTACCCGAAGTCGTTCCTCCTCAAGGTCGCAGCGCCGCTCATGGGCGGCGCCATGCGCAGGGCGACGCGGGAGGAGCTGGCGCTCCTCAAGGAGTACGTCGAGGAGAGAGCGCGCTCCACCCGCGAGCTCGCCTGACGCGGCGCCGCCGGAAGCGGAGAGGGCTTCGGCGCCGCCGTCCTGAGCGGGCCCTTCTTCGCTCGGCGCTACCTGGTCACGGTTCGGCGTCGCGACGGCCGCCGGATCACGGCGTCGTCTGCCGGGAAGAAGATCGACTCGTGGCCGTCCTCCCAGCGGACGTGGTATCGCTCGTGCCCAGGCTCGCCGAGCACCTCGAGAATGACCGCGGTGCGCGGCGCGTCCCCGACCGCGTGCCCGGTGATGACGATCTCGTCTCCCGAGCGTGGTGGCTGTCCCTGCACGGTCTTCGTCATCGCTGCCTCCTCGTCGTCGTCGAGACGGTGCGGCCCCGGTTGGCCGATGCCGAGCGCCTCGAGAATTGCTTCGTACGGATCGATGCCAGGCAGTGCGTAGCGGCGATCGAAGTCGACCGCGCCGTTCAGCTCCAGCACGATCCAGCCTCCGTCCGTGGGGAGGAGATCGGCACCCGCGAGGTCGATCCCGGTCGCCTCGATCGCACCGAGCGCAAGCGCCCGGGCCGCCGCGGGGACGCCGGTCGTCGAGACGCGCCCGCCCAGGCTCACGTTCGTGCGCCATTCGCCCGGCGCCGCCCGCCGCTCGGCAGCTGCCACCACGCGCTGGCCGGCCACGACGACACGGAGGTCACGACGGGCCGGCTCGATCAGGCCCTGGGCGAGCGCTCCGTGACGCTCGAACCAGCCCCGGCTTCCGACCCGCGTCAGCGTGTCCGTGAGCTCCGTTGGCGTCCGGCAGCGAAACACGTCCTGACCCCAGCTCCCGAAACGTGGCTTGAGCACGCAGGGCAGGACGAGGTCACGAGCGTCGTCGTGAGAGCGAACGAGGCAGGTCCATGGGTGCGGCACCGCGTGTGCAGCGAGCCGCTCCGCCGTGAGCAGCTTGTCATGGGTTGCGAGCAGTGCCCGCGGGTGGTTGAGGATTCGTATGCCTCGGTCGCGCAGCAACGGCACCGCGTCGAGACCGGGCTCGACCCCGTCGAGCGTCGGAAGGACGTCGAGCCTCGCGAGGGCGACGTCTCCTTCGCGCAGCGTCGTCAGGGCTTCGTTCGGCCACAGCACGCGGGCGTCGACTCCGGCCTGCCGCCAGGCACGCGACAGCAGGAGATTCGTGCGCGTGGGACTTCCGACGATCGCGGTGATCACGCACCGAGTGTCACGCTGGCCCGCCGCATCGCCATCCGCGTCGACCCGTATTCGGCATCCGGTCCACAGGGGCGGAGATACGGTTTGGGAGTGGCCGAGCCGCAGGTGAGCCTCCGTGAGATCACGTCGGAGACGGTGCGGGCCGTCTGCGCCCTCGAGGTGCGCCCGGAGCAGCGCGGATACGTCGCGGACAACGCAGTCTCGATCGCGCAGGCGTATTTCGAGCCGAAGGCGTGGTTTCGTGCCGTCTACGCAGACGAGACGCCGGTCGGCTTCGTGATGCTCTTCCAGGACGTCGGGGCCGAGGAGTACTTCCTCTGGCGCTTCATGATCGCCGGAGAGCACCAGGGGCGCGGCCACGGGAAGCGGGCGCTCGACCTCGTCGCGGAGCACGTCCGCGGCTTGCCGGGCGCATCCGAGCTGCTCTCGAGCTACGTGCCGGGCGACGACGGCCCGCGCGACTTCTATCTCCGGTACGGCTTCGTGGAGACGGGTCGCGTCGAGGAGGGCGAGCACGTGATCCGGCTCGAGCTCTGAGTCCGGCCGGATTCGCGACTACATTCAGATACGTGAGCAAGTTCTGGATCGGCCTCCTCGTGATCGCCGTGCTGGGCGGCGTCCTCTTCGTCGCGAGCGTGGTGCAGAACCAGGGGTGCATGCCCTGGCAGACCGCGGTGCGAACGGGCGGCGGCGTCTTCTCCGAGGGAGATCGCGGGCAGACGCACTGCAGCTGACGGAGCGACGGAGCGGCGCCGGAGTCGAACCGACCGAGCCGTGGGCTACACGACCGCACGAGTTTTGAAGACCCGCTGGGCCACCGGGCCCATGCCGCTCCGAGCCGAACGCTAGCCACCCCTGCCCCCAGCGCGCGAGCGGTCGCGATACGCTCGCGCACGTGAGGCGGGCCGGGGTCAGCGCGGCCGTTGCACTCGGCGTCGTCGCGGTCGTCGGCATCGCGACGTGGCTCGTGGTCTTCCGCGACACGGCCGAGCCCGTGACGGTCGAGGAGGCGGTCACGAGCTTTCGCACCGAGACGGAGCCGACGCCGAGCACGCCCTCGCCGATCGTGGCAGGCGTCTACGTCTACGCGACGCAGGGATACGAGAGGACGGACGCGCTCGCGGGAGTGACGCACCGCTATCCGCGGCGCTCCACGATTGCCGTCGCTCCCCGCGACTGCGGCGTGAGTCTCACCTGGCGCGTCCTGAAAGGCCGATCGACCGAGTGGGTCTACTGCGCGAGCGGGAAGGGGTGGTCGATTGCGTCCCAGGACGAGCGGCACACGTTCTTCGGCAGCACGCAGCAGACGACGTACACGTGTACGACGACGCCGGTCCTGCCGGCAGAGCCGTCCGCCGGCATGCGCTGGCGCGTCCTCGAGTGCGGGACGGAGGACACCAAGGAGCGAGGCAGTGCTCGTGTCGTCGCGCTCACGGAGCTTTCGATCGGGGGTGTGCGGGTGCCGACCGTCCACGTCCGAAAGTCGACACGCTTCGCGGGAGCGATTCGCGGCCGAGCACGGCACGATCTGTGGTTCGACCGGAGGTCCGGCCTACCGGTTCGGATTGCCATGGTCAGTCGCACGACGAACGATTCGCCGATCGGCGCCGTCACCTACGAGGAGGCGGTCACGCTGAGGCTGCTCTCGCTCGAGCCGCGGCGGTGAGACTCGCGACCTTGCGGCTCGCGCCGGACGGACGGCCCCGGCCAGGTGCACCCTTCGGTCGGGGCCCGCTTGCGGCGCGCGTCCTGCGCGGCGCGATCGTCGCATCGAGCGCGATCGTGGGACGCCTGCCTGCGCCGTTGGCTCGTGGCGCCGCCGAGCTCGGTGGCATCGTCGAGTGGGCGTCCAGGCCCGCGAAGCGACAGCGACTCGCCGAGAATCTCTGCCACGCGCTCGGCCGTCCGCCGGACCATCCGGAGGTCCGCGACCTCGTGCGCCGTGAGGTGCGCAACGAGGCACGGCGTTCGGCCGACTTCCTGTGGGCGCTCGCGCGGCCCGAGGAGCTCCGCGCGACGACGCGGGTGGTCGGTGCAGAGCACCTCGGGGCTGCCCTCGAGCGCGGAAGTGGCGTCCTCCTCATCTCCACCCACGTCGGCGGGTGGGAAGTCGCGACGGCGCTTCCGCAGCTGGTGGTCCCGGTTCCCACCACTGCGATCGTGACGGACGACTGGCTCGCCTGGGCAGTCGAGGGGCTTCGCATCCGTGCAGGGCTCGGGATCATGTACGACTCCGAGCCCGTGTCGAAGGCGGTTCGGATCCTCCGCGCCGGCGAGGCGCTCCTCGTCCTCGGCGACTACGCGAAGCCGTGGATGCGGACGTACCCGGTACGCCTGCTCGACGCCGTCGCCGAGCTCGCGGCGGGTCCGGTGGTGCTCGCCCGTCTGTGCGGCACTCCCATCGTTCCCTTCAGCGTGCTTCCGACCGCTCCGCGCAGGTGGCGGGTCGAGATCGAGCCGCCGATCGAGCCGCCGCCACGCGACTCGGGAGAGGACGGGGAGCGCGCAGTCCTCCAGCAGCTGGCGGATCGCTGGAGCACGACGCTCCGGGAGCACGCGGAGCACTGGGCGGCGGTGTATCCGATGACGTGGCACGAGGCCGTGTGAAACGGTTCTCCGGCCGACGCGAGGTCGCGCTGGCGCTCGGCGTGTACGGGCTCTACCTGCTCGTCGCGCGGCTCGTCCTCAGGAGGGGCGGGCGAGCACGTGCACGGCGAAACGCCGAGCGGGTCGTCGCGCTCGAGGAACGTGTCGGGCTCCACGTCGAGCCTGCGGTGCAGCGGGCGCTCCTGCGCTACCCGCGGCTGGTCCACGGGCTCAACGTCGGCTACGGCCTGTTCAACGTGACCCTCACGGTGGGGTGGCTCGTCGTCTTGTACCGGCGCCGGGACGACGGCTACCACGCGTTCCGGCGGGCCTGTCTCCTCACGCACGTCGGCGCTCAACCGCTCTTTTTCCTCCTGCCCACGGCTCCGCCGCGGGTCCTCGAGGGCTTCGTGGACACGCTCTCGGAGGTGAGCGGTCTCGACCTCGAGCACCCCTTCCTCCTCCGCTTCTACAACCCGGTCGCCGCCATGCCCAGCCTCCACGTGGCGTTCGCCGTCGTCACCGGCGCCGAGCTCGCCGGGCGGACCGATTCGGGGCTGCTCCGGTCCGCGGCACGCGCGTACGCGCCACTGGTCGCGACGGTCGTGACCGGGACGGGCAACCACTATGTCCTCGACGCGGTCGCAGGCGCGGCGCTCGGGGCCGCTGCGCGACGGGTCTGACCCGTCCTGGCACGGCCGGAGCGGACGTGGCGACCGTGGATCAGTGCCTGGCACCGGAATATGAAGAGTGAGTGACGATCGCTCCGCAGGGCTCGCAGTTCCCTCCGGCTGGCGGGCGCTGCTCGGCGTCGTCGCGGCCGTCCTCCTCGTCGTCGGAGTCGGTTTGCTGCTCGTCCGCGCCGCTGGGTTCGACGAGGTGCGGGCCGCCGCCGCGAAGGCTGACTCGGCGTGGTTCGCGGCCTGTCTGCTCGCTCAGCTCGTCGCGCTCGTCGCCTACGCCGACGTCTTCCGCGGAGCATTCGCCTGGCGCGGCGGGCCCGATCCCGGCTTCCGGCTCAGCGCGCACGTGATGCTCGCGAGCATCGGCGCGACACGCGTCTTCGCTGCAGGGGGTGTTGGCGCGATCGCCGTCACGTACTGGTGCTTCCGGCGCGCGGGGTTCGCGGCCCGCGAGGGGCTCGTCCGCGTGCTCGGGTTCAACACGCTCTTCTACGTGTCCTTCGGTGCGGGCGCCTGGGTCGCGGCACTCCTCACCGCGACGGCACTTTGGGGGAGCGAGTCGGCGGCTCTCACGCTGCCCTGGCTCGTGCTCGTGCCGTTCTGTTTCCTGGCCGCTGCGTTCGTGACGCAGCCGTCGCGGGTCGAGCGCCTGACCCGCGACGAGGGCTGGTTCGGGCGCCGCGCGCTCGCGTACGCGATCGCCGGCGCCGCCTGGGTGCGCGAGGTCGTACCGGATCCGGCCGCGCGGCGTATGGTCCTCTCGACGATCCTCTACTGGGTCGGTAACGTCGCCTGCCTGTGGGCCTCGCTGCGCGCCGTGGGCGAGACGCTGCCTCTCCCCGAACTCGTCCTCGCGTTCGCGATCGGCCAGGCGGCGATGATCCTGCCGCTTCCGCTCGGCGGGGTCGGCGGCGTGGACGCGGCGATGACGTATGCGCTGACGGCGGTGGGTGTGCCGCTCGCGATCGCACTGGTTGCGGTCGGCGTGTACCGGCTGTTTGCGTTCTGGGCGCCGACGATTCCCGCACTCGCCGCGCTCCTCCTCGTCCGGCGTGCCGGTTCGCAGCTCGCCCAGGCCCCACATCTGGACTCCCTAAGATGAGGCCGATGCGGCTCGCCCTCGTGCTCTGCGCCGTCGCGCTGACGGCCGCCACCTCGGCCGGGGCCGCCGACCACGTCCGCGCGACCATGTCGACGAGCTCGACGATGCCGCTCGTCGACGTGCCCTGGCGGTACACGATCGTGGTCAGGGATCGCGCCGGGAAGCCGATCGCGGCGCGCGCGCGGCTCCAGATCCTGCTCGGTCCGACGGTCGTGGGTTGCTGGAAGGGGACGGCGATGAAGGCCTGCTCGGGTGCGAGCGCCGGAACCTGGATCGCATTCAGGGGCAAGCGCACGGGGACGCTCACGTGGCCCGCTCAGTCGGTGGGCGTGAAGCTGACCTTCCAGGCCACCGTCGTCGCGGGCGGTCGCTCGCTGAAGCTGCGCGCGCCGGTGACCGTGCGAGCTCCCTAGGGTCAGCTCGCGCCGCGCCAGGACGTGAAGTCGTAGCGCTCTGCGAGGCGCTCGACCACCTTGTCGGCGATGATGTCGCCCGCCGAGCGCTCGAAGTGGACGCCGTCGTCCGCGCGCATCTTCACGAGCTTCCCGGTCGAGTCCTCGACGTACTGCGCATAGCCGCCGTCGTCGCCGGCGAAGAAGAAGTACGTGTCGAGGTACGCGACACGGCCCTTTCGCTTCGCGGCCTCGGTCTGGACGATCGCGTTGATGACGTCGTAGCGCAGCGTCTGCTCGGCGTCGCGCGAGATGGGCAGTCCGATCCACACGAGGTAGCCACCTCGGCCGGTCACCGTGTCCATGATGGCCGCGACCCGCCTGCGGTACTCCGCCCGCCAGGTCGGACTCCCGAACGTTCCGACCTCGCGTCCTTCGGGGATCCCGGTCATGAAGCCGTGGTCGTCGTTGCCTCCGAACATGAGGACGACCGCGTGCGGCTTCTGCTTCTGCATCACCTCGCGCACGTGCGTGAACCAGTTGAAGACGTCGGGGCGCTCCAGTCCGGTCGCGATCCGGCCGTCGATCGCATCCCGGGCGTCGACTGCGCGGTTGCCGGCAACCTCTCTGAGTACCGACTCGCCGGGCACCACGACGAGGGAGTCGCCGGCGATCCAGAGGCGGAGCTTCCTCTGCGGCGTGAACTTCACGCGCGTCGGCGGGGTCGTCGGCGTCGCCGCGGGCGTCGTCGGCTTCGGGCTCTGCGGGGCTGCCACCGCGGTGTCGATCCGGTCGTCTTCGGAGCGGCCGAGCGCGGCCTTCAGTGCCCGTCGTGGCTGGTCGAGCAGGAGCGCTCCGCTCACGCCCTGGAGCGGGCCCGTGACCGCGAGTGCGACGTCGCGCTTCCACCCTTCGGGTTGGGTCGTCGCCGACTTGTGGAGGCCCGGCGCGTTCAGGAGCAGCGCCACGGCGAGCGCGCCGAGCGAGACGGCGATCGCCGACCCGGCCGAGTGCAGACGGCGTCCTCCTTCGCCCGTGCGGCGGCGGGGCCGACGTTTGGCTGTCGCGGGCACGTCCATCAGAACTGGAAGTAGATGAACGGTGCCACGCCCTCCGGCCCCATGGCGTGGACGACCAGGAGCGCGAGCGCGAGAACGGCGGCCTGCGCCGGGATGGGCAGCCGCGAGAACCGGGCCATGATCGCGAGCGGAAGGTGCCGGGGGAGGTGCTGCGAGCCGATGCCGACGGCGATCGCCGCCAGCACGCCCCACGTCACGAGGGGTGAGGGCTCACCCCAGGCGGTGAACAGCCGGACGATGACGTCCCACGCGTCCGCGAACGACTCCGAGCGGAAGAAGATCCAGGCGAAGCAGACGACCTGGAACGTCACGAACCGATGCCAGGCTCGCCGTCCGCGCGTCCACGGCCGCTCGACGAAGCCTGGCCGGGCACGCCACCAGCGCTCGATGCAGAGGGCCGCGCCGTGGATCCCGCCCCACACCACGAACGTCCAGCCCGCACCGTGCCAGAGCCCGCCGATGAGCATCGTGAGCATGAGGTTCCTGTAGGTGAGGAGCTTGCCTCCGCGGTTCCCGCCCAGCGGGATGTAGAGGTAGTCGCGGAGCCAGCGTGAGAGCGTCATGTGCCAGCGCCGCCAGAAGTCGGTGATCGAGGTCGCCGTGTACGGCGCGTCGAAGTTCTGCGGGAACGTGAAGCCGAGCAGGAGTGCGATTCCGATCGCGATGTTCGTGTAGCCGAAGAAGTCGGCGTAGATCTGCACGGCATACGCGTAGATCCCGACGAGCATCTCGAGCGACGAGTGCTGGTTCGGGGCGCCGAAGACTTCGTCGACGATGTTCGCTGCGAGGTGATTCGCGATCACGACCTTCATGAAGAGGCCCGTGCCGATGAGGAAGAACGCACGCGAGGTGTCGACGTAGCGCGGGTCGCGTGGGGAGCGGAACTGGGGGATGAGCTCTGCCGGCCGCACGATGGGACCGGCGACGAGGTGCGGGAAGAACGACAGGTACGCCGCGAACGTCCCGAGCCCGACCGGCGCGAAGTCGCGGCGATAGACGTCGACGACGTAGCTGATCGCCATGAACGTGAAGAAGGAGATGCCGACGGGGAGGACGATCGAGCGGGCCTCGAGCGGCACGTCCACGCCCGCGAACGCGAAGAGGTTGTTCGTCGACGTGACGAAGAAGTCGTAGTACTTGAAGTAGCCGAGCAGCCCGAGGTTTCCGGCAAGCGCGACGACGAGCAGCTGCTTGCGCGCACGCCCGTCGGAGCGGCCGTGGATGGCGAGCGCGAAGACCTGGTTCCAGACGATCGAGAAGGCGAGGAGGAAGCAGAAGCGCCAGTCCCATCCGGCGTAGAACACGAAGCTCGCCGCGATGATGAATGCGCGCCAGCGCTGGCCGTTGCGCATGAGCGCCCACGAGAGCGGCAGCACGACCATGAAGAAGATCGCGAAGGTTGCGGTTGGGAAGAGCATGCCGTCGGGCGACTTCTAGTCGCTCGTGCGGAGCCGTGCTCGATCGCGGCGATGTTGACCCTACCGGCGAGCGTCTTTCGCTCATCCGCGCGATCGAGATCTGCACCCGCAGATCTCGATCTTGCGCACTCGGCCGCTTCGAAGCCGACCCTGCAGGCGAGCGTCTTCCGCTGGCCGCGCGATCGAGATCTGCACCCGCAGATCTCGATCTTGCGCACTCTCAGTCGGGAGGCGGCAGACGTGCCGGCGGACGCTCGGAGGAGGGGGCGTCGAGCAGCGTGTCGTCCCCGTTCGAGGCGAACCAGGCCCGGTCGTCGGTGGAGCTCGGCGGGACCTCGACGGCGGCGCCGAGCACGAGTCGGTAGCGCTCGCGTTCGGCGCGCGACGCGAGCCACTCGCCGACCGCGACGAGCGCCCAGGCTACGGCCATCGCGCCGACGATCACCGGGACGTCGAAGTCGGCGACGACGCAGAGCACTGCGACTCCGACGAGGAAGGCGATCTCCACCAGCAGCCACGGCACCGCGGGCCCACGCACTCGCGGCGAGTCGACGGAGCGAACCCACGCCGGTCCCTCGCGCACGGGGATCGGAACGCCCTCGTCCCACCCGGGACGCTCGTCGCCCGCCGGCAGGCTTCGCGCCTCGCTGCGCAGGGCGTGGACGTCGTCCTTCAGGCTCCCGACCTCGGCGGCGAGCGCCCGCACCGCCGCGACGAGGTCGTCGCGCTCTCCCGTCGCCTCGCGTGAGACCTGTGTCGTCTCGGACGGGTCCGCCATGCCGATCCGGTCAGCTCTCGTCGGAGGACGTCATCTCGTCGAGCGCCGCCCGGGCCTGGTCGTGCACTTCGGTGCGGCGATCGGCGACCGATGCCGCAGGTTCCTCCGGGGTCTGGCCCTCTGCGTCGTCCTCGCGCGACTCCGCAAGCTTGCGGCGCAGCTCGTCGGCCGGATCGTCGGCCGGCGCGACCGCTGGAGCGACAGCCTCCGCCTCGCGGCGTCGCTTCCGCCAGCGGAGGAAGGCGCGGATGCCGAGGATGACGAGCGCGATCTTGACGAGCTTCCGCACGCGGCGATGGTATCGCGCAGGCCAGAAGGCGGCAGCTGGCTGCTACCATCGCCCGGCTTCCTGCTTCGTCCTGGCCCCGTCCGTTCCCGGCGGTGCCGTTACCGGCGAGGCCGATTCAGACCGAGGGAAGGAGACCGGGGACATGAACGAGTACGAGATCCTGCTGCTGCTCGACCCCGACCTGGACGACGATCGCCAGGCGGAGATCGTCGCGCGCGTGCGCGAGCAGGTCGAGTCCGGCGGCGGCACGTGGGACCTGCACGACGTCTGGGGGCGACGCAAGCTCGCCTACGAGATCCGCCACAAGGGCGACGGGAGCTACCACCTCCTGCACTTCACGTGCGACGCGGGGACGCTCGACGAGGTGTCGCGCGTCCTCCGCATCGACGACGGCGTGATGCGCCACATGGCGACACGTCGGATTCAGGGGAGTCCCGTTCGGCCCGTAGCGGTGGGCGCGCCGGCGCGCGAGGATGCACCTGTCGCAGCCGACGTCGAGGAAGAGGAGGAGTAGGTCATGGCAGGCAACATCAACCGCGTCGTCCTGGTCGGGAACCTCACGCGCGACCCGGAGCTTCGTCATACGCCGTCGGGGACGCCCGTGTGCTCGCTGCGGCTCGCCGTGAACACGCGCCGCAAGGACGAGTCCGGGCAGTGGACCGACAAGCCGAACTACTTCGACATCACCGTCTGGGGACAGCAGGGCGAGAACTGCGCGCAGTACCTCTCCAAGGGCCGGCCCGTCGCGATCGACGGACGGCTCGAATGGCGCGAGTGGGAGGCGCAGGACGGCTCGAAGCGGCAGGCCGTCGAGGTCGTCGCGGAAAGCGTCCAGTTCCTCGGCGGCCGTCAGGACGGCGAGTCCTCGTACGTCCCCGCCGGTGCCACCGCCGGTGCGGGCGACGACTTCCCGTCCTCTCCGACCGACGACGACATTCCGTTTTGAGTAGTGCACAAGACCGGAAACCGCCTCGCGGCGGATTTCCGGTCGCGCGAAAATCCCTAAAGCCGGTCGCTTCGCGACCGGGTCGCAGCTAGACCAGGAGAACCAGCAGATGGCTCAGAAGAAGCAACAACCACGTCGTCGCACCGGTCCCGCGACCGCGCCCGGCAAGCGCAAGAGCTGCCACTTCTGCCGCGACAAGGTGGACGAGATCGACTACAAGAACCTCGCGCAGTTGCGCCGCTACATCTCGGAGAAGGGGAAGATCCGCTCGCGCCGCATCACCGGCGCGTGCCGGCGCCACCAGATCCAGGTCGCGGCGGCCGTGAAGCGCGCACGCGAGATGGCCCTCCTCCCGTACGTCGGCTGAACGATGCGCGCGATGAGTAGATCACGCAGCGGCTGCGAAGCGGCCGCCTTCAGGGCTTTCCGCCGGGGGAGGCGCGCGTAATGCAGGTCATTCTGCTACAGGACGTCGAGAAGCTCGGCCTGCGCGGCGAGGTCGTCGACGTCGCGCGTGGGTACGCGAGGAACTACCTCCTGCCCCGCCGGCTGGCGGAGAACGCGACGCCTGCGCGCGTCGCGGAGCTTCGGCGCGTCGACGCCGAGCGGGCGAAGCACGAGGCGCGGACGGCCGAGCAGGCCCAGGAGATCGCCGAGCTCCTTGGCAAGACGGTGCTCCGCTTCGAGGTGAAGGCCGGCCCGACCGGCTCGCTCTTCGGCTCCGTGACGCCTTCGGACATCGCCGACGAGATCTGGCGGGCGAGGAAGGTGCGCGTCGACCGGCGGAAGATCGCTTCCGATCCGCTCAAGCGGATCGGCCGCTACGCGATCGCGATCGAGCTCTTCCAGGACGTCACCGTCGAGGTCAAGACGCTCGTCGTCCCCGAGGGCGGGGAGCTCCCTCCCGAGGAGGAGCTGGCGGCGCTCGAGGCCGCGGAAGCCGAGGCCGAAGCCCTTGCCGCGGTCGTTGCCGAGGAGGGCCACGTAGAGGCGGAGACGGCGCTCGCGGAGGTGCTCGCCGAGCCGGAAGCGGCGGAGGGGGATTCGGAGGATGACGTCGAAGGAGGCGTCGAGGCCGATGAGACCGAGCACGAGAGCGCCGAGTCGGGCGACCAGTCCGGCGCGACGAGCTAGTTCCAGTCGACTCCGCCGCGCCCTCGCCGGGCTCGGTGTCGCCACCCTCGTCGCCCTGGTCGGGGCGGGGACGAGTCCCGCACGCCCCGAGGCGAAGCCGCGCGTAACCGTCGTCGGCGACTCGATCACGGAGTCGTTGAGCTACGTCCCGGCTGCGATGCGCCTCCTAGGCAAGGGTCTCGACCTCCGTACCGACACCGCCGTCTGCCGGCGGCTCGTCGCCGAGAGCTGCGCATTCCAGGGCTCCACGCCTGCAAGCGCGCTCCAGGTCGTCGACCAACAAGGCCGCGGGCTCGGGCGGGTGGTCGTGGTCAACGTCGGCTACAACGACTGGGTCGCGGTCTACGACGTCGACCGGATGATGAGGGCGCTGCGAGCCGCGGGTGTGAGGCGGGTCGTCTGGGTGACGCTCCGCGAAGCCTCGACCTATGCATCGCTCTACGCCAAGTCGAACGCCCGGATCCGCGCCGCGACCCGCAGGTGGAAGCGCAGCCTCGTCGTCGCCGACTGGAACGCGTACAGCAGGGGCAAGCCCTGGTTCCGCGCGGACGGGCTCCACCTCACGGCGTCGGGCGCCCTCGGACTCGCGCGACTTCTGCGCCCGCTCGTCGTCGCCGGCGTGGACGCGTCGTAGCGCGTCCCCACGGTTCTCCACAACGGTGTGGAGCACCCGACGAAGTTCCCGCTCCCTGCGTGTGTTTCCGACTGGACAACCTGTGCGAACCTGTCAGCACCGTCCCGTGAGCTGTCGGTAACCGAGGCCGACGTGTCAGTAGGTCATCCGACGGTGGGGATAACTTCAGAACGTGTGTTCTGTTCACCCCGCACAGGTCGGAGTGTCGTCTCTTCGCTCTCTGCGGGCGTGTTCCGGCTGGACGCGGCTGAACGGGACAGCTTGACTCCCGCGTCGTGAGCCAAGCCCTGGAACGTGTCGGCGACCGCCTGAGTTCCGTCGTCCCACCGCAGAACCTCGAGGCGGAGGAGTCGGTGCTGGGCGCGATGCTCCTGTCGCCGGTCGCGGTCGGCACCGTCAGCGAGATCCTCGACGCAGCGGACTTCTACCGCGAGAGCCACGCCAAGATCTACCGCGCGGCGCTGGGCCTCTGGGGGAAGGGTGAGCCCGTCGATGCGATCACGCTCGCCAACGAGCTCGAGGAGCGCGGCGAGCTGGAGGCTGCCGGTGGTGCGGCGCGCATCGCCGAGCTCGCTGCACTGGTTCCCGCGGCCTCGAACGTCGAGCACTACGCCAGGATCGTCAAGGAGATGTCGACGCTGCGCGGGCTCATCCGGGCCGGGCAGGAGATCGTGCGGCTCGGCCAGGAGCGCGACCCGGGTGGCGTCGGCGGCGAGGTCTCGGATCTCGTCGATCGCGCCGAGCAGATCGTCTTCGAGCTCGGCCAACGGCGGGCCACGAGCGACTTCGCCCATATCGAGACGCTCCTCAAGGAGAGCTTCGAGCGGATCACCCACCTGTACGAGGCCGGCGCCGAGATCACGGGCGTCCCCGCCGGCTTCAAGGAGCTCGACCTGCTCACCTCGGGTTTCCAGCCCGGGAACCTCGTCATCCTCGCCGCCCGCCCGTCGATGGGGAAGTCCGGGCTCGGGCTCTGCATGGCAGCGAATCTCGGCGTCCGTCACCAGACTCCGGTCGCGCTCTTCACGCTCGAGATGTCGAAGGCCGAGGTGACGCAGCGGATGATGTGCAGCGAGGCGAAGGTGGAGTCGCAACGCCTTCGCACGGGCCGTCTCGCCCCGGACGACTGGCCGCGGCTCACGGCCGCATGCGACCGGCTGATGAAGGCTCCGATCTACGTCGACGACACCGGGGCGACCACGATCATGGAGCTGCGCTCGAAGGCACGCCGCCTGAAGTCGCGCGAGCCGAGTCTCGGGCTCATCATCGTCGACTACCTGCAGTTGATGGCTTCGGACCGCAACGTCGAGAGCCGCGTGCAGGAGGTCTCGCAGATCTCGCGGGCGCTCAAGGTGCTCGCCCGTGAGCTCGAGGTTCCGATCCTGGCGATGTCGCAGCTCTCGCGTGCCGTCGAGCAGCGCCACGACAAGCGCCCGATCCTCTCCGACCTCCGCGACTCCGGCTCGATCGAGCAGGACGCCGACCTTGTCATGTTCATCTACCGCGACGAGTACTACCTCGGCGAGGAGTCGGATCAGCAGGGGATCGCCGAGGTCATCCTCGCGAAGCACCGCAACGGGCCCACCGGCGCGGTGAAGCTCTCGTGGCTGCGGCGGTACGCGAAGTTCGCGGACCTCGCGTCGGCGTAGACCGGTCGTACGTCCCTAGGCTTCGCTGATGTCCGAGTCGGGCACCGTGGCTTCGAGCCGCCGCATTCTCGCCGGGTACTTCGCGCTCGCAGGCCTGTACACGCTCTCGGCGGCACTCATCTGGGGCGTCAACACGCTCTTCCTGCTCGCTGCGGGGCTGAGCTTCTTCGAGGTGTTCGTTGCGAACGCGGCGTTCTCGGTGGGGATGGTCCTGTTCGAGGTTCCGACCGGAGTCGTCGCCGACACGCTCGGGCGGCGGGTCTCGTTCCTCCTCTCGGTGAGTGTCCTGGCGGCGACGACGCTGCTGTACGTCGGACTCGCCGAGGTGGGTGCGGGTGTCGTGCCCTTCGCCATCGTGTCGGTCGGGATCGGCCTCGGCTACACGTTCTACTCGGGCGCCATGGAGGCGTGGCTCGTGGACGCGCTCAATGCGACCGGCCACACGGGTGCCCTCGACCACGTGTTCGCACGGGGTCAGCAGGTGACCGGCGCGGCCATGCTGGTCGGCACTGTCGGCGGTGGACTTCTGGGCCAGATCGACCTTTCGCTGCCGTATGTCGTCCGCACGCTACTGCTCCTCGCGGTGTTCGGCGTCGCGTATGTCGTCATGCACGACCTCGGCTTCGAGCCGCGGCGGATCGCCCGGAGCGAGCTCCCCGCCGAGATGTCGAGGAACGCGCGCATGGGAGTCGAGTTCGGCTGGCGTCAGCGCGGTCTGCGCCTGCTCATGCTCGCGGCAGCCGTTCAGGCGGGTTTCTTCACCTGGGCGTTCTACGCGGCGCAGCCGTACCTTCTCGACCTGCTCGAGAGCGACGCGATCTGGATCTCCGGCCTCGTCGCCGCCGGCATCGCCCTGTCCACGATCGTCGGGAACCAGGTCGTGACGTTCGCGTCCCGCTTCTGCGGCCGCCGAACGACGATGCTGCTCGGCGCCTCCGTGATCCAGGCCGCCGCCGCGGTCTCCGTGGGCCTCGCGGGCTCGTTCTGGCTCGCGCTCGCGGCGCTTCTCCTCGTCACCGCGACCATGGGCGTCATCAGTCCCGTGCGCTCGGGCTACCTGCACCAGGTCGTCCCGACCGAGCAGCGCGCGACCGTCGTCTCGTTCGACTCGATGGTGGCGAACGTCGGGGGAATCGGCGGCCAGGTGGGCCTCGGCGCGCTCGGTGAGGCGAGGTCCGTGTCGTCGGCATTCGTCGTCGGCGGGCTCGCAACGGCGACGGCGGTTCCGCTGTTCGCGCGTATTCGCCGGCTCGGCGGCTCGGCTGACGTCATCGTGGGCGAACGCGGTGGCGTCGAGGGCGCATGCGCGGCGGCCGGGCTACCGGCCGTGTCGGCGGTCGACACGGGGCCGTTCGAGGAGCGCGAGCTCGCCGTGGCCGCCTCGAAGGCCTGACGGCGCGGCGCGTGCAAGACTGGCGCGCGTGCCCGCGACCGTCATCGTCGGCGCGCAGTGGGGCGACGAAGGGAAGGGGAAGATCGTCGACCTGCTCGCGCAGGACTCCGATCTCGTCTGTCGCTACCAGGGCGGTCCCAACGCCGGCCACACGGTCGTCGTCGGCGACGAGACCTACAAGATCCGGCAGATCCCGACCGGGGTCATCGCCGGGAAGCGGAGCGCGATCGGCGCGGGCTGCGTCGTCGATCCCGAAGTCCTGATCGCCGAGCTCGACGAGCTCGGAGCGCGCGGTCACGAGACGCTCGGACTTCTCTACGTGTCCGGCAACGCGCACCTGATCATGCCGTGGCACGTCGCACTCGACGGGGCGCGTGAGCGTCGGCTCGGGCGGTTGCAGATCGGGACGACGCGGCGCGGGATCGGCCCTGCGTACGCCGACAAGGCGACGCGCATCGGCATCCGCGTCCAGGACTTGCTCGATCCGAAGATCCTGCGCCAGAAGCTCGAGCTCGCCGTCGCCGAGAAGAACGTCTGGCTCCAGCGCGTGTACGAGCTCGAGCCGTTCGACGTCGAGTCCGTGGTTGCTGCGCAGCTCGCCTATGCGGAGCGTCTTGCCCCCTACGTCGCCGACACGTCGCTCCTCGTCGACCGCGCGCTGCGGACGGGCGAACGGGTGCTCTTCGAGGGGGCCCAGGGAACGCTCCTCGATCTCGACCACGGGACGTATCCGTTCGTGACGTCGTCGAGCCCGATCGCCGCGGGCGCTGCCGTCTCCTTCGGTATCGGCCCGAATCGCATCGACGAGGTGCTCGGCGTCGCGAAGGCGTACGTGACGCGCGTGGGCGAGGGGCCGTTCCCGAGCGAGATCGACGGCCGCGAGCACGAGCGAGTGCAGTCGCTCGGGCACGAGTTCGGCACGGTCACCGGGCGCGAGAGACGCTGTGGCTGGCTCGACCTCGTCGCCCTCCGCTTCGCGGTGCGGGTCAACGGGATCACCGCGCTGGCGCTCACGAAGCTCGACGTCCTCTCGGAGTTCGCGCAGGTTCCAGTGTGCGTCCGCTACCTCCTCCCCGACGGGTCGGAGACCGAGGACTTCCCTGCGCACCAGAGCGACTTCCACCATTGCCGGCCCGTCTTCGAGGTGCTCGGTGGGTGGGAGACGCACATCGACGACGAGCTTCCGGATGCGGCTCGCGCGTACGTCTCGTTCGTCGAGCGGGCGCTCGGCGTCACGGTCACGCTCGTCGGTACCGGTGCCGCTCGTGAGCACGTGCTCGCGCTGTGAGACCGGTGTAACCTGCCGGCGACGGGCGATGGGGCTCGCCCACCGAACCGCCGACCCGGCTGATGGCTCCTACCCGATCGCGAGAGGAGTCGTCACATGTTCGTCGTCATCGGCATCGGTCTCGGCGGAGCCCTCGGAGCGCTTAGCCGCTACGGGCTCGATCGGCTGATCGAGCGGCACGCCGACTCGAGCTTCCCGTGGAGCACCTTTGCGATCAACATCAGCGGCTGCTTCGCCGTCGGTTTCGTCATTGCCGCATTCGTCGACCGTCACGCGGCGCCGGAGTGGCTCAGGGCGGCGCTCGTCATCGGCTTCTGCGGCGGATTCACGACCTTCTCGACGTTCGCGCAGGAGACGCTCGACCTCGTCGAGACACGGGCGATCGCCCTCGCCGTCGCGAATGTCGGCGCCAGCGTCGCCCTCGGGCTCTTCGCGGTGCTCGCTGGGTCACGCATGGGGCGGCTCACGTGAGCCGCAGCGACGGCTCGTAGACTCCTGCGCGTGCGAGTCCTCGTCGTCGGGTCGGGAGGTCGCGAGCACGCTCTCGCCTGGAAGCTCGCGCAGGCGCCGACGCTGACCGAGCTTCACGCCGCGCCCGGGAATCCCGGTATCGCGGTCCTTGCCCAATGTCACCCCATCCGAGCCGAGGATGCGGAGGGTGTCCTCGGGCTGGCGCGGTCGCTCGAGATCGACCTCGTCGTAGTGGGGCCGGAGTTGCCGCTCGTAACAGGGCTCGCCGACGCGCTTCGCCGCTTCGGCGTTCTCGTGTTCGGTCCCGGTGCAGCGGCTGCGCGCATCGAAGGGTCCAAGACCTTTGCGAAGGAGGTCATGGGCGCCGCCGGCGTGCCCACCGCTGCGCGGCTGCCGCTCGCGCGGCCGCCGTGCGTCATCAAGGCGGACGGCCTCGCGGCCGGGAAGGGGGTCTTCGTCTGTCGCGCACAGGCGGAGGTCGACCAGGCCCTCCGCTCGCTCGCTGCGGGCGGCGAGGACGTCGTCGTCGAGGAGTTGCTCGAAGGGCCGGAGGTCTCGCTGTTCGCGATTTGCGACGGGAGCAACGCGATCCCGCTGCTCGCCGCGCAGGACTTCAAGCGTGCGTTCGACGGGGACGAAGGGCCGAATACCGGCGGCATGGGCGCGTACGCGCCGGTCTCGAACGTCGGCGCGACCGAGGCGCGCGAGCTCGTGGACGCAGTGCACCGACCCGTGCTCGCGGAGCTCGCCGCGCGTGGGGCGCCGTTCGTCGGGTTGTTGTACGCGGGCCTCATGCTCACCGCCGACGGACCCCGCGTGCTCGAGTTCAACTGCCGCTTCGGCGATCCCGAGACGCAGGTCGTCCTCCCGCTCCTCGAATGCGACCTGGTCGAGGTCCTGGCGGCGGCCGCGCGCGGCGACGCTTCGGGCGTCGACGTCGGCGTCCTCGACGGTTCCGCGGTGACGGTGGTCGTGGCGGCCGGCTCCTACCCGGCTGCGGGAGATCGCGGCAGCGTGATCTCGGGAGTCGCGGTAGCCGAAGCGGTCGGCGCCCTCGTCTTCCACTCCGGCACGGCATTGCACGGCGACCGGCTCGTCACGAACGGAGGTCGGATCCTCTCGGTGACCGGGCGCGGCGAGACGGTGGCCGAGGCGCGTGCCGCGGCGTACGAGGCGGTCGGGCACATCGAGTTCGCCGGCGTTCGCTACAGGTCCGACATCGCCTCCGAGGCGGCCGGCGTGTCCGCGCCGGAGGTCGACCGCGGCCCGTAAGTGGCGATCACCACGGGGCCACCCCTTGCCTCCACCCACTTTCGAGTGTAGTCCCGGAGGTCGTACGGGTGGTGCACGAGAGCGTGCCGAAAGTGTGAAAGCGGGCGCCCTCGGGCCTGCCGACTAGAATCGCGGCAGTGATTCCTCGCTACGCGAGACCCGCGATGGCACGGGTCTGGTCCGACGAGGCGAGACTAGAGCAGTGGCTCGCAGTCGAGCTCGCGGCGCTCGACGCGTGGGCAGCGGTTGGTGTCGTGTCGTCGTCAAGCGCGCGAAGCGTTCGCGAGCGCGCACGCGTCCCCACGCCCGAGCGTGTCGCGGAGCTCGAGCGCACGACGAATCACGACGTCGCCGCGTTCGTCGATGCGGTCGCGGGCGACCTCGGCACCGATGGCCGCTGGTTCCACTTCGGGCTGACGTCGTCCGACGTCCTGGACACCGCGCTCTCCCTGACCGTGCAGCGCGCAGGCGAGCTGCTGCGCGGGGGTCTCGACCGTGCGGTTGCCGCGGTGCACGCCCGGGCGGAGGAGCATCGAGCAACCGTGACGATCGGCCGCACGCATGGCGTACACGCGGAGCCGACGACGTTCGGCCTCAAGCTCCTTGGCTGGGTGTTCCAGCTCGAGCGCGACCGCGATCGGCTCGAGCGCGCTCTCGCCGGCATGCGGGTGGGGAAGCTCTCGGGTGCGGTCGGGACGTACGCGACGAGCTCGCCAGAGGTCGAGCGGCTGGCCTGCGAGGCGCTCGGGCTCGAGCCGGCCCCGACCTCGACCCAGATCCTCCAGCGTGACCGCCACGCGGAGCTCCTGTCGGCGCTCGCGATCCTCGCCTCCTCGCTCGACCGCTTCGCCCTGGAGATCCGGCACCTTGCCCGAACGGAGCTCCGAGAGGTGGAGGAGCCGTTCGGCGCGGGCCAGAAGGGGTCGTCGGCGATGCCGCACAAGCGCAACCCGATCCTGGCCGAGCGGATCTGCGGCCTGGCACGACTCGTTCGTGGATACAGCCTGGTCGGGCTCGAGAATGTCGCGCTCTGGCACGAGCGCGACATCTCGCATTCCTCGGCCGAGCGCGTCGTGTTGCCGGACGCGTGCCTCGCGGTCGACTACATGCTCGACCGGTTCGCGTGGTTGATGGAGGGGATCGTCGTCCGGCCGGAGCGCATGCGCGCGAACCTCGAGGCGACGGGCGGTCTCTTCTTCAGCCAGCGCCTCCTGCTCGCCCTCGTCGAGTCCGGCTTCGAGCGCGACGAGGCGTATCGGATGGTCCAGCGGCACGCGATGCGGGCCTGGGACGAGGGTCTCGACTTCCGCGGGCTCGTGCGCGCGGATACCGCGATCGCCTCGCGCATCGACCTCGGCGAGGTGTTCGATCTGGCGGCGTACACGCGGCACGTCGACACCATCTTCGGACGCGTGCCCGAACGGCTCACGGCCGGAGCGGCGAGTCCGTGACGAGTCCAGAGGCGACTCATGTCGCGAGCGGGAAGGTTCGTGAGCTCTACCTGCGACCGGACGGGTCGTTGGCGCTTACGGCCACCGATCGCATCTCGACCTTCGACGTCGTTCTTCCGACGCCGATTCCGGACAAGGGGAAGGTGCTGACCGGGCTGTCGGCGTTCTGGTTCGCCCGCACGCGCGAGCTCGTACCGAATCACCTGCGCGGTCTCGGCACCGACGGCCGGACGATGATCTGCGAGCGCCTCGAGATGTTGCCGATCGAGTGCGTCGTCCGCGGCTATCTCGCGGGTTCCGGCTGGAAGGACTATCGAGCCACGGGCGCCGTCTGCGGACACGTCCTGCCGCCGGGCCTCGTCGAGGCGGCGCGGCTGCCCGAGCCGATCTTCACGCCGGCGACGAAGGTACACACCGGGCACGACGAGAACGTGGACGAGGAGACGGCAGCCACGATATGCGGGGCGGAGCGTTACCGCGCAGCGAAGGCTGCGGCTCTCGCGCTGTACGCGTTCGCGGCGACGCACGCCGAGGCTCGCGGGATCATCGTCGCGGACACGAAGTTCGAGTTCGGGTCGGCGGCGGACGGCTCGATCGTCCTCGGCGACGAGGCGCTGACGCCCGACTCGTCGCGCTTCTGGCCGGCGGACGAGTACGAGCCGGGCGGTCCCCAGCCCTCGTTCGACAAGCAGTACGTCCGCGACTGGTGCGAGCGGCTCGGTTGGGACAAGACGTCGCCCGGCCCGGAGCTGCCCGACGACGTCGTTGCCGGCACGAGGGCACGATACGTCGAGGCGTTCGAGCGCCTGACCGAGATCCCGTTCGATTCGTACGTCCGCGAACCGGAGGTGGTGTTGTGAAGGCGACCGTCGTCGTCAGGCCCAAGGAGGGCATCCTCGATCCGCAGGGAGATGCGGTCGGGCATTCGCTCCGGAAGCTCGGGTTCGAGGTCTCGAGCGCGCGGGTCGGGCGGGTGATCGACCTCGAGCTGGGGGTCGAGGATCGCGAGCAGGCGCGTGTGGCTGCGCAGAAGATGTGCGCCGAGCTGCTCGCGAACCCGCTCATCGAAAGCTACGAGATCCGGCTCGCGGGCGAGTGACCGGATGAGTGACCGACCGCGCGTAGCCGTCGTCGTCTTCCCCGGCTCCAACGACGATCGCGACGCCGCCTGGGCGCTCGGGGCAGTCGGTGCCGAACCGGTGCTCGTCTGGCACGCAGACGCCGAGCTCCCCGGCGAGACCGACGCGGTCGTGCTGCCCGGAGGCTTCTCGTACGGGGACTACCTTCGCACCGGGGCGATCGCGAGCGTCGCACCCGTGATGGACGCCGTTCGTCGCTTCGCGGCCGGCGGGGGTCTCGTTCTCGGCATCTGCAACGGGTTCCAGATCCTCTGCGAGGCGCGGTTGCTTCCCGGCGTGCTCCTCCCGAACCGCCAGCTCGAGTTCGTCTGCCGCGACGCGACCCTTCGGGTCGAGAGCGCGGACACGCCCTTCCTGCGGCGGTGCGTCGCCGGACAAGAGCTCGTCATCCCCGTCAAGCACGGGGACGGTGCCTGGTATGCGGACGAAGGCACGTTCGTGCAACTCGCCGCCCGCGGGCAGATCGCCCTTCGCTACGCCGAGGACGTGAACGGCTCGCTCGGCGGCGTCGCCGGTGTGACGAACGAGACCGGCAACGTCATGGGGCTCATGCCGCATCCCGAGCACGCGGTCGACCCGCTGCTCGGCTCGGCCGACGGCGGGCTCCTGCTGGCCGGGCTCGTCGACGCGGCGACCGAGAGCCGGCTGGCCGCGGCGTAGGCCAGACGTTCGCGCAGACACGTGGCACGCGTCCGTCAGCCGTCTCTACGCGTGTTCGCACCTCCGATCGCCGAACCCAGGGCCTGCGCGAGCACGGGCGCGCGCTCGAGCGCCGCCCGCAGTCGCTCGAGGTCGCGCACCCGCATCGTGACGGGACCGCGCCGCGCGCTCCCGTCGGTCGTGTAGGCCCAGCGCACGAGGCGCTCCCCGCTCGGCGTCTCCAGGAGCTGCACGACGACCGAGAATCGCCGCTCGCCGACTCGCTGGGGGACGGACACTTCCTCGACGAGCGTCGCGGCGCCCCACGGCGTAGCTGCGCTCGTCGTCGGCGCTTTCCTCGAGCCGTCTCGCGTCGCTGTCGCCATCCGGACGAGCGTAGGCGGCAAGGAGTCACGGGTGGGACACGCCTTCGTGTCGAGTGCGTCAC
This sequence comes from Gaiellaceae bacterium, assembly GCA_036276015.1. Lineage (GTDB taxonomy): Bacteria > Actinomycetota > Thermoleophilia > Gaiellales > Gaiellaceae > GMQP-bins7. The sequence continues at coordinate 5,680 of DASUCN010000003.1, read as the reverse complement.
GACTTATCCTCGGACCGGTGCACGACGTCGTGATCGTCGGCGGGGGGACGGCGGGCTGCGTCCTCGCAGCCCGACTCACCGAGAACCCCGACGTCTCGGTGCTCCTGCTGGAAGCCGGGCCGAGATCACGCAAGCTCGAGATCCGAATTCCGGCCGCCTTCTCGAAGCTCTACCGGACGTCGGTCGACTGGGGCGACTCGACGACACCGCAAGAAGGCCTCGACGGACGGGAGGTCGTCTTTCCGCGGGGGCGGATGCTCGGTGGCTCGGCCGCGATGAACGCGATGATGGTGCTCCGCGGCCACCGGGCCGACTACGACGGCTGGGCCAGCGCCGGGTGTGCAGGGTGGTCGTGGGCCGACGTCGAGCCGGCGTTCGCACGAAGTAGCGCCGGCGCGTTCCCCCTGGCGGATCTCCCCGACCGGCACGTTCTCGCCGAGGCGTTCGTCCATGCCGCACAGGCGGCCGGGATCCGAGCGGCGACGGACCTCAACGGCGAGAACAATGAAGGCGTCGGTCTCGTGCCGGTGTCGCAGCGTCGTGGCCGTCGCTTCAGCGTCCTCGACGGCTACTACGCGCCGTCTCGCAGGCGCCCGAATCTCACGGTCGTCACGGACGCGCTCGCCTCGCGCGTCCTTCTCGAGGGCGGGCGCGCCCTCGGCGTCGCGTACCTCCAGAACGGGGACGAGCAGGAGGTGCGGGGGCGAAGCGAGGTCGTCCTCTGCGCGGGCGCGGTCGGTTCCCCGCACCTCCTTCAGCTCTCCGGAATCGGCCCGCCCGCTCCTCTCGAGGCCGCCGGCGTGGAGGTGACCCACGAGCTGCCGGCCGTCGGCGCGAATCTCGTCGACCATCTCGCGAACGGGCTGCTGGTCCGCACGAAGAGGGTCGAGACGCTCGCCTCGGCGGAGTCGATCCCGAACCTGCTCCGCTGGGCCCTGCGGGGCCGCGGTCCGCTCACCTCGAACCTCGGCGAGGCGGTCGCGTTCGTCCGCTCCCGCCCGGAGCTCCCGGCGCCGGATCTCGAGTTGCTACTCGCCCCGGTGCTCTTCGAGGAGGAGGGGCTCAAACCGCCGAGCGAGCACGGGCTCACGCTCGCGGTCGTGCTCCTCACCCCGCGAAGCTCGGGGACGGTTCTCCTCCGTTCGTCCGATCCTCGCGTTCCGCCTGCGATCGATCCTCGCTACCTCACCGACCCCGAGGGTGAGGACGCGGCGCGCCTGCTGTACGGCCTGCGGCTCGCCCGCAACGTGCTGACGCAGGAGCCGCTCGCGTCGTTCGTGGACTCCGAGATCCTCCCTGGCGCGGACGCGCGCTCGGACGACGACCTCCGGGCGCACCTACGAGCGCTCTCGCAGACTCTCTACCACCCAGCCGGGACGTGTCGCATGGGCTCGGACGCCGACGCGGTCGTCGACCCCCGGCTCCGCGTCCGTGGCATCACCGGGCTGCGGGTCGTGGATGCGTCCGTCATGCCCCGGCTCCCGCGCGGCCACACGAACTGGCCGACCGTCATGATCGCCGAGCGTGCCTCCGAGCTGATCGCCGCCGATCTCGCCGGTGTCTAACGCGGCGGCTGCTCTATGAAGCGGGCGCTCACGACGCGCTCGTCCTCGACCGCGAGAACCCATGTGCTGGCGACGGGCACCACGAGCGGCCCGTCCAACGGCACCCCGGACTGCGCGACGAGCCACACGACGTCGTAGAGCACGTCGCCGTGCGTGCACGCGACCGTCCCGGCAGCTGCGAGCGACACGAGGAATGCGAGCGCGTCGTCCCCGTCCGCTCCTTCCGCGAGCAGGTCGCTGCTCTCGATGGCGAGACCCAGCGTGTCCGAGAGCGGCTCGAGGGTTTGCACGCACCGGACGTACGGGCTCGAGACGAGTCGCGAGACGGGCTCGTCCGCAAGGCGGACCGCAATCGCGGCCGCTTCCCTCCTTCCGCGGTTCGCGAGCGGTCGCAGGTGGTCGGAGTCCTCCCACTTCAGGCGGTTCTTCGCCTTCGCGTGGCGCACGAGGTGCACGGCGGTCATTCGGAGGGCTCCAGCGACTCGAGCAGGGCGCGGTCACGCGCATACGTGAGCAGCTCCCGCGCAGCGGCGACGGGGACGAAGCGCGCATCGTCGATCTCGTTCGCTGCCTGCAGGTGGCCGCCGACCGGTGTCATGAGCCAGTAGCGGACGGTCTTCGGACGGCCGCGCGCATCGCGATAGCTCGTCGTCGCGAGCTCACGCTCGAGCCGGCAGACGAGACCCGTCTCCTCCTCGACCTCGCGCGTCGCGGCATCCTCGTCGGACTCGCCCGGTTCGAGTTTCCCTTTCGGAAACGACCAGTCGTCGTACGCAGGCCGGTGGACGACGAGGATCTCGGCCGTGCCGCTCGCATCGTGGCGGACGACGAGCCCACCGGCCGCACGCACCGACCCGGTCACATCCAGGTACGGAGATCCGGGTCCGCAAGCTTCTCCCAGGCGACGTGCCAGCTCGCGCGAAGCTCCGCTGCATCCGACCGCTCCGCCTCGACGAGCGCGCCCGCGGCGCGTCGCTCGTCGGGCTCACGGTCTTCGGCCCGCCAGTCGTCGAGCCACGCCGCCGCCACGACGGCGTCGTTGAGGTCGCCGAGAACGTCCTGCAGACCCGCCGCGGCGCGCGCGAACGTCCGTGCCGGCTTGCCGACGACGGCGGCGGCAGCCTCCGCTGCATAGCGCACTCGCTTGGTCCGGATCCGGATCTCGTGCAGCTGCTCGTCCGACGGGTTGCCGTCGAGCGCTTGCACCCGCTTCTCGAGCTTGTGCCACGGTCGGCGTACGAGGGCGGGAATTGCCTCCGCTGCGGGCGCTGAAGCGACGTCGGCGAGCTCGGGCGCGTTCGCTGCGTCGACGAGCAGATCGAGGAGCGCGACGTAGCGCGCGCTTCGCAGGCTCTCGAGGAGTCGCGAGTGGGCGTCGTTGCGGTGGATTTCCAGCGTTGCGAGTACGCCGGCGACCCGCGCTCGCTCGTCCTCGGGCAGCTCGGCACTGCGGCTGCGGAGGCGCTCGAGGAGGACGTCGCCGTCCCGTACCTCGCCGAGGATCGCGGCGATCCACCCGAGCTCGTCCCGAACGCGCGCCGCGAAGTCGCGCTGCACGAGCGAGCGGAAGGTGCGGAGATCCGACCGGAGCCGTCGCGTCGCCACGCGTGCCTGGTGCACGCCCTCGGGATCGACATCCAGCCTGACGACGGGGTCGTGGAGGACGAGGCGGATCACCGAGAGCGCGATCGCGCGCCGGACCACGTCTCCGGCACTTGCGTCTCTCGCGAGGTCCGAGACGGGCACCTCGGGCATCAGCGGCAGGTCGCCGAGCGCACGGATGTACTTCGCCGTGTGGTCGTGCGACCCAGCCCCAGCCTGGCGCAACCGCTCCACGAGCGCGTCGAGCAGGGTCGGAGTCATCTCGTCGCCGATCTCGACCTCGAGCTCGCGAAACGACGTCGGTGTGTGCTCGTCGCCGAGCACCGAGACGGCGTCGTCGACGACCCCACCGATGAGCTGCCCGTCCGACCCGTGGAGCTCCCGGCGCCGCCTGATGGTCGTCATGCGGACGCGCACACCCACCTCACCGTTGCGCACGAAGCCGCGGACGAGCTCGACCGCTGCCTCGGGGGGCGCACCACCGTTGCCCTCGAACACGATCTCGGGACGAACGAGGAAGGGAGCGTCTCGCTCGGCCGGAAGCTTCACCGTCCAGCCCTCGCCGGGGCGGTGGCGCAGGCTCGCGCCCCAGCGCGCGAGCCGGAGATCCTCCGTGTCGTAGTACGTCGTGTCGTTTCGCTCGGGCGGCGCGCTCCGGACGGTCGTGCCGCCGAGGCCGTAGATGCTCGGCATCCGGAAGCTCCTGTCGGCGGCGAGTTTCAGCTCGCGTTCGGGACTGTGCTCCACGGTCGTCTCAGGGTACCGTCCTCCCCGATGACGCTCGACGAGGAGAAGCGGCTCGCGGCCGAGGCTGCCGCCGAGCTCGTCGAGGACGGCATGGTCGTCGGGCTCGGCACCGGATCGACGGTCGCGCACCTGCTGCCCGCACTCGCGGCCCGTAAGCTCGATCTCCGCTGCGTCGTGACCTCACTCGCGACGGAGGAGGCTGCGCGCAGCGTCGGTCTGCGCGTCAACTCGTTCGCGGGTCCCGACGCTCCGTTCCGCCTCGACATCGCGATCGACGGCGCCGATCAAGTCGCCCCGGACGGGTGGCTCGTGAAGGGAGGAGGCGCCGCGCACACGCGAGAGAAGGCCGTCGCAGCTGCCGCGGATCGCTTCGTCGTCATCGTCTCGTCGGACAAGCTTGTCGACCGGCTCAGACCGCCCGTGCCGCTCGAGCTCCACGACTTCGGTCTCGCCGCGACGGTGCACCGGCTCGTATCCGTGGCGCTCCGAGACGTGGCGCGGAGCCCCGACGGAGGGGTGATCGCCGACTACACCGCGTCGTTCGAGGATCCTCGGGCCCTGGCGGAGCGGCTCGCTGCCGAGCCCGGCGTGGTCGAGCACGGGCTCTTCCCCCCGGAGCTCGTCTCGGACGTGCTCGTCGCGGCGGGAAGTCGGGTCGAGCGCAGAGCGCTCTAGCAGACGAGCCGCGCCACGGCGGTGTTCCCTGCGAGCAGCGTCAGCGTGCGATCCGTCCGCTCGAACGACGTCACGCGGGCGAGTGCGTCGAGGAATGCACGCTCGCGAGCCACGGCATCCTCGGGGCCGGCCATGAGCGTCGTCGCGAGAGGCCCGAACCGCAACTCGGACTCGCTCAGCGCGAACGTCCCCATGAGCCGGTTCACGCCACCCGAGCCCGAGACATACGACTCCTCGAGATCGAGTACGAGCGTCGGCCGGCGCTCCTGCCCGACCAGCTCGAGTGGCTCGCCGTCAAGCTCGACGAGCTTCCACTCCGTGTACGAGAGCGGAACCGGCTCGTCACCCACAACTGCTCCTAGCGTCGCTCGATGAGCTCGACCCGGTAGTCGTCCGGGTCTCTGACGAAACAGATCCTCGAACCGCCTTCGGTCACCTGGTAGGGAGGGCGCTCTGGCTCGATGCCGTGCTCGTCCTTCAGCGCCGCGAGCGTTGCGTCGAGGTCGTCGACGGCGATCGCAATGTGGCCGTAGCCGGTTCCGAGGTCGTACGTGCGACCGTCGTGGTTGTAGGTCAGCTCGAGGACGTTCTCCGAGTCGCCGAGCGAGAAGAAGTAGTTCGTCGCCTCGAGCTCGCCGTTGCGGACGATGTCCATGTCGCGCGAGAAGCGGAAGCCGAGCGCCTCGTAGAAGCTGCGGCTCTTCTCGGGATCCGTGATGCGAACCATGGTGTGGAGGAACGTGGCCATGGCTCGACCCTACCGGTCGAGGCGACCGTGGGCGGCGAGGAGCTCGAGGACTTCCTCGTGAGGAAGCGCGGGTGCAACGCGGCCCTCCCGTCCGACGACCTCGGGCGCGGCCCAGAGTGCGTTGAGCACCGCCTCCTCGGTCGCGTCGACGACCGCCTCGAAGACGTCGTTGAGGTCGGGATCCGGCACGTTCGCGACGGGGGCCTCCCCGCGGGGCCTGCGTCCGGGAGGGGCGAGAGCGACGAACACCTCGCCGCTGCCCGAGTGCGCGACGGAGCCGCAGCGCGCGAGACCGAGACCCGCTCGCCGGGCGACTCGCTCGAGCTGACGAGACGAGAGCGGC
>DASUCN010000002.1:0-18425 GCA_036276015.1 Gaiellaceae bacterium | reverse complement strand
ACCGAGGATGCCTTCACGCACACCTTCACGGTGGTCGCTGCGGGGGAGGGCTGGGCCTGGATCCTCACGCCCAGCAAGTACGAGCTCTACCGCAACGACGGCTGCGGCGTCTGAGCCTGCCGCCGCCGCCTACGGGCCGATGGTCAGCTCGAGCACGCCGATGCCGGCGAGCTCGACCGCGAGGCGTGCGGAGACGTCGACCGGCGTCCCTGGACCGGCGAGAACGTCGCCCGGGTAGAGCCTCGTCCCAGCGGCAGCGAGCGCGGTCGCCGCACCCCAGTCGAATCCCTCCAGATTGAGCTCGTCCGGGGTCACGACCACCGGCCCGGTCGCCGTCGCGAAGTCGCGATCCTTGGGCGGCGGCAGATCGGGCGCACGCAGCTCCACGCAACCCGTGAAACCTCCGATGGAGCCGCCGACGCCCATCACCGCGGCGACCCGCGCGAGCGCGACGAGGCCGTGAGGCGAGGTGTCACGGGGTGGCGTGACCACCGCGTGCGGGCCGACGACCGCTGCCGGGTTGGCGAAGGCGAAGGTCGTCTCGTCTTCGAACACGCGGACCGAGGGCGGGTGGAGGACCGGTGCGAGCAGGACGACGTCCGCAACCGGGTATTCGGCATGCTCGCGCGCAGAGCCGCCCCCGGTGAAGAACGACTGGAGCGTCTGGGCGGCGAGATGGACGACCCGGTCGCCGTCGACACGGCCGACCCAGCCCCGCTCCATGGGGTGCCCGACGGGATGGAACATGCACAAGCGCGCCATCAGGGCTCCGTGTGTACCACGACGTCGGCGATCGCCGGAACGGCTTCGCGCACGCGATCCTCGATCGCGCTCGCGAGCGCATGCGCGTCGGCGAGCGAGTCTGCGCTCGGCACGACCAGCGTCAGAAAGACGACGATGCCGTCGTCGGTGCGCACGAAGCGGACTTCGCGCGGCTCGGCTCCTGTCTCCGCGCGGACGGCAGCCTCGACCGCGCCTGCGTCGATCTCGATCACTTCAGCCGCAGCCGTCTCGGTGAGAGGCTCGAGGTGCGTCTGCACCGCGCGCACCTCGGGGATCTCGGCTCGGATCGTCGCCTCCACGCGCTCGGCGATGTCATGCGCCTGCTCGAGCGAGAGCTCGCCGGGAAGCTTGAGATGCAGAGAGACCTCGATCGCCCCGTGGACGTCGAGCACCGCGAGGTTGTGGATCTCCCGAACCTGCGAGACGGTCAGCGCGGCCGCGAGGGCGCGCTCACGGAGCTCACCGTCGCTCCCGCGCGGCTCGACGTGGACGACGACGTCGATACCCGGCAGGGCCTCGTGCAGCGCGTTCTCGACACGGTCGGCCGCCGCGTGGCCCTGTCCGATGGCTGCCCCCGGCGCGACCCCGATGACGACGTCCGCGAAGTGCTCCCCACCCGCTCGCCGAAGCCGGAGCCGGCGCAGCTCGACCGGCGGCTCGACCGCAGCGATGGCGTGGCGCGCGATCCGCACGTCGTCGTCCGGCGAGCGATCCATCAGGACGTCGACGTTGCGGCTCGCGAGCCGGAGAGCGGCGAGGACGACGAGCCCCGAGACGAAGAGCGCGGCGATCGAATCGCCCGCCGGGAACCCGAGGGCCGCCGCGATCAGGCCGGCGAGGACGGCGACCGTGCCCGCGAAGTCGCTGCCGAAGTGGAGCGCGTTGGCGAGAAGCGCGTCGCTGCGGTAGAGACGTGCCCCACGGAGCGAGACCGCGGTACGCGCGCCGTCGATCACGAGCACGAGGGCGATCGCGGCGAAGGTCCAGATCGTCGGTTCGACGTCGAAGTCGACGACGCCCACGAGCCGGAGGATCGCCGCGGCGGCGATCCCGAAGCTCACGAGAATGAGGAAGCCCGCCTCGGCGAGCGCGGCGAGGTTCTGCGCCTTCGCATGACCGTACGGATGTCCGCGATCCGCAGGGCGCACGGCGACCGAGACGGCGAAGAACGTGAGCAGAGCAGCTGCGAGATCGGTCCCGGAGTGCGCTGCCTCGGCGAGCAGGCCGAGACTCGAGCTCGCGATGCCCGCGACGAGCTTGATCAGGACGAGGAGACACGCGGCCCCGACCGAGACGAGCGCGGTGCGGCGCTGCGGCGACATGGCGGAAGGCTACGACCCGGCGCCGTCAGGCGAGGGCCGCGTACAACGCCCAGGTGTCCGAGACACCCTTGAGCTCGTGCTCTCCACGCTCCTCGAACTCGATGCCCGATCCGGCGACGAGATCCCGAACGGTGCGCGTGACGAGCACCTCCCCGGGACGCGCGAGGTCGCAGATTCGGGCGCCGATGTGTACCGCTACGCCGGCGAGCCCCTCCGAACGCCGGATGACCTCTCCGGCGTGGAGCCCGCAGCGAACCTGGACACCGCCCCGCCGGGCCTCGTCGCAGATTCGGGCTGCACACCTGATCGCCCTCGCCGGCCCGTCGAACGTCGCGAGAACGCCATCCCCGGTATGCCGCTCGAGCACTCCCTCGTAGAGGCGGATCGCGTCCTCGGCCACGTGCTCGACGTGACCGAGTGCCACGCGCCACGTCTCGTCGCCCGCGTTACTCGCCAGCTGGGTGGACCCGACGACGTCGGTGAAGAGCACGGTGGCGAGCACGCGGTCGGCTGCAGGTGCGTCCGTCCGGACGCCGGTGACCGCCTCCTCGACCAGGCCGACGAGGTCGAGGTCGAAGCTGCTCATCGCGTGGTCGGCGCTGTCCACCTCGACGAGCCGCGCACCGGGGATGCTCGCCGCGAGATACCGGCCGTGGCCGATCCGAACCCACGCGTTGTCGCGGCTGTGCACGACGAGTGTCGGCACTCGAATCAGCGGGAGGAACTCGCGCACGTCGAGCTCGAGGACCGCCTGCATCCTCTCCCGCGCGACGCTCGGCGGAGCCGAGTAGCGCTCGACCCGCGCCCACCACTCCCGAACGCCGGGCCGCTCGGCGAGCGAGGGGGCGAGAACGGCGAGGTCGGCTCCGGTTCCCCACTGCTCCTCGACCAGGCGGAGGATCGGCTCGTGCGCCTCCTCGGGCACCCCCACCGGGTAGTCGTCGGCGCGAGCGAAGCGCGCCCAGCCGTTGACGAGCACGAGCGACGCGACACGATCGGGGTAGGCCGCCGCAGTCATCATCGCCATCTGGGTCGCGTGGCCCTGAGCCAGGAACGTCGCTCGCCGCGAGCCTGCCGCCTCCAGGACCGCGACGACGTCGTCCATCCACGACTCGAGCGCCGCGCTCGCGGAGGCAACACCCCCGGACATGCCGATGCCGCGCATGTCGAACAGGAGCACGCGCGTGAAGCGCGCGAGGCCGCCGATGAACTCCGCCATCTGCGGGTGGTTGGCGACCTCTTCGAGATGGCTCGCGAAGTCGAATGCGAGGACGACGTCGTGCGGCCCGTCGCCGATGACCTGATAGGCGATGTCGACGTCGCCCGAGCGGACGTACTGCGTGCGCGCGAGCGCCACGAGCGCCTACAGGTTTCCGCGGAGGGCCTGCTCCCGCTCGATCGCCTCGAACAGCGACTTGAAGTTCCCGAGCCCGAAGCCGCGCGAGCCGTGGCGCTCGATCACCTCGAAGAAGAGCGTCGGGCGGTCCTGCACGATCTTCGTGAAGAGCTGGAGCAGGTAGCCCTCCTCGTCGCGGTCGACGAGGATCCCCATGGAGCGCAGGTCGTCCCAGTTCTCCTCGATCTCTCCGACGCGCTCCTGGCCGAGCTCGTAGTACGTCTCCGGCGTGTGGATGAAGAGGACGCCGTGCTCGCGGAGCGCCGCCACGGTGCGGACGATGTCCTCGCTCTGCAGCGCGATGTGCTGGACGCCGGGGCCGCCGTGGAACTCGAGGTACTCCTCGATCTGGCTCTTGCGCTTGCCCTCGGCGGGCTCGTTGATCGGGAACTTGATCTTCCCCTGGCCGTCCGTCATCACCTTTGACATGAGGGCGGAGTACTCGGTCGAAATGTCCTCGTCGGAGAAGTGCGTGAGCTGCGTGAAGCCGAGGACGCGCGCGTAGAAATCGACCCACTCGTCCATCCGGCCGAGCTCGACGTTGCCGACGACGTGGTCGATCGCGATGAGCCCGACACCGGGAGCGGGCGCTCCGTTCGGCGACACCGACTGATATCCGGGGAGGTACGGGCCGGAGTACTCCGAGCGGTTCACGAACGTGTGGACGTTGTCGCCGTACGTCGCGATCGCGGCGAGCTCCACGCGCCCCGCGTCGTCCTCGACCCAGTGCGGCTCGACCACGCCGCGCGCGCCGCGCTGGACCGCCTGGCGGTACGCGTGCGTCGCGTCGGGGACGGAGAGCGCGACGTCCCGGACGCTGTCGCCCTTCACCTGGGCCCACTTGCAGATCTCGCTGTCGCCTCGCAGACCGCTCGTCAGGACGAAGCGAATCTCGCCCTGCTCGAGGACGTACGAGGCGCGATCGCGCACGCCGGTCTCCGGCCCTGCGTAGGCCGTGCGCCTGAACCCGTACGCGTGCTCGTAGAAGTAGGCGGCCTGCTTCGCGTTCCCCACCCAGATCTCGATGTGGTCCCAGCCGTCGATCGGCATGAAGTCATCGTGAGTCATGCGAGCGATTCTAGGTCGCAGGGGGCGCGGGCGCCCGTCGCCGCGCGGCGAGGATCCCGGCCGCGATGAGGGCGCCGCCCGCGATCTGGAGGATCGAGAGTGGCTCCGAGAGCAGCACCACGGCGAGCACCGCCGCGACGAACGGCTGCAGGTTGGCTGCGAGCGTCGCGCGCGCCGCGCCGATGCGATGAATTGCCCGGAACCAGAGAACGGTCGTGACGACGAGCGGACCGAACGTCGCGAACAGGAGGAGCACCCACACGTCGAGGCCCAGCGACCAGTCCTGCTCCTCCCCACTCGCCAGGCGGGTGATCGCGATCAGCAGCCACGCGATCGGGAAGACGGCCGCGCTCATGCGCACCGCGGAGTAGTGGCGCATCAACGGCGCCGCGGTCACGGAGTAGACGGCCCACGTCAATCCGGTCGCGAGCCCGAGCGCGATCCCCGTCGCCGACGCGGAGACCTCGCCACCGGCTCCGAGCGCGACGAGCATGACGCCGAACGCCGAGATGGCCGCCGCCAGCCAGAAGCGCCGCGATAGCCTCTCCGTCCCGAGCACGAGGCCGAGGAGCGCCGCGAAGATCGGAATCGTCCCGAGGAGCAGCCCGATCGTCGAAGCGGTCGTCAGGTCGAGTGCGAAGATGAACGAGAGCTGGTTGAGCCAGAGCGCGACGGCCGCAAGGGCGACGAGCGGCAGATGACGCCGCTCGATGCGAAGGCTGCGCTCGATCACGAGTGCCCCCGCGACGAAGAGAAGCCCCGCGAGCGCGTACCGCACGATGGCGTACGAGAGCGGCTCGAGCCCGTGCGTCAGCAGGTACTTCGTGACGCTCAGGTTGAGCGACCAAAGCAGGATCGTCGTGAGGAGCATCAGCTCGACCGAGGTGAGCCGTCTCCGCATCTGATGCACGCTACGCGACGTGTCCGTCGCGTCCGTCGACCTGTACTGGCTCCCGCTCGGCGCGGGTGGCCATTCTGTGCGGCTCAACGGGAAGCTGTACGAGGCCGGGGTGGCGCTGCTCGAGCGCCGTCCACGACGTGACCTCTACCACTCGGCACTCGTCGTCCAGCTGCCGGAGGCGCAGTTCGTCGTCGAGCAGGCTCCGGCCGGGCGGGCCCCGACGAAGAGCGGGGCGTCGTGTCGACGGGCGCCGTCGGGAGCCGGCATGCCGGGCGCTGGACGCCCTTCCGGTACGAGCTGCGCTGCTGGCGCGACGGAGTCATCCCCGACCTCGTCGAGGCCGTGGAGAGCCCGCGGCGCGTGAGCGACGACGACGAGCTCGCGCGACGGGTCCTCGACCTCGCACCCTCCGTCCCGGCGCCCGTCTGGGGTCGCGACGAGCTCGGCACCGGCGAGATGTGGAACTCGAACTCGGCGATCGCATGGCTTCTCACGACTGCGGGCGTCGACGTCGACGCCATCCACCCGCCCACCGGCGGCCGCGCGCCTGGATGGGATGCCGGGATCGCCGTCGCGCGCCGGACGCTAGTCTCCGCGGCTGATGGCCGAGCCGACGCGTGACGACATCGACACTCTCGTCGGGCCTGCAACCCCGCACTTCGCGTACCAGCTTCGGGCCCGCGTTCGCGAGCTGATCGAAGATCTCCCCGAGGACCATCCGACGAGGAGGTATGGCGAGGAGAAGATGGGGCTCCTCGACCGCCTCGGGCATGCCTCGTCGCTCGCAGTGGACGGCCCGCGCGAGCCTCTCTCGCGCATCGGCTGGGAGTCGATCCCGTCCTCGGCGCCCGCGTACGACCCGCTTCCGAAGGCCGAATGACGTTCGAGGGTGCTTCGGTCCTCGTGACCGGAGGGTCACGCGGGATCGGGAAGGCGATCGCGCTCCGCTTCGCGTCGCTCGGAGCGACACGCGTTGCGCTCGGGTACATGCGCGGCGATTCGGCGGCCGAGGAGACGGCTGCAGAGCTGCGCGCGCTTGGAGCCGAGACGGTCTTCGTGCGTGGCAACGTCGCCTCGGCGCGCGTGGCCGAGGAGGTCGCAGCGCTCGGACGGCTCGACGTCCTCGTCCACGCAGCCGCCACCGGCGTCATCCGCCCGGCGCTCGAGACGGAGGACAAGCACTGGGACTGGACGCTCGCCGCCAACGCACGCGCGCTCCTCTCGCTGACGCGGGCGGCTGCGCCGACGATGCGGGAGGGAGCGTCCATCGTCGCGATCTCCAGCCTCGGCTCGGAGCGCGTGCTCGACAACTACACGCTCGTGGGCGCGTCCAAGGCGGCTCTCGAGGCGCTCGTCCGCTACCTCGCCGTGGAGCTCGCACCGCGGGGCATCCGCGTCAACGCCGTCTCGGCAGGCGTGGTCGAGACGGGCGCGCTCGAGCACTTTCCGAACAAGGACGCCATGCTCGAGATGGGCGTGCGCAACCCCGTCGGTCGGCTCGTGACGCCTGAGGACGTCGCGAAGCTCGTCACGTTCCTCTGCTCGCCGGACGCGGACATGATCCGCGGGCAGACGGTGGTCGTCGACGGCGGCTGGAGCCTCCTCACGAACCTGCCGACTGCGTAGGGGCCGGGCATGCCCGGCCCGGGCGAGGCATGCCTCGCCCCTACAGGAGACGTGGGAGTCCTGCCGGCGTCGCGCTACGAGCGCATGAAGCCCTGACGGGCTGCCGAGACGAGCGCGACCGCCTCGGGGAAGAGCACGCGCATCGCGTCTCGTAGCGCAAGTGCCTGCGCGTCGGAGGGACCGTCGACCTCGATCCGCTGCAACGCGGCGGCCGTGAGCTCGACCGCGGTGTTCAGGGTCAGCGTCGCGAACTGCTCGCGCTGGGCGTCCTGCACCGACTCCGCCTGCTTCTCCGCGAACTCGCGCAACGCACCGAGGAGGTCCTCGGGATCGCCCCCGCCGAACGGGAAGAAGCCACCGCCTCCGCTTTCCACGGCGGCATTGTAGGGGCCGGGCATGCCCGGCCCTACGCCAAGGGCACGAGGTAGCCGGCCTCGACCTCACGCTGGAGCTCCGCCACCGCGCCCTGGGCAGCCTTCAGGGCCGCCGCGAACGGCGACGCGCCGCCGGGGTCGAGCTCCTGTTCGAGAGCGCGCGTCGCCACGCCGATCGCGTCGAGACGCTCCGGCGACGCCAGCTGCGGCGGATCGCCGAGGACGGCGCGCAGCGCTTGCGCCGCCTCGATGGCGTCGTCGATTCCCTCGGGAGCCTCACGCTCGCGGAGCTCGACGAGACTGCCGAGGAGCCCCTCGAGGTCGCCCCCTCCCGCAGAGTCGACCGCAACCTCGCAGAGCGCGGCGATCGAGACCGCGGCTCGGAGCTCCGCCCGCTCCGCGACGACGGACCCGTCCGAGCTGACGCCCAGCCATGCGCGGGTGCCGTCGGCGCCGTCCACCGAGCAGACATACACACGCCGTCCAGGCTCAGGCTCGGTCGCGAGGACTCCCGAGACCACGTCACCGGGACCGAGCTGTGCGGCTGCATGCGCGGCCGCGAGCTCGATGTCGTGGGCGAGGCCCATCTCGCCCACAATAGGCGGCATGCCGTCGGTCGATGCCCGAGAGCTGTTCGCGCCGCTCGGCCCCTCGTACGACCGCGTCGGCGCGGCCCTCTCGTTCGGTCAGGATCCGCGCTGGCGCCGGTTCCTCGTCGAACGGCTGCCGCGAGACAACGGGCACGTGCTCGACGTCGCTACCGGCACCGGCCTTGTCGCCGCCGAGCTCCGGCGGCGCGGTTTCCGCGTCACGGGTGTCGACCAGAGTGCGGAGATGCTCGCCGAGGCGCGACGCCGGTTCGGACAGGAGGTGGAGCTCGTGGAGGGCTCGGCGGAGGCGCTGCCGTTCGGTGACGCGGCCTTCGACCACCTCACCGTCACGTACCTCCTCCGCTACGTCGCGGATCCCGGCGCGACGCTGCGAGAGCTCGCGCGCGTCGTCCGGCCGGGGGGAACGGTCGCGTCTCTCGAGTTCGGCGTGCCGTCGGGTCCGGCCCGGCCCGCCTGGGAGCTCTATGTCCGCACCGGGCTTCCGCTCGCCGGCCGCGTCCTGCGGAACGGCTGGCGGGAGGTCGGCGACTTCCTGGGCGGTTCGATTCGCTCGTACTGGGATGCCTACCCGCTCGAGCGGCAGCTCGAACTGTGGTCGGCGGCGGGCATCGCGAGCGTGGCGGTGCGACGGCTGAGCCTGGGCGGAGGCGTCGTGCTGTGGGGCCGGCGCTCGTGAGCGTGCCGTCGGCCCGCCCCGCCTGGTACGCGCTCGAGACCGGTGGCTGGCGCGACTACGTGACGCTGCTACACCTGCCGTACACGGCCTGGCACCTCTCGTACGTCGTCATCGGCGGCTGCCTCGCGGCGTCCGTCGCATGGGGACGGCTGGGCGCGGCCGTGGCTGCGTTTGCACTCGCGGTCGGAGTAGGCGCCCACGCCCTCGACGAACTGAACGGCCGGCCGCTGCGGACCGGCATCCCCGCCGGCGTGCTCGTCGGCCTGGCCGGCGTCTCCATCGCGGCCGCCTGCGCAATCGGCGTCGTGGGAGCGGTCCGGTTCGAGCCGTGGCTGATCCTGCTCGTACCCGTCGGCCTCTTCCTCGTGCTCGCGTACAACCTCGAGCTCCTCGGCGGCCGCTTCCACTCGGATCTCTGGTTCGGCCTCGCGTGGGGCGGCTTCCCCGTGATCTGCGGCTACGCGGCCGTTGCCGGCGACGTGAGCGTCGCCGCGCTGCTCGCCGCGGGCTTCGCGACGCTGCTCTCGCTCGCTCAACGGACGCTGTCCAACCACGTCCGCTTCGTCCGGCGCCGCGTGGAGAGCGTCGACGGGGAGCTCCGGCTGCGCGACGACACGCGCCAGCGGATCGAGGCGGACTGGCTCCTCGCGGCCGAGGAGACGGGACTGCGCCTCCTCGCGGCGAGCGTCGTCGTCCTCGCAGCGGCTCTCGTGGCCTTCCGACTCTAGAGTCCGCGGGGTGACGCCTCTCGCCTGGGCTCTCGTGGCCGCGCTCGTCCTGGCAGTGCTGCTGTGCCTCTCGCTCGTGCTCGCACTCAGGCGCACGCGGGCTCGAACCACCCGCACGGAGCAGCTCGTGACCGAGGCGCGTCGAGCAGTTCGGGCGGCGGCGGAGGAGGAGTCGGCGGTGCGGGCCGAGCAGCTGCGCGTCGCCGTCGCCCGCGCGCAGGCGGACGCGATCTCCACTTACGTCGCCGAGGAGCGGCGACTGTCCGACCAGCGCAGAGGGGAGCTCGCAGTCCGTGAGCGTGAGCTCTCCGACCGCATGGCCGAGCTCGTCGCGGCTGTCGAGCAGCGGGTCGAGGAGCGGCTGCGCGCCTGGGAAGCCGATCTCGAACGCGCACAGAACGCGCTCCATGGGGCCGTCGCAACCCTCGAGCAGCGAATGCGGCAGCGGATCGCCGAGGTCGAGCAGAAGGTGGTCGCGGAGTCCGACGAGCTCGACGCGACCATCGCGGAGCAGCGCGCGGCTGCGAGCCGCCTGCGCGAGGAGCTCGAGACGAGCGCGCGCGACTCGCTCGCGCGTGCGCTCGAGGAGCTGCAGATGCAGGCTGACGACCGCCGCCGGACCGTCGACGAGCTCAACGACCGGCTGCGCCAGCACGAGCAGTCCGTCGCGGAGCAGGTCGACGCCGCCGAGAGCGAGGCGCGCACGCGGATCGAGCTCGCGTTCGCCGAGCTCGAGCGCCGGCAGGTCGAGCACCTCGAGCGGTCGCTCGAGCGCGAGATCGACGCGCGGAGCGAGGCAGGTGCGGTCGAGTTCGACAACCGGATGCGCGCGATCAGGGAAGAGGCCGCAAGCCGGCTCCGGGAGGAGCTCGACCGGACCGCCGAGTCGTTCCTCCGCCGCGCCGACGGTCTCATCGCAGCGGAGCTCCAGCAGGCGATGAACGCCGCGGCGCAGCGCCTCGACGAGCGCATCGTCGAGCTCGCACGCCAGCACGCTGAGAGAACTGGCTGATCGTCCGGAAGGGAACGCGGCGCGCGGCGCGAATCACGCGCGCATGGCCGAGACGACCGAGACCCCCCTCTGGAACGAGAACGAGCCGGCGAGGGTCGAGAGCTGGCGGCTGCACATCCTGCTCGAGGCGGGCTATCCGGTGCATCTCGCCGAGCGGATCGCGGTGAGCGAGGTCGACCTCCACGACGCGGTCGAGCTCCTCACCCGCGGCTGCGACCCCGTGACCGCGACCGAGATCCTGCTGTAGAGCCGCGGCGAGACGCCGCGCTGCCTACGCCTGGACGTACGCCGTGAGCGGCGGCACGACCCCGTGGGTCTGCATCTTCTCGAGCACGTCCGGAGGCGGCGACGCGAGCATCGCCTGCAATCCCGCCAGATCCTCCACGTCGGCCGAGACGGCGATGTTGTTGCTCCCGTCGTGGGCGACGTAGTCCGTGACGTTCGAGCCAGATGCGCCCTCGATGGCGGCGGCGCGCTCTGCCTTCCCAGCGAGCCAACGCTCGATGTCCTCGACCGCATGGGTGATGACGACCTTCGGCATGGCAGACCTCTCTCTCCGGTTGAGCGTCCGGATATCGGACGCTGCGCGCCACCATAGTCCGTAGCGGCGGGACGCGCCGAACGAGGCGCGTCGGGCTCCCGGCACATGCCACCTCGTGCCAAGCGTCGGCTCCGCCGCCATCATGAGGCATGGACGAAGGCGTGATGCTGCTCGTCGTCGGCGCCGTGCTCGCGCTGAGCGCGGTCGTCGCGCTCGGTGCCGTACGCATCGGAGTGCCTGTTCTCGTGGCCTTCCTCGTGCTCGGGATGCTCCTCGGCTCCGACGGCCCTGGCGGCATCGAGTTCGACGACGCCGAGCTCGCACGTCAGGTCGGCATCGTCGGTCTCGTCCTCATCCTCTTCGAAGGCGGGCTGCAGACGTCGTGGCGGCGGCTCCGGAACGTCGCCCTCCCCGCGGCTCTGCTCAGCACCGTGGGAGTGATCGTCACGGCGCTGCTGACCGGCGTCGCGGCGCAGGGTCTCTTCGACCTCTCGTGGCTCGAGGCCGTGTTGCTCGGCGCGGTCGTCGCGTCGACGGATGCGGCGGCGGTCTTCTCGACACTCCGGTTCACGAACATCCGGCGCCGGCTCGCCCGCACGCTCGAGGCCGAGTCGGGTGGGAACGACCCGATGGCGATCGCGCTCACCGTCGGTCTGATCGCCTGGATCGAGTCGGGTGACAGCAACGGCCTGGCGGACCTCGTCGTGCTCGTCGTCCGACAGCTCGGCCTCGGGCTCATCGTCGGCGTGGTCCTCGGGGCGATGTCGACGTGGGTCTTCGCCCGCCTGCCTAACTCGCTCGGCCCGTTCGCACCGGTTGCGTCGCTGGCTGCGGCAGGCATCACCTTCGGCGCAGCCGACGTGATCGGTGGCAGCGGCTTCCTCGCCGTCTACCTCGTCGGCCTCGCCATCGGCAGCACACCGTCGCGCTTCCGGCGGCAGCTCGTCGGTTTCCACGAGGGGATCGCCTTCATCGCCCAGGTCGCACTCTTCATCGTGCTCGGCTTGCTCGTCTTCCCGAACCAGCTTCCGGAGGTTGCTCTGCCGGGCCTCGCGCTCGCGCTCCTCCTCGTGGCGATCAGCAGGCCGGTCGCCGTGTGGCTCTCCACCGCCTTCCAGGACTTCACGACGCGCGAGCGCCTGCTCCTCGGGTGGGCGGGGCTGCGCGGCGCGGTGCCGATCGTGCTCGCGACCTTCGTGCTCTCTTCCGAGATCGACACCGCGAACACGATCTTCAACGCGGTGTTCTTCGTCGTGCTCGTGTCTGCGGTCGTGCAGGGTACGACGCTCGAGTGGGTAGCGGGGCGTCTGGACGTGCTCGCGCCGGCGCCCGCGGTGCACGAGGCCCCGCTCGAGGTCAGTCACCCGAGCGCGCTCGACCTCGTCGACTTCGTCGTCGCACCGGATCACGCCATCGCCGGCTCGGCCGTTCGCGAGCTAGGACTCCCCCGGACGGCGATCGTCGCGGTCGTCGTACGGGGCGACGACGCGATCCCACCGAGGGGGAGCACGATCGTCGAGGCGGGCGACCGCCTGTACGTGCTCGCCCCCCACTCGATGCGCTCGATAGTCGACGACGTCTTCTCGCGCTGGCGGAGGAGGGTGTAGCCGGCGGTACGCTGGCGCGGTGGCGAAGGTCGAGCACCTGGTCTACGGCGACCGCAAGGTGTTCACCGTCTCCGCCTTCAACCGCGGCATCGGCATGCACCTCGGCAAGCTCCCGCCGGTGTGGGTCGAGGGCGAGGTCACGGAGCTCCGGCGGAACGACGCCTGGGCGAACGTGTTCCTTACGCTGAAGGACCCGAAGACCGCCGCGACGCTCGCCGTCACGATCGCGCGGCGGACCTTCGATCGCCTCGAGCTCGGCCTCGCCGAAGGCGAAACGGTCCACGTCGCCGGCCGCGCGGAGATCTACGAGCAGCGGGGTGCGCTCGGGCTCCGCGCGACGACGATCGAGCGGCTCGGCCTCGGCGACCACCTCGTCGCGCTCGAGCAGCTGAAGCGCAGGCTGGCTGCCGAGGGCCTCTTCGCCCCAGAGCGAAAGCGGCGTCTGCCGTGGGTGCCGCGGGGGGTCGGCATCCTCACCGGCGCGGATGCAGCGGCACGCGGCGACCTCGTCGCCACGATCGGGGCTCGCTTCCCGATGACGAAGGTCGTGGTTCGGGAGGTGCGCGTCCAGGGGAAGGGCGCAGCGCCCGCGATCGTCGGCGCGCTCGGGGCGCTCGGGGCGCATCCGGAGGTCGACGTGGTCGTGCTCGCCCGCGGCGGCGGCAGCTTCGAGGACCTTCTCCCGTTCAGCGACGAGGCCGTCGTGCGTGCGGTCGCAGCCTCGCCGGTCCCGGTCGTCTCCGCAGTCGGGCACGAGCAGGACACGCCACTCTGCGACCTCGCAGCGGACGTGCGCGCGGCGACGCCGACGGCGGCAGGCGCGCTCGTCGTCCCCGACATGAGCGAGCTCCGAGCAGCACTGGACGCGAGGCGCACCCGTCTCGGCCTCGCTCTCCGGGGCCAGCTCGAGCGCGATCGGAGCGCCCTGGCGCGACGGGGCGAGCGGCTGCGCGCGGCGCCACGGCTCCTTCTCGAGCGCAGACGCGCTGCGCTCGACCACACGGGTGCCCGCCTACAGGCGCTCTCGCCGCTCGCCACGCTCGGACGCGGCTACGCGATCGTCCGCGCGGGTGGCAAGGCGCTGCGAGACGCGACCGAGGTACGGCGAGGCGATCCGATCGACGTTCAGCTCGCCACCGGCGCGCTCGGGGCCACCGTAGAGGAGGTTCGGTCGTGAGCGAGCAGCGCACGTTCGAGGAGCTGCAGCGCGAGCTCGAGGAGATCGTCACACGTCTCGAGCGTGGTGACGTCGCCGTCGACGATGCGATCGCGCTCTTCAGACGTGGCGAGGAGCTGTACCGGGAGTGCGTCGCGAGGCTGGAGGGGGCCGAGCTCCAGATCGAGGAGCTGGCCCCGCCCGACGGAGCCCGTGACACGCAGCGCTCCGGTGGTGTATGAATCGCCCCATGGCCAAGCCGAGCACCGCGCTGCTGCGCAACGTCCGCCTCTTCTCCGACCTCGAGGAGCGGGATCTCGAGAGCCTCGCCGAGGAGTTCAACGAGCGGCGGTTCTCCGCCGGCGACAAGATCGCGCTCGAGGGCGAGGGCGGGCTCATGTTCTTCGTCGTCGAGAGTGGGGAGCTCTCCATCGAGGTGCACGGGGAGCCCGTCTCGACGATAGGCCCTGGATCCGCGTTCGGCGAGATCGCCCTGATCGACCGGCGCCCGCGAACGGCGACCGTGGTCGCGGCCTCCGAGGTCAAGGCATACGGCCTGCCGGTCTTCGTGTTCCGGCCTTTCGTCGAAGCGAGGCCACAGGTGGCCTGGAAGCTGCTCGAAGCGATGGCCGACCGGCTCGCGATCGCCGAGTCTCGGTAGCGCGGCCTTCGGCCGGCCATGGGGGAGGCAGGCCGCGCCCCTACGAGCCGAGCCGCCTTCCCAGAGCCTCGAGATCGGCCGCGGCACGACTGCGGTCGCCCGAGAGCGCAACGGTCTCCGCTCCCGCCACCGGTGCGAGGACACGACCCCCGAAGACCACGCAGCGCACGCCTGCGGCAGCGCACCGCGCCGCGACCACTCCCGGCGCCTTGCCCTCGGCGGTCGTGCGATCGACCTGCCCTTCGCCGGTGACGACGAGATCGGCGCCGGCGAGGTGCGCGTCGAAGCAGACGAGCTCGAGCACGGCCGGAGCGCCCTCCACGAGCCGCGCCCCCGCTGCGGCGAGCGCCGCGCCGAGCCCGCCCGCCGCTCCAGACCCGGCGAGGCCGGCGAACGGCCGCAGCTCTTCCATCTCCGACAGACGGCGTTCGAGGACCGGCACGTTCTCCGCGGTCGCGCCCTTCTGCGGGCCGAACAACCGCGCCGCGTCGGCGACCGTCGTGCGCACGTCGCAGAGCACGGTGGTCGGAACGGGAAGCACGCGCAGCACCTCGCGCAGACCGGCCCCGCCGTCGACCGTCGCGCTCCCGCCGAGCCCGATGAGAAGGCCGCTCGGCGATTCACGGAGTGCCGCCTGCAGCAGCTCGCCGAACCCGCGACTCGAGGTGACGAGGGGATCCCGCTCCCCTGGCGTGAGCAGTGGCAGCCCGATCGCCGCAGCTGCCTCGACCACTGCCCTCCCGTCGGGAAGGATGAGCCAGCGAGCTGCATGCGGGCGACCGAGCGGATCCGAGACGACCGCCTGACGCCACTCGCCGCCGAGCACGGTGCGTATCGCAACGGCCGTTCCCTCGCCCCCGTCGGCGAGGGGCAACTCGACCGCGTGACCACCGGCTGCCCGCACTCCGCGGGCGAGTGCCGCCGCTGCGTCCCCCGCGGTGAGGACGCCCTTGAGGCTAGCGGGACACAGCAGCGCTCTCACGCGCCGCCTCGGTAGCGCCGTCGGCCTCGTCGAGCTCCTCCACGATCTCATGGACGCCTTCGAGAGCGTCCTCGCTCGACTCCTCGTCCTCCTGCATGCGCCTGATCATCGCGATCGAGATGCCTTCGCGCGCGAGCGCGATGAGCCCGAGCGAGATGCCGCAGGCGACCTCGATCGCCTGGAGCACGATGCCGTAGGCGAAGCCGATGGGATACGCGACCCCGTAGTTTCGGAGCGGGAGCGCGACGGCCGCCTGTACGAGCCCGATGTTCCCCGGCCACAGCGGAACGATCGTGGCGATGTTCATCAGGACGAGGACGAGCCCGGCCGCAGGCAGCGGTGCATCGATGCCGAACGCCTGCATGGCGACGTACACCGCGAGGAGCTGCATCAGCCAGCCGAGGCACTGTAGGAGCACGGCGCCGGCGAGCGGAACCGGCGCCTTGAGCACGGAGAGCCCCTGGCGACCCATCGCGAGCAGCTGCCGGATCGAGCCCATGCCCTCGCTGACGACCGGCCGGGCGCTGCGCTTCGCCCCGAGCCAGGCGACGGTGAAGAGCGCGAAGCCGACGGCGGCGGCGATCGTGATCGAGACGACGGCCCAGTGCGGAACCTCGGCCGTCAGCAGGACCCAGACGACGAGGATCGACGCCGGCACAAGGTCGAAGAGTCGGTGCGCAAAGACGGTCCCCACCAGGGTTGCGCTGGTTCCCGGCGGCGCGTCGGGAAGGTGGCGCCGGAGCGTGGCCACGCGCGCGAGCTCGCCGAGCCGTCCGGGGACGATGGCGTTCGCGAGCAGTCCGACGCCGAACGACGACAGGACGTGCACGAGCTTCGGCTGATGCTCGAGCGGCAGCGCCTGCCCGACCGTCAGGCGCCACGAGAGCGCACGGAAGAGGGTGGAGAGGACGTTCAAGAGGTACGCGAGCACGATCCAGCTCCACACGACCAGCTCGAACGCGTCGAGGACGCTCCCCCACTCGGGGCCGCGCCACCAGAAGAGGGTCGCCGCGAGCACGAACGCGAGGAGCGAGACCCCCGCCTGCGCCCAGCCGCTCTTCCAGATCCGGCGCGCGAGCATCATGCTGCGCGAACCCCGGCCAGGGCGCGTCCGGTCACCCGTTCGTACACGCCTTCGAGGCGCTCCGCGATCGCGGGCCAGGCATACCGCTCGACGGCCAGCGCGCGTGCGGCCTCGCCCATCGCTTGCCGCCGTGGCTCGTCCTCGACGAGCGCGCACACGGCGTCGGTGAGCGCGGCCGGATCGCCCGGCGCGATCGAGACCGCGACGTCCGGCGTCAGCACCTCGCGGTACCCGGGAATGTCCGAGGCGACGGCCGGGAGCGCGCAGGCGAACGCCCGCGTCAGCACCATGCCGAAGCTCTCCTGCCCGATCGACGGCGCGACGAGCGCCTTCGCGGAGAGCAGTGTCTCCGTCAGCTCGTCCTGACTCAGGAACCCGACGACGTCGATGCCGTCGTCCGGCACCCGCAGCCGTGCGAGGAGCAGCCGGACGGCGAGCGGGTCCGCCCCTGCCACGGTCAGCCGCAGTCCGGAGCGTCGGTGGATGTCCGGCCACGCGCGCAGGAGCACCTGCAGCCCCTTCCGCGGCTCCTGCCTGCCCGCGAACACGACACGATGCTCGCGCTCGCCCGCAGGCGCTTCGGCCGGCACGAGCACACCGTTCGGAATCACCTCGTAGTCGCCGGGGAGCCACCGGTTCTGCGATTCCCGCGCGCGCTCGGAGACGGCGATGCGGTGGTCGATGCGGTCGATCATGAAGCCCCAGACCCGCACCCCGTAGCGCATCCAGCCGAGATCGCCCGACGCATGGAACGTCGCGACGAGCGGACAGCGCGCTCGGATCAAGGTGGTCAGGCAGATGGTCGGCGTCATCGGCTCGTGCAGGTGAAGGACGTCGAAGCGCTCACGCTCCAGCGCGCGAACGATGCGGAAGTACGAGCGCGGGGAGAGCACGATGTTCGGCAACGAGCCGTTCGCCGGCACGATGACCGAGCGCCCGACGGGGATGACGTTGGGCGGAGGATTCCCGTGCCGGCCGACGCGCGGGTGGAGGACGCGCGTGAACTGGCCGGGCGGGTCGTTGCCCATGATGAGGCGCACGTCGTGGCCGCGCTCCTCGAGTGCCCCCGCCTGCAGCTCCGCGTGCTCGACGACCGCGCCCCAGAACGACCACGAGAACGGGACGACGATCCCGATCTTCACCTGCGGGAGCCTAACTGGCCATGGCTAGTCTGGACATGCATGCGACTCGACGGTATCCACCACGTCACCTGCATCACCGCGGACGCCCCGCGGAACGTCGACTTCTACACGCGCGTCCTCGGGCTCCGGCTCGTGAAGAAGACGGTCAACCAGGACGACCCGACCGTCTACCACCTCTTCTACGCCGACGAGGACGGAAGCCCCGGCGCGGACATCACGTTCTTCGAGTACCCGGGGGTTCGGCGTGGCCGAGCGGGCGCGGGAATGGTGCACACCGTGCAGTGGCGGGTCGGCTCGGAGGCTGCGCTCGACTTCTGGGAGGCGCGGCTCTCGGCCGAGAGCGCTGCCCAGCGCGACGACGGTGGCCTCACGTTCGAGGATCCCGAAGGCCTCCGCCACCGACTCGTGGTCTCGTCCGTCGACGACGTCCCGCTCTTCGCGGAGCACCCCGATGTGCCCGCGGAGCACGCCCTGCAGGGATTCGATGCGGTTCAGGCCTATGCGACAAGCGCGGAGGCCAGTCGCGGGCTTCTGGAGGAGACGCTCGGGTTCAGCCGGATCGGAGACGACGCGTGGGAGGCGCGCGGCCCGTCACGGGGCGGGCGCTACACGTACCACGAGCCGCCGGCCGAGCGCGGGCTCGGCGGTGCAGGAACCGTCCACCACGTCGCCTGGTCGTCGCAACTGGACGACCACGCCGAGTGGCATCGCCGCGTCACCGAAGCGGGAATGCGTCCCTCGCCGATCATCGACCG
>DASUCN010000001.1:0-27782 GCA_036276015.1 Gaiellaceae bacterium | reverse complement strand
CCGCCGGGGTAGCTCCACGGCCCCGGCTCGAGCTTGATCCCGCGCTTGCGACAGAACTCCCGCACGGAGTCGAGGACGACTCCCCCCGTGCCGTGCAGACGGCGGCCCAGCAGATCGATCACCGCGACACCGTCCGGTACGTCGCCCTTCACGTCCAGCGTCAACACGACGGCCGGCGCGTCGACACCCCCGCGGTAGCTCTGCACGAATACGACGCGGACGCCCTCGACCTCGAAGCCGTCGTCGGCGACCGCCGAGACGTCGTGGCCGCGCAGGGCGAGAAGCTCGTGGAGGTCGTCGACGAAACGGCGAGCCAGCTCGGCGCGACGTGCGTCGGACAGCTTGTGGCTCGAGCTTCCGGTTGCCTTCGCAGGAACGCCGATCGCGAACGAGCCGGCCGGGATCTCTCCGACGACGTACGAGTTCGACGCGACGATCGCCTCGCGCCCGATCCGCGCGCCGGCGTAGAGCACGGCCCCGAGGCCGACCTGCGAGCGATCCTCGAGCACAACGGGGGCGAATCGATTCTCGAACCCCTCGAGGATCGAGTGGCCGATGTTGTGCGTCACGATCATGGAGCGCATCGTGAGGAAGACCTCGCGCCCGATGAGCACGGGGCGGCAGACGTTGACGAACGCCTCGTCGCCGACGAACGCGAGGTCGCCGATCGCGAGGGTCGCCCACGGATCGCGGTGACCTCCGCCGCCGAAGCGCACCGAACGGCCACCCCAGATGCCGGCCCCGAGGAACGCGCGCCGGACACGGAGCTCGAGATCGGGACCGAACTGCGTCAGCTCGCCGATCGCGACGACCTCCTCGCAGACGACTGTCGACCGCGGGCCGAGCCGGACGCCGTCCTCGATCACGATCCGCGGTGCGATCACGAGCGAGCCCTGGCCGAGGTCGACGCCGTCACCGATCCGGGCGCCCGCGTCGCGAAGCGCGGCGACCTTCTCGGCCGGGGCGAGCGCGCGAAACGCGTCCTGGTCGAGGCCCGCGAGGAACGCTGGATCGAGCTCGCCGCCGTCCTCGAGCATGGACGGCAACGAGACGCCGTCGGTCGAGACGCCGGCCAGCACAGGCTCCCCTTCGGGTGCCGCCGAGGCCTTCCGCGCGGCAAGCACGGCCTCGACGTCCTTCTCGGTGACGAAGCCGCGCTTCTCGATCGAGCCGAGGTCGATCCCGTGCAACTCGGCGAGCTCGACGGCCTTGCGCGTCGCCTTGCGATCGCCCGCCGCCGGCTTCGGCGCGGGCTTCGCCTCCGCCTTCGCGTCGATCTCCGCGAGCTCGTCGGCCGACTCGGCGACGTACGCGATCGTCTTGCCGAGCTCGACCTCGACCGCCTCGCCGTAGAGCTGGACGAGCGTGCCGGCGCCGGGCGACTCGACCTCGACCGTGGCCTTCGTCGTCTCGACGACGCACACCGGCTGGCCCGCGGTCACCTCGCTGCGGTCCTCGACGAGCCACTCCGAGAGCAGCGCGTACTCGGTGTTCGCGTCCTCGCGCGTGAGGACGATCTCGAGCACTAGTGCGCACCCTCGAGCGACATGACGGCCTCGACGACGTCCTCGACGCGCGGGAGCATGGCGTCCTCGAGCGGCCGCGCGGAGGGGATGATCCCGTCGCGCGCCGCAACCCGCTGGACCGGTGCACGCAGGTCGCTCCAAGCCGCCTCTTGCACGCGTGCCGCGATCTCGGCGCCGAAGCCGCCCGTCAGCGTGCCCTCCTCCGCGGTGACGAGGGCACCCGTCCGCGCGACCGACTCGAGCACCGCGTCGAGCTCCATCGGAACGAGCTGGGACAGCGCGACGACCTCGCAGAAGATCTCGTGCTCGAGGACGAGCTCCGTCACCGCGTCGAGCACGATCGGGAGCATCCCACCGTACGTGACGATCGTCGCCGAGCCCTCGCTGAAGCCGGTCGCGGAGAAGGTGAGCGCGGGATAGAGGTCACCCGACTCCCGCACCTCGAGCTCGCCGATGTGGCCGCCCTCGGGTCGCCGGATCGTGCGCCCGTAGAGGAGCTTGTTCTCGACGAAGAACACCGGTCGCTCGTCCTCGACGGCCGCCGTGAGGAGGGCACTGACGTCGTGGCACTCGCTGGCCGCGACGACCACGATGTTCGGGATCCCGAGGAAGAGCTTCTCGAGCGACTGCGAGTGCGTCGGGCCGTAGCCGCGGCGCGCACCCATGGGCGCCCGCACGACGAGCGGCACCGTGACCTGGTCGTCGTACATCTCGCGGAACTTCGAGATCCCGTTCACGACTTGGTCGAGGCCGAGCGCGACGAAGTCGCCGAACATGATCTCGAGGATCGGCCTCTGGCCGCGCAGCGCCATCCCGGCGGCGACGCCGAAGAGCGAGGCCTCGCTGATCGGGGTGGTAAGCACGCGATCGGGATAGGCGTCCGAGAGGCCGGCGGTGACCTTGAACGCACCTCCGTACGGGTCGAGCACGTCCTCGCCGAAGAGGACGACGTCGTCGCGCTCCGCGAAGATCGCGTGCAAGGCCTCGTTGAGGACCTGGACGCCGCGCTTCCCCTGCGTGGTGGTGCTCACGCGGCCACTCCGGGAGTCGCCGCCGGCGCCGCGTCGGCCGCCTCGACCGTCTCGGCCAGCCGCTCCTCGCAGCGCGCTTCGATGGCCGCGCGCTCGTCGTCGGCGAGCCGCGCGCCGGCGATCGTGAGCGGGTCGCGCGTACGTCGCTCCTCGATCTCGGCGGGATCGCGCTGGTCGTCCGACTTCGAGTGCGGGCTGAAGCGATAGGTG
Source organism: Gaiellaceae bacterium (assembly GCA_036276015.1). GTDB lineage: Bacteria > Actinomycetota > Thermoleophilia > Gaiellales > Gaiellaceae > GMQP-bins7. The sequence continues at coordinate 25,015 of DASUCN010000001.1, read as the reverse complement.
TTCAACACCAGGAAGAACGGCGCGCCGGTCTCGCGAATCCGTGCGACCGCGCGACCCGACGCGTTGTGGATCTCCTCGACGTCGGTCGTGTCGAGCTCGTCGACCTCGACGCCGAACGCGGCCCCGCGGGCGGCGATGGACCCGGCGAGCTCGAGCTCGACCGGTGTCGACTGCGCGTAGTGGTTGTTCTCGACGACGAAGAGCACCGGCAGCTGCCAGAGCGAGGCGATGTTCAGCGACTCGTAGGTGACGCCCTCGCCGAGCGTGCCGTCACCGAGGAACACGGTGGAGACCGCGCCCGTTCCCTTCCGCTTCTCGGCGAGCGCGATTCCGGTCGCAACCGGGACGATGCTCCCGAGGACGCCGTTGGAATAGAAGTTGCCCTTGCACAGGTGCTGGCTGCCGCCCTTGCCGCCGCACACGCCCGGAGCCTTCCCCATCACCTCGCACAGGAGCCCGAACGCGTCGTCGGTGAACGCGAGGTAGTGCCCGTGGCAGCGGTGGTTCGAGAAGATCGTGTCGACCTCCGGGTCGAGATGGTCGATGAGGCCGACCGCGTTGGCCTCCTGCCCGATGTACGTGTGCGTCGTGCCGACGAGCTTCCCGAGCGAGAAGAGGTCGAGGAGCGTCTCCTCGAAGCGGCGGATGAAGAACATCCGCTCGTAGAAGGTCGCGAGCTGCGTCATCTCTAGAGGTACCCGAGGTCGGAGAGCCGCTTCGCGACCGTCGCCTCTTCCTCCTCCGTGAGCTCGTGCGTCTCCGCGCTCTCGAGCTCGCGGAAGAGGACGTCGCGAAGATCCTGCGGAGCATCGTCGCGCGGATGGAGCTCGCGCGGGTCGAGGTCGAGGCGGTACGCCTCCTCCTCGCCGCTCTCGACGTGGAGGATCAGCTTCCAGGGCGGCCGGCGGATCGCGAGCTTCGTGAGCGCGCCCATGTCGGTTCCGGCGACGATCGCATCGCGGTCGCCGTCGACGCGCAGGAGCGACGCGCCGTCGGTCTCACGCGCAGGCAGTCCGGCGAGCTCCAGCAGCGTCGGCATGAGGTCGATCGAGCGCACCTGCGAATCGACGACGCCGGGCTCGAGCCGGCCGGGTGCCGAGAGGATCAGCGGCACCTCCACGATCTCGTCGTAGAGCGTCGCACCGTGCATGTGGTAGACGCCCTTCACCTCGTCCTTCGCCGCAAAGCGCTCGCCCCACGACTCGCCGTGGTCGGAGAGGAACGCGAACACCGTGCTCTCGCGCAGCCCGAGTGCGTCGAGCTCGCCGACGAACCCGGCGACGAGCTCCTCCGACTGCCGCTCCACCGCTGTGCGATAGCCCTCGCGCATCGCCTCGAGCGCCGAGGCGGAGTCCGACTGGATGCCGTCGATGATCTCGGTCTTCGCGGCGAGCCAGTTCTTGCGATCGGCGTGGAGGATGTCGTACGGCGAGTGCGTCGCCCAGTTGTGCACGTAGAGGAAGAACGGTGCGTCGCCGCGCGTACGCAGCCACTCGACGGCGCCGGCGAGCGACTCGGAGGTGCCGAGCACGTTCGCCTCCGGCAGGTCCCTGAAGAGGTAGTTCGTGTCGAAGACGAAGCTCGCGACGTCGTACCCGTGCGCGGCAAACGCGCGGAACCACGTCTCGTGCGCAGGATCGAGCGTCGCGTCCCAGTGCAGGTACCCGTGGCGGTGGGCGTACATGCCGGTGACGATCGACGTGGTCGACGGAGCCGTCCACGGTGCTGCGGAGATGGCATGCGCGTACCGAACTCCACCAGCGGCCAGCTCGTCGATCGTGGGGGTGGAGACGTACCGCGCCCCGTAGCAGCCGAGGTGGTCCGTGCGCAGCGCATCGGAGACGTAGACGACGACGTTCACAGCGCGCCGGATTGTAGTGGCGGCTATCTACCGTCCCCGCCGTGCACAGGCGCACTCCGCTCTACGCGCTCTTCTTCGCCGACACGATCTCGCTCGCCGGCAACGCCGTCGCGCAGCTCGCGATCCCATGGTTCGTGCTCACGACGACGGGAAGCGCCACGTACACCGCCCTCGCGGTCTTCTTCAACTTCCTTCCCATCGTCCTCGCGGCGCTCTTCGGCGGCGTCGTCGTCGACCGCCTCGGGTTCCGAGTCTCGAGCATCGCAGCGGACCTCGCCAGCTCAGCCGCCGTGGCCGCGATCCCACTCCTGCACTCGACGGTCGGCATCGAGCTGTGGCAGCTCATGGCGCTCGTCTTCCTCGGCGCGCTCCTCGATGCACCGGGTGCCACAGCCCGTGCCGCGCTCCTGCCAGACCTGGCGGAGAACGCAGGCATACGCCTCGAGCGCGCGAGCGGCATCCGCAGCGGCATCCAACAGGGCTCGCAGCTCCTCGGTGCTCCGATCGGCGGCATCCTCATCGCCACCGCCGGCGCGACGAACGCGCTCTGGCTGAACGCTGCGAGCTTCCTGGTCTCGGCAGCGCTCGTCGCGCTCTTCGTCGCCGCTCCGGACGGGGAGGCCGATGAGGACGTGGGCCGAGGATTCTTCACCGAGCTCGTCGCCGGCCTGCGCTTCGTCTGGAACGAGCGCATCCTTCGCGCACTCGTGCTCACCGTCCTCCTCACGAACCTGCTCGATGCACCGCTGCCCGTCGTGATGGCGGTATTCGCGGAGTCCGAGTATGGGAGCGCAGCCGATCTCGGGCTGATGTACGGCGCGTTCGGCGGCGCCGCGCTCGTGGGCTCGCTCGCCTACGGCTGGCGCGGGCACCGTCTGCGACGCCGGCCGCTCTTCCTCGTCTCGTTCACGGCGATACCGGCGATGTATCTCGTGCTGGCGACGCTTCCCTCCCTGCCGGTCGCGATCGCAGCGCTCGCCCTGGTCGGCCTGATCTCCGGGCCGCTGAACCCCCTCATCTTCACCGTGACAGCCGAGATGGTCCCGGCCGAGCTGCGCGGCCGCGTCTTCGGCGCGGTTCGCGGCGGCGCATGGGCGGCGATCCCGCTCGGAATCCTGCTCGGCGGAGTGCTCGTCGAAGCGCTCGGCGTGGCCGTCACCTTCCTCGCGATCGGCGTCTGTTACACAGTTGTCGTCGCGTACGGATTCGTCAACCCGGCCTTCCGCAGGATGGACGCGTGAGCTCCGTCGCAGCTCCGAACTTCAAAGACGGACGAGCGAGACGAGGTACTCCTGCGCAAACCTGAACGTGCCGTCGTCGGCGTCGTTCCATTTGTTCCAGATCTCGATCGCGTCCGCCCGGAGAGCTGCGAAGCGCTCGCCGAGCATCGCCTTCGCGGTGACCATCGGCCCGAAGCGGTCCATGAAGAAGTCCGCGAAGCCCTCGACGGAGTCCCACTCGATCCGCGCATCGCGACGCTCGAACTCGAAGCCGGTCGCCGACGGCCACATCTCCCGGACATGCTCCTCCGTGCCCCAGAGGAGCGGAGGCGAGGCAAAGTCGGGTGGCGGCGGCATGTACTTCCCGCTCGCTCGGAAGAAGTCCCCGACCGAGCCCTCAGGAGTCCAGCAGCAGACGGCAATCGTTCCGCCGGTGCGACACACACGCGCCATCTCGTCGGCTGTCTGCCGGTGACGAGGGGCGAACATGTGCCCAAACGTCGAGAAGACTCGGTCGAACGAGTCGTCTGCGAAAGGCAGCTCCTCGGCGTTGCCCTCGACCCACTCGATCTCGACGCCAGCAGCAGCTGCTTTCTTCCTGCCGGCCTCAATGAGCTCCGGTACGAGGTCGAGCGCGGTGACCGTGGCGCCCGCTCGCGCAGCTGGAAGGGCGACGTTCCCGGTACCGCAGGCGACGTCTAGAACCTGCATCTCCGCCGAGACCTCCGCGCGCTCCACAACGTACTCACCGACGTCCTTGATGTACTCGGACAGCGTCGCGTAGTCGCCCGCTGCCCAGATCGCTCGCTGTCGCTCGATGAACTCGTCCATCGACGCCTCCCTCGTTCGCGGATCGCGGATCGCGGCAGGAGACTACCGGGTTCGAGCGAGGATGCTCGACCCGCGCAGCCCGGCTGGCACGTCGATCCCCAGCAGCTCGAGCACCGTCGGCGCGATGTCGAGCAGATGCGCGTCACGCCGCCCGGCCGCGTCGATGCCGGGGCCGGCGACCACGTAGAGACCGTCCTGCGCGTGATTCGCGTCGTCGGGGCCGGTGTCGTTTTCGAGCGTTTGGATCCCCTCGTCGCCTCCGATCGTCCCGACCGACCGCCACAGGAGATCGCCGAACACGACGATGAGGTCCGGCGCGACGCCCTTCGGCTCGCCGTAGAGCTCCTCGGGTGTGTAGACGGCGGTCGGGATCGCGTTCCCCGCGTCGTCGGGGATCGCGGCGATCCGTGCGGCGAGATCTGCGCGTACCGCCTCGTACGTCTCGGGCTCGACCGTGCCCTCGGGCTCACGCCCCTTGACGTTGAGGAACACGCGCGCGTAGTAGCCGCCCTCGCCCCACGCCGTCGTCCGCGACCAGTCGACACCGACGTCGCGGAGCGCGGAGACCCCGTCCGGCTCGCCGAGCGTCGCGAGCAGGCCCTCGCGTCGGAGCCACTCGTTGATCCGGATGCCGCCGTCGAGCCGCTTCGCGCCGTGGTCGGAGAGGACGAAGACGACCGTGTCCTCGTCCGCATGCTCGAGCAGCTTCCCGATGAGCCCGTCGACGTGGCGGTGGTAGTCGAGGATCGCACTCTCGTACGGATTGCCGGGCTCGTGCTTGCGATGCTCGGAATCCATGAACTTCCAGAAGCCGTGATGCATGCGATCAGGTCCCATCTCGACCATCGCGAAGAGCGTCCAGGGCTTCGTCGCGAGGAGGTGCTCCGCGAGCGCGAAGCGCCGATTCGTCATCTCGTAGACCTGCCTGAGCAGGTACTCCTTGTCGTCCGTGCGGAAGTCCTGCGTGTCGAAGAGGTACTCGCCGACGACGTCCGCGATCTCGTCCTTGAGCGCAGCCGGGTACGTGTACTTCGAGTCGAGCGAGGGCGTGAGGAAGCAGCCGACCATGACGCCGTTCAGCGGCTTCGGCGGGTAGCAGCCGGGGACGGAGAGCACGATCGACGAGCCACCCGCGCGCGTGACGTAGTCCCACAGCCGCGGCTCCTTGATGGCCGTCGACATCGCGATGAAGCCGCCGTCGTAGGTGTGGTCGGAGCGGTTCCGGAAGCCGTACACCCCGAGGTCGCCGGGAGTCTTCGAGCTCATCATGCAGCTCCACGCCGGGACGGTGATCGGCGGGATCACGGACGTCAGCCGGCCGAACGACCCGCGCTCCATGAGGCCCGAGATCGTCGGCAACTCGTCGCGCCAGCGCTCGAGGACGAGCGAGGGCTCGGCACAGTCGAGCCCGATGAGCATGACCCTCCGCGGCATCGCCTGAGCCTAGCCGCCGACCGGTCGCACTCGGCCGTGGTCGTCGCGTGGTCGGCCCCGACCGAACGGCGGGACCGACCACGGAGCGTCGCCTATTTGTCGCGGTTGTGGTTCGTTCCGCCTCGGCAGAGGCCCGCTCGGCCGTTGATGCCAGGCTCGAGCCCGTAGTACTTGTGAGCGTCGGCCACGGTCTGCGTATGTGTCGCGTTCTGGCCTTCCAGCGTGTCGTAGTCGTTCAACCCACTGGCAGAGCACGCCGAGTTCGAGTTCGTGTATGCGCCCGTCTTGTCTGGGTTCCCGCCCGGCTGTGCCGTATCCGGGCTGCCAGGAGGGCCCTTCACCTCACCGGCGAGAGCACCACTTGCTCCTGCCGCCGCGAACGCCGCGACAGACGCCGCAACCACGAGTATCCGCTTCATTCCGACCCCCCTTTGTCGGCTTCGACGCTCCCCGTCGGCGTCGACCGCGCGAACGATACACCCCGCCTAGACGCGGTTTCAAGCACACGCTCGTCTCACGTCGCAGCCACGTCCGAGCGCCGCAGAAGCCAGAATGCTCACGTGAGCGCCGACCCTCATCCGACGGCCGAAACCGTCGTCATGAAGTTCGGCGGCTCGTCGGTCGCCGATCCCGACAAGATCAAGCACGTCGCCCGGCGGCTGGTCGACGCTCGCGCGCGCGGCGTCCGCGTGGTCGCGACCGTGTCCGCGATGGGCGACACGACGGACGGCCTCATCGAGCTGGCACATCAGGTCTCGCCGCAGCCCCACCCCCGCGAGCTCGACATGCTGCTCTCCACGGGCGAGCGAATCGCGTGTGCGCTCGTCGCGATGGCGGTGCACGACCTCGGCTACGAGGCGGTCTCGTTCACCGGTTCGCAGGCCGGGATCATCACCGACCCCGTCCACACGAAGGCGAAGATCCGCGAGATAACGCCCGTGCGCGTCATCCAGGCACTCGACCGCGGTCAGATCGTCCTCGTGGCGGGCTTCCAGGGGTTCTCACGCGACACGATGGACGTGACGACACTCGGCCGCGGAGGCACGGACGCCACGGCCGTCGCACTCGCGGCCGCGCTCGACGCCTCGTGCGAGATCTACTCGGACGTGCTCGGCGTGTTCACCGCCGACCCCCGCATCGTCCCCGAGGCCCGAAAGCTCGATCGCGTGTCGTACGAGGAGATGCTCGAGATGTCGGCCTCCGGCGCGAAGGTGCTGATGCTCCGCGCCGTCGAGCTGGCGCGAAACCAGGACGTCCCGATCCATGCCCGGTCGACGTTCTCGGACGAGGCGGGCACGTGGGTGCAAGGGGCGGAAGGGCTCGAGCAGGCGATCGTGTCCGCGGTGACGCACTCCGAGGACGAGATCCTCTTCGATCTCCGAGGCGTTCCGGACCGACCGGGATCGGCCGCAGCCATCTTCGAGGCGGTCGCGTCCGAGCACGTGAACGTCGACACGATCCTCCCGAACGTCGGGCACGAGTCCGCGGAGCTCTCGTTCTCCGTACCGCAGGACGACGCCCCGGCGACCCGCCGCGCACTCGCTCGCGCGCAGGAGGCCATCGGCCCGATCGAGATCGCCGAGGTCTCCGACCTCGGCAAGGTGGCGCTCATCGGCGCGGGCATGCGCTCGCACCCCGGTGTGGCAGCCCGCATGTTCAGGACGCTTGCCGACGAGGAGATCAACCTGCGCCTCATCTCGACCTCCCCGATCAAGGTCTCGTGCCTCATCCCGCGCTCGGACGTCCCCCGCGCCGTGGGGGCGCTCCACGCCGCATTCGGCCTCGGCGAGCAGTAGGCTCTCGCGCCGTGAGTACCCAAGCTCCGACGGCGGCCACACCCCGCTCGCAAAGCCGCGGACGAGCCACCGCAATCTGGGTCGTACTCGTCGTCGCCGGGCTCCTCCTGTTGCTCTCGTCGTTCGCGATCTGGATCAACCGCGTCGCGCTGAACACGGGCGTCTTCACCGACACGAGCACGTCGCTCCTCGACAACGACGAGATCCGCAGTGCCGTCGCGAACCGCGCCGTCGATGAGCTCTTCGCGAATGTCGACGTGCAGGCCGAGATCGAAGGGCAGCTTCCGGAGGACTACAAGGGATTGTCTGGCGCAGCGGCCGCCGGCCTCCGCCAGGCGTCGTACCAGATCGTCGACCGCGCCCTCGAGCAGCCGGTCTTCCAGGACCTCTTCAAGGTCGCCCTGCGTGAGTCGCACACCACTCTCGTCCAGGTGCTCGAAGGCGGCGGCGATCGTGTCTCGACGCAGGGCGGCGAGGTGACGCTCGACCTCCGGGCAATCATCATCGAGGCGGCCGACCGGATCGGGATCGGCGACCAGGTAGTCGACCGGATCCCTGCCGACGCGGGCCGCATCGTGATCCTCCGGTCGGACGAGCTCGATACCGCGCAGAGCGCAGTGCAGCTGCTCAAGACGCTCGCCTGGGTGTTGCCGATCCTTACCCTCCTCGCGTTCGGGTTCGCGGTCTGGCTCGCCCGTGATCGCCGTCGTGCCGTGCGTGGTATCGGCGTCGTTCTCGTCGTGGTCGGCCTCCTGGGTCTCGCCGCAGCCCGGCTGACGCGCAACTACGTCGTCGACGAGCTCGTCGCCCGCCAGGACGACCGGGAGGCCGCGAGCAACGCGTGGAACATCCTCACCGAGCTGATGCGCGGCTCGTTCCGGCTCATGATCGTCGTAGGTCTCCTCTTCCTCTTGGCGGCCTGGCTCGCAGGCCCCGGGCGCCGAGCGCTCGCGACGCGCGGCTGGCTCGCACCCGGTCTCCAGAGCAGAGCGTGGGCATATGTCGCGCTCGCGATCGTGGGCCTGATCCTGCTCCTGACGACCGAGGTCGCCGACTTCGCTCGTCTCCTCATCGTGGCCGTCCTGCTCGCGCTCGGCGCGACGTGGATCGAGCTCACCCGGCGTCAGACCGCCGTGGAGTTCCCGGACGCCGAGACGTCGGCGTTCTTCACGGACACGTGGAGCCGGGTCTCGTCGTGGTGGGACGAGCAGAAAGCGGCGCGAGCGCCACAAGCACCTGCGCCGACTCCCGCCGCCCCGGTCACCACGGACGTCACCGCACGCCTCGCCTCGCTCGCCGATCTCCACACGAAGGGCGAGCTGACCGACGAGGAGTACGCGTCGGCCAAGGCACGCGTCCTCGCCGGCGACTGAGGCAGGCTCTCCGCCATCCGCGCCGAAAGCACCGGCGTGGACTCCGACGTCGTTCGCGCGCTCGTCACTGCCGTCGTCTGGCTCGTCGTCGTGCTCGTCGTACGAGCGCTCCTGACCGCCGCCTTCGATCGCTACGAACGACGTCTCGCCGAGACCGATCCGACCGTCGCAGCAAGGAGGCGGACGACCTTCGGCTTCCTCCTGCGTGTGCTGATCGCGCTGATCGTCGCCATCGGCGTGTGGAGCGTCCTCTCGATCTTCCCGGCGACGCGCGAGGTCGCGGCAGCGTTCCTCGGCTCGGCGGCGGTCCTCGCCGTCATCGCCGGCCTCGCGCTCACGACGCCGCTCGGAAACCTGGGCTCGGGGGTGCTCCTGGCCTTCACGCAGCCGGTCAAGCTCGGCGACCGTGTGACCGTCGACGGGCACACCGGCATCGTCGACGAGATCTCGCTCAGCTACACCGCCCTCACGACGGACGAGGGTCGCCGGATCTTCGTGCCGAACACCCGCATGGTCTCGACGACCCTGGTCAACCGGTCGGTGGACGACCCACGGCGACTCGTGACCGTCGAGCTCCCCGTCCGACTCGGTGCCCCGCTGGCGGAAGCACGCCAGCTCACGTTGGACGCCGCCTCGACGGTGCCGCAGGGCGACGAGCTGGCGATCTATGTCCAGGTCGGCGAGATCACGGAGCAGACCGCGTGGCTGCACGTCGTGGCGTACGCACCGTTCAACGCGGACGTCTCGCAGGTCGCGAGCGAGATCCGCGAGGCCGCCGTCGCGGCACTCGCGTCCGCGGAGCTGCTGCCCGCCTAGTCGAGCTCGACGGTCTCGCCCGGGCGAAGCACCTGCACGGCCACGTCCGGCGCGTGCTCGCGCATGGCTGCGAGGAACTCGAGCGGAGGTACGTCCACGAAGCCCGGCGGGCCTCTCAGCCCGAGGTGGATCGGGAAATACGTACCCCAGTGGATCGGGACGACGAGTGACGGCTCGATCATCGCGACAGCCTCGGCCGCACGCTCCGGATCGAGGTGTCCGCCGCCGAGTCCCGGCCCCCATCCCCAGATCGGGACGAGCGCGACGTCGATCGGACCGAGCTCGCGCATCCCGTCGAAGAGGTCAGTGTCGCCGGCGAAGTAGATCGTCTTCGAGCCAGAGACGACGAACCCCAAAGGATCGGCGGAAGCTCCGAAAGGGCCCCGGCTGCCATCGTGCGCCGCCGGGACGGCGCGGATCTGGAGATCGCCGATCGTGAGCGTCTCACCCGCCTCGACCTCGAGCACCGACTCGAACCGCCGCTTGCGGAGCAGCGCACCGAGGCCTCTCGGGACGACGATCGGCAGCTTCTTGCCGAGTCGCTCGAGTGACGGCAGGTCGAGGTGGTCGTAATGCGCATGCGAGACGAGCACCGCGTCGAGGCCGCGCCGCGTTCGCGCGGACACGGGCGTCGAGCGCCGGAGGTGAGCCACGCGATTTCGCAGGAGCGGATCGGTCAGGAGCTTGACCCCGTCGAGGTCCACGTAGACCGTCGCGTGCCCGACGTACTCGACTCGTGCCATGGTGGTGGCAACCTACGCGGAGGATCCCCTCCCAGCCACGCCGTTCCGGGGTTCCCCCCGTTTTGCCGCGCGTACGAGCGGGAATCCCGTGGGAATGCCCGGGATGTTCGCCCTGTACGTCGCGATCGTCGCACTCGGCCTGGTCGTCGCGACACTCGTGGGCCTGCTCTAGTCGATGCGCGTTCTGAAGGAGAACGGGCTCTCCGTCTTCTTCGCGGCGCTCTTCGCCGTGACCGTGAGCGCACAGTCGTTCGCCGGGCAGCGGAACTTCAACGCCGAGCAGCTCGAGCACGGCGGCGAGCCCGTGTCGTGGTGGGGGTACGTCACCACGTCGGACTTCTGGGGCGCAGTGATGGAGAACTGGCAGTCGGAGTTCCTCCAGTTCGCGGTCTTCATCGGGGCAACCGTGTGGCTCGTGCAGAAGGGCTCGAACGAGTCGAAGGAGCTGCAGGACGTGGGCCTCGAGTCCGACGAGGATCAGAGGCTCGGTCGACACGCGACCGCGTCGTCACCTCTCTGGGCGCGCACGCAGGGCCTGCGCAACGTCGTCTACCGCAACTCCCTCCTGCTGGTGATGACCACGATCTTCCTCGCCTCGTGGCTCGCCCAGTCGCTGAACAACTGGCGTGTGTTCAACGAGGAGCAGCGGCAACACTCCGAGCCGACGGTGGCGTGGGCTCGCTATCTCGCCGATCCGGACTTCTGGGAGAAGACGCTCCAGAACTGGCAGTCGGAGTTCCTCGCAGTCGGCGCGATGGTGGTCTTCACCATCTACCTCCGTCAGCGCGGCTCGCCGGAGTCGAAGCCCGCGGGCGCGCCGCACGACGAGACCGCGTCCTCGGGCTAGCCGAGGCGGTACCGCGGTCTACGCGAGCGAACGGAGGGCGCTCACACGCAGTCGCGCAGTCCCTGCGCCTCGGGAAGCGACTCGAGCTTCTTCAGCGTGTTGTTCTCGATCTGCCGGATACGTTCGCGCGTCACGCCAAAGGCCTGCCCGACCTCCTCGAGCGTGCACGGCTGGGAGCCGTCGAGCCCGTACCGGAGCTCGATGACCCGCCGCTCGCGATCCGGCAACGCCGAGAGCGCGAGCTCCACGTCCTCTCGCCGCAAAGAGAGGGACGCCGTGTCGAAGGGCGACTCGGCCTGCTCGTCGGGAACGAAGTCGCCGAGGGAGGAGTCCTCCTCCTCGCCGATGGGCTTCTCGAGCGAGATCGGGAGCTGCGACATGCGCAGGATCTCGCGAACCTCGTCCGGGTCGATCTCGAGCTCCTCGGCGATCTCCTCCGGAAGCGGTTCCCGCCCGAGGCGCTGCACGAGCTGGCGCTCCATGTGCACGACCTTGTTGAGCTTCTCGACCATGTGCACCGGGATGCGGATGGTGCGCGCCTTGTCCGCGATCGCCCGGGTCACGGCCTGGCGGATCCACCACGTCGCATACGTCGAGAACTTGAACCCGCGCCGGTAGTCGAACTTCTCGACCGCCCGGATGAGTCCCAGCGACCCCTCCTGGATGAGGTCGAGAAAGGAGAGCCCGCGACCCAGGTAGCCCTTGGCGATCGAGACGACGAGCCGCAGGTTCGCCTCGATCATGTGCTGCTTCGCCAGCATGTCGCCGCGCTCGATCGCCTTCGCGAGCGAGACCTCCTGGTCCGCCGTCAGGAGCGGCACCTTGCCGATCTCGCGGAGGTAGAGCCGCAACGAGTCGAGCGACGGCTCCACCGAGAGGTCGAGCTTGGGCTCGACCTTCTCCTCCTCGGCCGGGACCGGCTCGGTATGTGGGAAGTCCTTGTGCTCATCGCCCTCGTGGAGCTCGATCGCGTGGTCGATGAGGTACGCGTAGAAATCCTCGATCTGCTCCTTCGTGAGCTCGACGTCGTCCAGGCCGGCGACGATCTCGTCGTACGTGAGGAAACCCTTCTCGAGCCCTTGCTCGACGAGACGCTGGAGCTCCTCGACCTCGGGGAGAGAGATATCGACGGACAGCATGACCTCGGCTTTCTCCTCTCGCGCTCGAACGGATACTGACCCTCACATGCATGAGCCGGCCCGCCTGCCGCCCCGGCTCCCACCACCAAAGCGCGCGGATCCTAGACCGAAATCGCCGGTCCGGGAAGGGGTCCGAATGGTTAACTCGCGCGGAGCTCGCCGACGACCTCGCCGCGCGAGTTCGTCACGGGGACCTGCCCGAGGTCTCCGGACTCGAGTCCGAGCGCGCCGAGAAACGTTGCCAGGGCCGGCCCGAGAGCCCTCGGCGCGCCATCCTCGACCTTGACCGCAACGCCCAGGCCGTCCGACACCGCACAGAGCAGACCCTCTGCTCCGTACTTCGCCGCCCAGCCGCGACCGGTGAGCATCAGCTCGGTATCGACGCGCACGGTGCCGCTGACCAGCTCGGGACGCGCCCGCATCGCGCCCGCCGCACGCTGCCCCCCGGCGAGTTCGTCGAGGCGCGAGAAGGCCCGCGCCATGCGGTCCAGCGGCAGCGCGAACGTCGGGACGCCACAGCCGTCGACGGCGGTGGTGATCGAACGCGCGTCGAGGTCCGCCGCGGCCGCCACTTCCTGGAGCAGCTCCTCCTGGCACGGGTGTGTTGCGAGGCGATACCCGGAGAGCGGCCAGCCGCGCTCGCGACAGAGCAGCAGCATGGCGGCGTGCTTGCCGGAGCACGTGTGCTCGAGCGGTGCGTCCGTTCCACACTCGAGGTCGCCCTCGGCCGCGTCCGCTCTCCCGAGCAGCGACCGCACGGCGGTGAGGTGATCGGGCCGATGCGAGTGGGACGCACACGCGATGGCGATCTCCGCGTCGTCGAGGTCCGGGCGCACCCGGACGAGCGGCAGCGCCTGGAACGGCTTGGCGGCGCTGCGGAAGTACGTGACGTAGCTCGGATCGCCGGCCGACTCCACGATGGCACCGTCCGAGACGGCAACGGCGTGCACGCGGTGGACTGCTTCGACGACGTCGCCGCGTGTGGTCTCGACCACGATCGGCTCTCGCTCCACGGCGGCGGAGCCTAGACGGTCAGAGTCGTTGCGAACGATCGGTATTTCCCGTATGTTCCGCGATCATGGATCGTTCTGATCTCGTCGACTACCCGGCGGAGGACGTCCTCGTCGTGGACGACCCGGTGCAGCTGCGTGCTCTCGGCGGCGAGCTTCGAGGAAGAATCGTAGGCCTGCTGCGCGAGCGAGCCTGGTCGACCCAGCAACTCGCGGCCGAGCTCGGAACTCCGAAGAGCACGGTCGCCCACCATCTGAAGGTGCTCGAGAACGCCGGCCTGATCCGGGTCGTGCACGAGCAGAAGGTCCGCGCCGTCACCGAGAAGTTCTACGGCCGCGTCGCACGGCTGTTCCTGTTCCAGATCGAGGATCCCGCGGACGCGCGTGCGGCCGGCGCCTCGACCCTGCGCGACGCCGCGTTCCAGCTCGAGCGTGCGCCGGAAGGAGCGGCGTGGGGTCTCGTCCTCTCCCGGCTCGACGCGGCGGCCGCGCGGAGGTTCGGTCGGCGCGCCGACCGGCTGCTCGAGGACTTCCGGGCCAGTGACGTGCCGGACGGCGTACCGCATCGACTCGTCATCGCGTACTTCGCGACGGAGCACCGCGATGCGTAGGTTCTGGCCCACCGGCGGACTCTGGCGGCACGGCGACTTCCTGAAGCTGTGGGCCGGCGAGACGATCAGCATGTTCGGCTCGCAGGTCGACGACCTCGCGCTCGGCTTCGTCGCGATCCTCGTACTCGACGCCAGCGCCTTCGAGGTCGCGGTGCTCGGGACACTCAACTTCCTGCCGTTCATCATCTTCGCGCTCCCCGCGGGCGTGTGGGTCGACCGGCTCCGCCGGCGCCCCATCCTCATCGGGGGCGACTTCGCACGGGCAGCGCTGCTCGCGACGATCCCGCTCGCCTACGCCGCCGACGCTTTGACGCTGTGGCACCTCTACGCGGTCGTCTTCCTCGTGGGTCTGTGCCAGGTCTTCTTCGACGTCGCGTACCAGTCCTACCTCCCGTCGCTCGTCGAGCGCGACCAGATCATCGAGGGCAACTCGAAGCTCGAGGTGAGCCGCTCCGCGGCGCAGGTGACCGGGCCCGGCCTGGCCGGCGCGCTCGTGCAGATCTTCACCGCGCCGTACGCCGTGCTCGTCGACGCGCTCAGCTTCGTCGCCTCGGGGCTCTTCCTGCTCGGCATCCGCAAGCCGGAGGAGCTGCCGAAGCGGGAGACGGCAGCCGACGGGTCGAAGCCGAGCCTGTGGACCGAGCTGAAGGAGGGTCTGCGCTTCGTCTTCGACAACCCGAACCTCCGCGCCCAGGCCGGCTGCACTGCGACCTCGAACTTCTTCTCGAGCCTGGCCTTCTCGATCGTGCTCGTCTTCTTCGTCCGCGAGCTCGGCCTGTCGGCCGGCGTGATCGGTCTCGTGTTCTCGGTCGGCGCCGCGGGCTCGCTGCTCGGTGCGTTCACGGCCCGCCGCATCTCCGACCGGTTCGGGATCGGCCCGACCTCGATCGTCATGGCGGCGGCGTTCGGCCCGTCGTTCCTCCTCGTCGGGCTCGCTCCGGAAGGCAACGCGGCGATCCCGATCCTCATCGGCGCGAACCTGGTCTTCGGGTTCACGGTCGTCGTCTACAACATCGCGCAGGTGAGCTACCGCCAGGCGATCTGCCCTCCGCGGCTGCAGGGCCGCATGAACTCGACCATGCGCTTCATGGTCTGGGGCACGATCCCGCTCGGGACGCTGCTCGGCGGAGCGCTCGCGACCTGGATCGGGCTACGCGAGACGATCGTGATCGGCGCAATCGGTGGCGGCGCCGCATTCCTCTGGCTGCTCCTCTCGCCCCAGCGCCACCTCCGCGATATGCCTGACCCGATCGACGACGAGGCGGCGGCCGAGGAGGGGTTGGCCGAAGCGGTACCGTCACTGGGTGCCTGAGCTCCCCGAGGTCGAGGCGTGGGTACGCGAGCTGGATCCGCTCGTCGCGCGCGCGCCCATCGAGAAGGCAGGGCCCGCGCATGTCGCGACGCTGAAGACGTTCGACCCACCGCTCACGGCGCTCGAGGGCCGTCGCCTCGCCGGCGCCCGGCGGCGCGGGAAGAACCTGCTCTTCCCGATGGACGGTGACGACCTCGTCCTGCGCGTCCACCTGATGAGCGCAGGGCGACTCCGGTTCCTCCCGGCGGGCGCGAAAGGCCCGAAGACTCCGATGTTCCGGCTCCGCTTCCTCGGCGGCGACGAGCTGATCCTCACGGAGGCGGGGAAGAAGAAGCGCGCCGGAGTCTGGCTCGTCACCCCCCAGAGGCTGAACGAGGATCTCGGCCATCTCGGGCCCGATGCGCTCGAGCTCGACACGCCTGGCCTCGCCGAGATCCTCGGGCGTGAGCGCCGGCAGCTCCATCCACTCCTTCGCGATCAGCGTGCGATCGCCGGCATCGGCCGGGCGCACGCGAACGAGATTCTGCTCCGTGCGCGGCTCTCGCCCTTCAAGGCGTCGACCGAGCTCACCGGGGAGGAGGTCGACCGGCTCGCAACTGCGATGCGCGACGACCTGACTCGGGCTCTCGCTCTGCGCGAGCAGGGGAAAGGCGACGCGGTGGTCTACCTCGTCCACGACCGCCTCGGCGAGCCGTGCCCGGCGTGCGGCACGCCGATCGCGCGCGTCGATTTCGAGGAGCACACGATCTACTACTGCCCGGCCTGCCAGACGGGCGGTCGCCTCCTCAAGGATCGGCGGCTCTCGCGGCTCTTGCGCTGAACTCGTGGCGGTCTCGCTACAGGTGTGTGACACCGACCGTTGAGACGCAACACGTTCGCTGCTCATCGCACGGAAACGGCGACCTCTTCCGCACGACGGTGTCGGACACGACTCTCAGCGGACCGCGTCGCCACGAAATCTGGACAGACCCTCGCTGCTACGGTGCCCTCGTGCCGAACGGCCTGAAGCTCGCGGACGACCTCCAAGCCTCGCCTCCCGAGATCGCACTCGCGCTCTCGCGTGCCGGCGTCTCCGGTGTCCAGAAGGCAGTGCGCATCCGTCGAGGCGACGCCGAGACCGTCATGGCGGCGGTCATCGACTGCACGGTCGATCTCGCAGCCGACCAGAAGGGCGTGCACATGTCGCGCTTCCCGGAGCTCTTCGAGGAGGCGATCGAGGTCGTCGTGGAGCGCGAGGCGATGCTCGTCGAGGTCCTCGCCGAGCACATCGCTACCCGTGTCGTGGAGCGCCAGGCGGCGCTCAAGGCGGAGGTCTGGATCCGCGCGCAGTGGCCCATCCATCGGCGGACGCCGGTCACCGGCCTCGCGACGCAGGAGATGGTGACGCTCTGCGGCATCGCCGCCGCGTCGGAGTCCGGGACGCGCAGGGCGGTCGGCGTCGAGGCGACCGGGATCAACGCGTGCCCGTGCGCGCAGGGCCTCGTCCGGAATCGCGCCGCCGAGCGCCTGCTCGACGCCGGGTTCGAAGGCGACGACATCGAGAAGATCCTCGAGCTCGTCCCGATCGCCACGCACAACCAGCGCGGCCGCCAGACGCTCTTCGTCGGCACCGAGCAGGACCTCGACGCGGAAGTGCTCGTGGAGATCGCCGAGCGCTCGATGAGCGCGCCGATCTACGACCTGCTGAAGCGTCCCGACGAGCTGTTCGTCGTCGAGCACGCGCACCTGCAGCCGCGATTCGTCGAGGACTCGGTGCGCCATGCCCTGCGCGACGCACTCGACACATTGCCGCATCTCTCCGACGCGGACTTCCTGCTCTCGAAGCAGGTCAACTTCGAGACGATCCACGTCCACGACGTGGTCGCAGAGCGGTACGGCACCGTCGGCGAGCTCCGGAGCGAGCTCGCCACCGGCCGGCCGAGCCCGCACCAGACGACGCTCGCCGCCTGGCTCGCCGACTGAGTCGCGCTCTATGCGTGGTGTGAGCGCCGCAACTGGAAGCGGTGCTCGGTGCCGCCCACGAGGCGGCGGATGTTCTGCCGGTGGAGCGCGATGACGGCAGCGGCGCCCGCGATCCCGAACCCGACGATCGGCCACGGGTAGTCGAAGGCGACGACGAAGAGGGCCAGAGCGAGCGCCGTCACGATCGAGGCCAGAGAGGCGTAACGCGTGAGCACGAAAGTGACGAGCCACACGCCGACGCAGAGGAACGCTGCCAGCGGCGCCAGCGCGAACGTGGCGCCTCCGGCGGTCGCGACCATCTTTCCGCCCCTCTCGAAGCCAAGGAATATCGGCCTCGCGTGACCCACCATCGCCGCCGCGGCGGCGAGCACGCCCACGAGCGCACCTCCCGCCCACAGCCCGAGAGACGCAGCGGCGAAGCCCTTCGCGAGGTCGAGCACGGCAACAGGGACTCCGAGCGAGCGCCCGTAGACGCGGAACACGTTCGACGCGCCGACGTTCCCGCTCCCCTTCGTCCGGATGTCCTCGCCGCGAACGAGCTTCGGCACCCAGTAGCCGAACGGCAGCGAGCCGAGAACGTAACCGCCCGCGATGGCGAGCGCCTCCGTCACGCCCTATTCGGTCGGGATGCGATAGGAGTCGACCCAGCCGTTCACGACTCCCCAGTCGAGGTTCTTCAGGAACGCCTCGATGTAGGCGGCGCGATCGGTCTGGTAGTCGAGGAAGTACGCGTGCTCGTACACGTCGAGCGCGACGAGTGGCGTCGCATTCCAGACGGGGAAGGTGTTCTGCGCGTCCCCGACGTAGTTGAAGAGTCGGCCCTCGTCCCAGTCGTAGGCGGTCCAGGCCCACCCTCGGGCGGCCATTCCGGTCGCGCGAAGGTCGGCACGCCAGGCGTCGGCCGAGCCGAAGTCGCGCTCGATCAGCGCGGCGATCGCGCCGTCGGGGTCACCGCCCTCGCCGCCGAGATGGTCGAAGTAGAGCTCGTGGTTCTTGATCCCGCCGACCGCGAACGTGAGATCGACCTTGAGCGCGCGAATCTCCGAGTAGACCTGGTTCGCCGCGCCGAGGTCGACCGTCGCGAGCTTGCCGAGGATCTCGTTCCGCTTCCCGACGTACCCCTGGTACAGCCGGTAGTGGGCCTCGACCGAGGTGCGAGAGATGCCGTCCAGCTCGAGGAGCGCCGGCTTGAGCTCGCGAGGCCTGATCTCGACGAAGTTCGACATCGATTTCCTCCAAGGACAGGGCGGGAACGCGCGGAGCATATCCTTGCCCGGACGAAACCCGTACCGAGAGGAGAGCAGGCATGGCGTTCAGCGTTCCCGACCTCACCTACGCCTTCGACGCGCTCGAGCCACACATCGACGCGCGGACGATGGAGATCCACCACGACAAGCACCACGCCGCGTACGTGACGAATCTGAACGCGGCACTCGAGGGCACGGAGTTCGCCGAGCAGTCGCTCGAGACGATCCTGACGAGCCTCGACGCGATCCCCGAGGACAAGCGCATGGCCGTCCGCAACAACGGTGGCGGGCATGCGAACCACACGCTGTTCTGGGAGATCATGGGGCCGGGCGGCGGCGGCGAGCCGTCGGACGCGCTCGCGGACGCGATCGCGGACGCCTTCGGCAGCGTCGACGAGCTCAAGAGCGCCGTGAACGACGCCGGCGTGAAGCGCTTCGGCTCCGGCTGGACATGGCTCGTGTGGGACGGCACCGGCCTGGTCGTGAAGTCCACGCCCAATCAGGACACGCCGGTCATGGACGGCGAGGCTCCGCTCCTCGGCATCGACGTCTGGGAGCACGCCTACTACCTCAACTACCAGAACCGCCGCCCCGACTATCTCGCAGCGTGGTGGAGCGTTGTGAACTGGGACGCCGTCGCGGCAAAGTACGACGCAGCGAGAGCGTAGGCGCGAGGCGCAATCCGGCCGGGTCGCGGGCGCGTAGCAATGCACACATGTCTACTGCGCTCGCGACCCGGGTGGCGTCGGCACGACCGGGACCGGGAATCATGGGGCTCGTGGAGGTCTCCCAACCCACCGACGGGCAGCTGATACTGCGCGTCGCCTCCGGCGACCGCGACGCGTTCGCGACGCTCCACGGCCGTTACGCGCGCGCGGTCCTCGGCCTCGCGCTTCGGCGCCTCGGCGACCGCGGACGCGCCGAAGACGCCACGCAGGACGCATTCGTCGCGATCTGGCGCTCGGCGCGGACGTACGACCCCGCCCGCGGCAGTGGCGCACCCTGGCTCTACGCGGTCGCGCGTAACGCGATCACGGACGGGCACCGGCGGGCACCCGAGCCGGTCGCCGACCTCGAGGATGGCCCGGGCCGCGATCCCGATCCCTCCGACGAGGCGGAGGCGTCGTGGACGGCCTGGCGCGTGCACCGCGCCCTGGAGGTCTTGCCTGAGCACGAACGGCCCGTGATCGAGCTCGCCTACTGGAGCGGGCTGTCGCAGAGCGAGATCGCGGAACGCCTCGCGATCCCACTCGGTACGGTGAAGACGCGAACGCGCAGCGCGCTCGCGCGACTGGCCGACGCACTCGAGGAGGAGCTGCGATGAATCCCGACTTCGACGAGCTCGTCGGCACCGATCTCGCACCGGACGAGCGAGCGCGGCTCGAGCGGGTGCACGGGCTGCTGATCGCAGCAGGCCCGCCACCCGACCCCCGTCCGGTCGTGATCGAGCTGCCCGTCCGGCCGCGGCGAGGCGTTCTGGTCGCGATCGCGGCCGCTCTCGCCGTGACAGCGTTCGCCCTCGGCGCAGGTCTCACTGGCTCGGGCGACGCGAACGTCGACTTCACGGTGTCGATGCAGGGGACGCCGGCGGCTCCGGTAGCAACCGCGTCCCTCGACGTCTTCGACCTCGACGCCGCGGGCAACTGGCCCATGGAGCTGACGATCGCCGGTCTCGTGCCTGCCGCGTCGGGGCAGCCGTACGAGCTGTGGCTGACGCGCGACGGCGAGCTCGCCGCACTGTGCGGCGGTTTCCTCACGGACTCGGACGGCTCGGCAGTCGTCCCGCTGAACGCGCCCTACCGCTTCGACGAATTCGACGGCTGGGTCGTCGTCGAGGAAGGCTCGGAGACGCCGCTGCTCACGACGTGAACCCGCCGGAGATCACCATGGCGACGCTCGTGCGCGCGCCACGGGAGCGGGTGTACGACGCGCTCACCCGGGCGGAGGAGCTCGACGCCTGGTTCACGACCGGCGCCGAGGTTGACCCGCGGCCCGGCGGAGAGGTGGTGTGGCGGTGGGTGGACTGGGGGCCGGATCGGATCACGGCCGAAGACCGCGGGCCGGTGCTCGAGGCGCGCAGGCCGGAGCGCTACGTCTTCCGCTGGCAGGCAGAGCTCGGCGGCACGACGGTCGAGATCGACTTCGAGGAGCAGCCCGAGGGCACGGTCGTCCGGCTCCGCGAGCACGGCTATCCGGACACGCCCGAGGGCTGGGCGGGCTTCACCGAGTGCTCGGTGGGCTGGGGCGAGGCGCTGACGCTCCTCAAGTTCTGGGTCGAGCTCGGCGCGCGGTACTAGTCGAGCACCGCCACGTAGTAGGGCCGAGCATCGTGCACGATGAGCCCCACGCGCCAGCCCGTATCGTCGAAGACCTCCTCCATCGCAGGCGAGACGATCAATCGAGGGTGAGCCGAAGAGGAGCATCTGACCGAAGGCATCAACCACGGTCTCGACCGCAGCGCAGCGGTCGCCGGGACGCCCGCTATCGTCGGAGCGTGGCCCAGTACGAGGACTTCGTCAGGCACGTCGTAGCGCACGGCGAGCCGAAGGCGGACCGCACGGGCACGGGAACGCTCAGCACGTTCGGCTACCAGATGCGCTTCGACCTCGCCCAGGGCTTCCCGCTCGTGACGACGAAGAAGGTGCACTTCAAGTCGGTCGCGCTCGAGCTCCTCTGGTTCCTGCGTGGCGACTCCAACGTCCGCTGGCTGCAGGAGCAAGGCGTGACGATCTGGGACGAGTGGGCGGACGCCAACGGCGAGCTCGGTCCGGTCTACGGCGTCCAGTGGCGCAGCTGGCCGACCCCGGACGGGGGTCATGTCGATCAGATCGCGGAGGTCGTGCGCCTCCTGCGGGAGGATCCCGACTCGCGCAGGATCGTGGTGAGCGCATGGAACGTCTCCGAGATCCCGAGAATGGCCCTCGCGCCGTGTCACGCGTTCTTCCAGTTCCACGTCGGCGGCGGCGGGCGGCTCTCGTGCCAGGTCTACCAACGCTCGGCGGACGTCTTCCTCGGAGTGCCGTTCAACATCGCGAGCTACGCCCTGCTGACGCACATGCTCGCGCAGCAATGCGACCTAGAGGTCGGCGACCTCGTGTGGACGGGCGGCGACTGCCACATCTACGACAACCACCGCGAGCAGGTCGAGACGCTCCTCGGGCGCGACCCGTACCCGTTCCCCACGCTCCGGTTGCTCCGGCGTCCGCCCTCGATCTTCGACTACGCCTACGAGGACTTCGAGGTGGTCGGATACGAGCACCATCCGGCGATCCGCGCGCCGATCGCGGTGTGAACCGCTCGCCGATTGCTCGCGGTCGCGGAGGAAACCATGTTTCCCCCGCGCGCCCCCTTCTTCTTGCGAGCGTGGGGAACCTCCCCGTTCCCCACACCCCTCCCCACCACGTGTCGACCCCGGTCGACACGTGATGATCTCGCTCGTCGCCGCAGTAGCGCGCGGCGGCGTCATCGGGCGTGACGGAGGCCTGCCTTGGAGTCTGCCCGAGGACCTGGCTCACTTCCGAGAGATCACGATGGGCCATCCGGTCGTCATGGGCCGGAAGACGTGGGAGTCGCTTCCGGAGCGTTTCCGGCCACTGCCTCGCCGGCGCAATGTCGTCGTCACTCGCAATCCGGCATGGAGCGCGGAGGGCGCTGAGCGCGCAGGCTCGCTCGACGAAGCGCTCGCACTCGTCGAAGGAGCCGAGCGGGTGTCGATCATCGGTGGCGGCGAGATCTTCGCCGCTGCGCTGCTCGTCGCAGACGAGCTCCTGGTGACCGAGATCGACGTCGACGTCGAGGGGGACACGTACTTCCCCGCCGCCCCCGGCTTCGTCGAGTCGAGACGCGAGGAGCACGTCGCCGAGGACGGGACGCCCTTCGCCTACGTGACGTACGAGCGGACACGCCCCGAATAGACACTACTTTCTGCTATAGCTTGTAACTACAATGGAGCGCATGGAGGTCGGCATTCGCGAGCTCCGGCTCAACCTCAGCCGGTACGTCGGACGTGTCCGTGAAGGCGCCGAAGTGATCGTCACCGACCACGGCACTCCTGTCGCACGTCTCGGGCCTATCGATGAGGACGAAGCCCACTACCAGCGGCTCGTTCGCGAAGGCATCGTCACGCCCGCCAAGCGACCCAAGACGAAGTGGCTGCCGCCACCTATCCCGCTCGAAGGAGACGGCCCCCTCGTGAGCGACATGGTTCTCGAGGACCGCCGCTGATTGCGTACTTCGACTCGTCGGCGTTCGTCAAGCTGGTGCTCCTCGAGCCAGGAACAGATCACGCGCGCGACGTCTTCTTCACCGCGCGCCGGGTCCGCTCGTCGAGGGTTCTGATCCCGGAGGCGCATGCGGCCGTCACTCGCGCGCGCCGCGCCCGGCGTATCGGCCCTCGCGCGGCCGCACAAGCACTCGATACGACAAGGATCTTGCTCGAGCAGGTCGAGCCGGTCGAGCTGCACGCATCGATCGCGGACCGCGCAGCACTCCTCGCGAGCGAGCACGGTCTTCGTGGGTTCGACGCGATCCATCTCGCGTCGTACGAGCGAGCGGCCACGAGCGACTCCGTCCTCATCGCAGCCGACGGCGAACTGCTGCGCGCAGCAGCCGCAGGCGGCTATGCCACAGCGTCGCTTGCGCGGTGACGCGCCAGCTAGCATCGGCGCCCGTGAGCACCGACCTCAGGGCGACCCGGGAGCAGCTCGACATGCATCTCGAGGAGCTGCGAGCGCTCCCGACGGACCGGGGCACGCTCGAGCTGATCGTGCGCCGACCGCGCGAGGGCGAGCGCGAGACTCCCGACTCTGCCGAGGTCACGCTCGACGACGGGCTCGTGGGCGATCGCTGGGAGCCGTTCGTGGAAGCCGACGGCTCGCTCGGCCGCGAGGCGCAGCTCACGATCGCCTCGACCCACCTCCTCGGCCTGATCGCCGAACCCGAGCGCTGGGCGCTCGCCGGCGACAACCTCCTGGTCGACATGGGGCTCGATATGGAGAGCCTCCCCGCAGGCAGCAGACTCGCGATCGGCAAGTCGCTCGTCGTGCAGATCTCCGAGCTGCCGCACACGGGCTGCGCGAAGTTCTCGGCACGGTTCGGCTCGGACGCGCTCAAGTTCATCAACTCGCCCGAGGGTCGCCGCCTTCGTCTGCGTGGCGTGAACGCGAAGGTGATCGTCCCGGGGACGATTTCCGTCGGCGACCCGGTCCGCCGCGTCGCGGCCTAAAGCGCGCCGGTCGCGAGCTCGAGCACGGCCTCGCGGAACACTTCGGTGTGCCGGTCGACGTCGGCCTCGGTCGTCGCCGGCGACATGAGCGCCATGTTGTGGAACGGCGTCAGCAGGATGCCGCGGTTGAGCGCAAAGAGGTGCATGTAGCGCTCCAGCTCGAAGTTCGAAGCAGCGTGGGCCGCGGCGCCGGTCCGAGGCCGGTCGGGGCCGAAGAGGTACTCCGCCCGACAGCCGAGCTGCGTCACGTGCCAGGGCAGACCGGACTCGTCGATGCCCGCCTGGACGCCATCCGTCCACCGGGTCGCGAGCGGGATCATGCGCGAGAAGGCCTCCTCGGTCAGCACGTCACCGAGCGTCGCGCGCATGGCGGCCAATGAGAGCGCGTTCGCAGCGAGCGTCCCGCCGATGCCCCCGACGTCGACGTCCTCGAGCTCGATCCGGCCCGCAAGGCGTGCGGCGATCTCCTCCGAGAACCCGTACGCCGCGGCCGGGATGCCTCCCGCGATCGGCTTCCCGATGGTCACGACGTCGGGCTCGAGCCCGTGCGCTTGGGTGTACCCACCAGGCCCGCAGCAGATCGTGTGTGTCTCGTCGATGGCGAGCAACGTTCCGTGCTGCCGGGTGAGATCGCGGAGGGCCTCGTGGAACCCGGGCTCCGGATGGACGATGCCGACGTTCGTGAGCGCCGGCTCGGCGAGGACGAGCGCGACGTCGCCACGCGCGAGCTCGCGCTCGAGGCCGGCGACGTCGTTGAACTCGACGACACGCGTGGTCACCGCCGGGTCGACCGGCGGCCCGAGATTGCCGCTCCGAGCCCGCACGACGCCGTCGTCGCCGAGCGTGGCGAACGTCTCGTCGACGGTGCCGTGGTAGCACCAGTTGAACACGAGGATGGTCGAACGGCCGGTCACGTGCCGCGCGAGGCGGATCGTGAAGCGGTTCGCGTCGGTCGCGGTGAGCGCGAACTGCCAGGCGGAGACACCGAATCGCCGCGTCAGCTCCTGCGAGACCCACAGCGCGTCCTCGCTCGGAAGCATCAGCGTGATGCCCTTGGCAGACTGGGTCGTCACCGCCTCGAGCGTCGCGTCGGGGGCGTGTCCCGTCATCGCGCCCGTGTCGCCGAGACAGAAGTCGACGTACTCGATCCCGTCGACGTCGACGAAGTGCGCTCCCTTCGCCTCCCGCACGAACACGGGAAAGCCGCCGGGCCACTTGCGCATCCAGTGCATCGGCACGCCCTCGAACAGCGTGGCCCGCGCGCGCTCGGCAAGCTCGCGCGAACGTGGATGCGTCTCGACGAAGCGCGCTTCCTCGCGCGCGTGAAGCACCGAGAGCGCCGTCACACGCGCCGGATCCCGAGCACGCGTGCCTTCCACGACCCGCTCGGCGCCTCGACCGCGACCGTGTCGCCGACGACCGCCCCCATGAGCGCCGAGCCGAGCGGGGAGTCGGGCGAGACCCCTCCGACGGCGGAGATCTCGACCTCCATCTCGTCGCCGTCCTCGTCCGCGATCGAGACGATGGAGCCGACGCCGACGTGCTCGTCCGTGTCGTGCTCGATCGTGACGGCGTGGTTCAGGCGGTCG